>JAWSUM010000004.1:0-74944 GCA_033549165.1 Methanolobus sp.
ATTATCTCAGGGAAGAGGTCCAGATGCTTCCCACAATAGGAAGGGCCCTTGATGATTATGATAAGAAGGTCCCCCTGAAAGAGATCCATCACAAGAAGAAGCTTGAGGTTGAAAAACTCGAAGAGATCATCGAATCCGCTTAATGAGGCATTACTATGGTAAAAGTTATTATTTATCCTACGAACAGTCTGATCCTTTCTGACCTTGTCGAGAGATTCGGACACACACCCCTTGCTATGATGGAAAAGATAAAGGAGAAGATATCCACCGTGGGTGTGGACTCACCACCTTTGAACATAACGGCCGAAGAACCTAAAGAGGGATTAAAGTATGCAGCTATTGAAGTGCCGGCAGGTGTCAGGGGGAGGATGGCGATAGTGGGCCCTATGATAGATGAGGCGGAGGCAGGGATAATCGTGAACGAGTCTCCCATGGCCTTTGGCTGCATGGGTTGTGCACGCACGAACGAGCTTACCAAGTTCCTGATCCGCCAGCGTGATATCCCCATCCTTGAAGTGGACTACCCGGAAGGGGACGATGAGGCCAGGGAGTTCGTGTACAAGATCGGCGAATTTTTAAAATCCCTGCCAAAAGGTGAAAAGGAAGGTGAAGAATGAGCGAAGAAGCCGTTGTTAAAGTTGCCCTGGTGTCCTGCGGTTCCGAGTATGCCGGAGTACAGGGAGAACTTGAGTCGGTGGCAAAATCTGTCAATGCCAGGCTTGTGTATCCCGAGATAGATGTTTCCTCCCTGGACAACATCGGAAAGGAATTCGGTATAGAGGCTGCAAGTCCTGACCTTCGCCTGATGATGGCAAGGGCAAAGGCTGTTGTTGAAGGCATTGCTGATGTGGATGGTGTTTTCATCACTTCCTGTTTCAGATGCGCAGAAGCTGCCATTGTCAGGAACGAGGTGAGGCGGTATATTCACAGGCATTCGGCTATTCCTGTTATCAGTTACTCTTTCACGGAACGCACAACGGCTGCGACCCTGATGACGCGTATGGAAGCCCTCACGACCATTGCAAGACGCAGGCATCTGCTTGCAAGGGAACACCAGAGCGGCCTGACCGCAGGCATTGATTCGGGTTCCACTACCACCAAGGCCGTTATCATGAAGGATGACAAGATCCTTGGTTCGGGATGGGTGCCCACCATCAAGGTGATTGAGAGTGCAACGGAAGCCTTCGACCGTGCACTTGAGGAGGCAGGTGTCAAACGTGAGGATATACAGGCCATAGGGACTACAGGATATGGCCGTTTCCTGATCGGCGAGCACTTCAATGCCCAGCTTGTACAGGAAGAGATCACGGTGAACTCCAAGGGAGCCGTGTATCTTGCTGATAAACAAAAGGGTTCTGCTACTGTTATTGATATCGGTGGTATGGACAACAAGGCCATATCCATCGAGGACGGGATACCTGGCATGTTCACCATGGGTGGTATCTGTGCAGGTGCATCGGGACGTTTCCTGGACATGACTGCCAAGAGGCTGGGTGTGGATATCACCGAATTGGGAGCTCTTGCGGTAAAGGGTATGCAGGAAAGAGTAGACATGAACAGTTACTGTATCGTTTTCGGTATTCAGTCACTGGTAAATTCCCTTGCGAAGGGTGCGACGCCTGAGGATGTCGCAGCAGCTGCATGTTACAGTGTGGTTGAACAGATATATGAGCAACAGTTGCAGGAAGTCGATGTCAAGGAACCCCTTATCCTTGTGGGTGGTTCATCCCTCATCGAAGGTGTTCCAAAGGCGCTGAGTGAACTGCTCAAGATAAAAGTGCTTGTACCTCCTAACTCCCATCTCATCGGTGCGGTGGGAAGTGCTTTGCTTGTATCGGGATATGTGGGGGAATAACTTTCATGGAACCTCTCGAAACCTTCATTGTGGAATCCACGGTGCCGGAAGAAGGTGCAGCTTACAGGAGCATAATTTCGGATGTTATCTCGGAGCTTGTACTGGGAGGGGCCATAGGAAGGATAAAGGTAGTCATCAGGCCGGAGGATTCCCTTTTTCAGATGGCTATCGTCCTGAGGGGAAGCCAGAAGCCTGTGAACTTATCGGACTTTGCCGAGGTAGGATACGGGGCGCTGGAAAAGAACGAGGTCAAGATCACCATCAATGAGGAAAAATACCTCCCATCGCTGCTGGAAAAACTGTGGGCAAGATATAGCCGTGGCAATGTCACGCAGCCTGAAAGGAAAACTCTGCTGATAAGGCAGAAGGAAGACCTTGAAAAGGAGATCGTCTTCCTGAAAGATATGGTAGTCGCCGATCCTAAACATACCCTGCTTTCAAGACTGGTGGAAATGGCGATAAGGGCCACTCCGGAGGGTTTCAGGGTGCGTTATCATTCTATGAAGGAAAATTATTTCATCTTCGTGGCGAGCGAGGACAGCCTGAAACCTGAGTGGATAGAGGAAGGTCACAGGATGCTTGCAGAACTACAGGAGGAAAAATAATGGCTGCAGTTCTTGAACCGTATATCTATGAAGGTGGTATTCATAAGCACACCCTTATCACCGAACTTCTGGAAGACCTGGGAGGATATCTGATACAGAAGGTTCCGGCAGCTACCGAGGTCACGTTGACCATGCTTATCCCCCGGGATGATGTCCATCTTATAGAGGAGCTTGGTAAGAAGCTGCTTGGCAAGCTCACAAAGGCTCCGCTCACAGGTACGGAAATAGCCGTGGTGTCCCCTACTCTGGCTTCCCATCACCTGCCTCACTCCGCCTGTGATGTTGCAGAACACCTGCGCAGGGACGGTGCTAACACTAACATGATAGGCCTGGCCAGGGGAATGGGCAGGCGGGTCGCGCTCTCTGCGGATTATGAGCGCAGGCTCATCAATGAGCATGACATCGCAGTCTTTTCCTTCGGGACCTTCAGTGATTGTATCAAGAACAAGAAACCAAAGCTTCTTGAAGGCGTGAAGATTCCCAAAGTTGTTACAGGAGGTCCGGACCTCAAAACCCGGGAAGTGGCAAATGCTGATGTGTACGTAGGTAACATCGGAAGGGTTGCTCATCGCCTTCGCAAGTCGGATGAACTGAGCTCGCTTGATATCATGAACCAGAAGGTTGGCGAGGTCGTGGAGCGGATGCGTGAGGAAATTGCAAAGGATCCCCTGGCAGTATTGCCTCCCAGGGTCATGAAGGAGATACATGAGCAGGTTCCCCAGATAGAAGAGGTGCTAACACCTGCTCCGATAACCCTGCAGCTTGACGGCTTGCGGGTAAAGCTCCCATACGAGGAGTTCCATGAAAAGATAGAGAACCTTGAATTCGATGAGGGTATAAGACTTTCCGATCTTGCAAGGATAACTCCCTCCAAAATGAAAAATTATATATTGGTCAAAATTAAACGTGAATCTGAGGTTGGTTTTGTCATTTAGGTAAAATCTTCCTGCTCTATAGCAGATGAGGCTGTTCTCATGGAAATTGAAAAGATACGTAAGATCCTTGATCAGGAAACCGATGAAGCTGTGGAAGATATTCTCACAGATGTGGAAAAACGCTATGGAGAGATTCCCTACATAGTTAATTTCATGAAGGACATGCCGGAACTGTTCATCCCGAGAATGATATATGAGAACAGTGTCATGCGTGAGTTCAAACGTATGGACCCGAAGACCGTTGAACTGATATGCGTGGCGGTTTCCTCCGCACTCCGTTGTGAATACTGTCTAAAGACCCATGTGAGGGTTGCAAAAAGGCTTGGGGTCTCAAAGGAAGAGATATTCGACGCTATCCTTATAGCATCCACAATTTCCAATGCTGCCGTCCTTGCGGAAGGTACGCGCTCCCTTGATTCTGAGTTCAGTGAACCTGATCCTGAAAAAGAGGACAGGAGCCAGGCCTGCACGATCTGCAATATTGTTTCTGAGCTCCCCGAAGAGGAATGACCTTTAATAGAAGGGCGTTCCTGCTATCAGGACGCCTATTATGTAGCCCAGGATAACGCCTCCGTTAAGGAATGGCAGTCCTGCCTGTGGTTTTCCTTTCATCACAAGGACTGTCAGTGCGATAAATCCTGCAAGGGTGCCTATCATGGCTCCCAATGCCGGGATATTTATGAATCCACCTATGCGATATGCATCGATCAGGAAGACGTTTGCGGATACCACAAGTATTGTTGGCATTATGGCATCACCCAGCCCCATGAAGAATGCTTCTCGTTCCCCGCCTTCCTCTTTTTTGAATGAATCCTCTATAAAGGAGTATTTCATGTGCTTTGGCATCACGAACAGTATGGGAAGGCGCAAATCCATGACCCCTTCAGCAAGGTCTATCATATGTTTTGTTTTGTACACCGCTATTGCATCGTATATGGCCAGGAGTCCAAGAAGGACTATAACCGGTATTACCGAAAGGGAAATACCGAATATGGCACTCGCTCCAGCGCCGATGATAAGTCCCACGGTGTTTATCACATACCATTCCGGGAACTTGTAGAGTAATACGGTCAGGATCACAGCAACGGCAATAGATATTGCATTGTTGGCCATGGGAGATATATCTGCAAGCGACAGCAAGGCATAGAACACATAATACATTGTGGAGCCTACTGCAAGCAGGATGACGAGTTGTATGATCCACTGCATGCCTCTTTTTATGGCCACCAATAACAGGAATGTGAAGATGAGTATTGCAAATATGTAAAGAATGCTGTTTGAGGCATCATCGGGATTTTCGAATGCCTGCATGTCCTGGGCCACCATAGGAGCAGCCAGAAGCAGGGCAATTATCTGTACGATTATAATGATACCTGCCATTGCAAGCATTGGCTTGTATTCTTTAATGCTTTTTTTCTCTGAACTCAATCAATGAACTCCCGTTATTGCAAATATTTATATCTTCTTCAAATATGTTATACGTATATATATTTTATATCATTCCAATTCTCACACGAATGGAAAATGATATAAATACGTAGGAAGCCCATATAATCAAAGAGGGAACAATAATGGAAAGCCGGGATATAGTATTCTCAGTTGTAATGGTAGTGTCTGCGTTTGTTTTGACCTATGAGTGGCTCGGAAGGTTCAAGTACAGTCCGGCAAATGCTTTGATCGTGTTGTCCGCCATCGTAATGGTAGGATCTCTGGCCGCTATGATCCTTTCGGTAGATATGCGGCTTAGAAAAATAGACAGTATGCTTGAGGCAAAGGAACGTTCATTGAGGATAAATGTCCAGAGTGTTGAGACCAATCTTGACAAGAAGATGAACGAGGTCCTTGTGAGGGTTGATGATGTAATGAACTCTCTGGAGAGGACCCGTTATAGATGAAGGTATCTCCTTTTCCACATTTTCATTTATATGTTCCAAATCAGTCCGAAAACCATATTAACAAGATGATACGTACAGGGATTCAATGTTTTCCATTCTAACCAGAGGTGCGTAGATGCGCATTAACTTAGAACCGGTAGGAATTATAAAGAAAGCTGGGAAATGTTCTGAAATTCTTATATACTCCGAGTTTGAGCAGTTGATAAAGAATATAGCCACAAAACTGGGAAAAAATGACTTTAAAGAACTAAATCTCCTTGTTGTGCATAAGAACAAGGACAACAATGACATTCATCAGGTACAGATTACGAAGACAAATCTTATTGATCGGGTGGGGAACATCTTAAGAGTGGGGAAAATAGATGCTAACGATGACTCGGTCATTGATGTAAGGCTGAGCGAATAATTCTCTTATCAATTTTAGGACACAGGAAGGTAGTGAAATGGGGACTGATATAGGGGACCTCTTGATAAAGAAGCCCGTAGAATTATCAGGATTGTCTTCCAGAGTAATTGCAATAGATGCCTACAATACTCTTTATCAATTCCTAAGCATTATCCGCCAGAGGGACGGCACTCCTCTGAAAGATTCCAATGGGAATGTCACCTCCCATCTTTCGGGAATACTGTATCGGCTCACAAGTCTCGTGGAAGCGGAAATAAAACCAGTATTTGTTTTTGACGGCAAACCTCCGGAGTTCAAATCCCGGACAATTGAAAAGCGCGCGGAGGTCCGGGAGAATGCCAGGCTAAAGTCGGTTGAGGCCCGTGAGCAAGGACTTGCTGAAGAGGCATATAAATATGCTCAGGCCTCATCAAAGGTGGATGCCACAATAGTCGAGGACTCAAAAAAACTGCTTGCTGCAATGGGTATTCCTTTCGTGGATGCACCTTCCGAGGGTGAGGCTCAGGCAGCCTACATGGTCAGGAAAGGGGATGCGGATCTAATTGGTTCCCAGGACTATGATTCCCTGCTGTTCGGTGCTCCTTCCGTGGTGAGGAACCTGACCGTTTCAGGAAAAAGGAAACTCCCCGGGAAGAACATCTACGTGGAAGTCAAACCCGAGGTGATCGACCTTGAGGAGTCACTTGCAGAACTGGGGATCAGCCGTGAGCAACTTATTGATATCGCCCTCTGCGTGGGAACTGACTACAACAAGGGGCTTGAGAACATCGGTCCCAAGAAAGCCCTCAAACTTATAAAAGAACATGGAAGTATTGAAAGAGTTCTCACCTCAAAGGAACTGGAGATCGAGGAACTGGAGTCCATTAAGGATTTCTTTACAAATCCCCCTGTCTCGGATGATTATGAACTGAAGTGGAACAAACCCAAAAATGAGGCTGTCATTGATTTCCTTTGCGAAGAACATGATTTTTCCAATGACAGGGTGGCAAAGGCACTGGAACGCCTGGAAGCTTCTTCCGGAGGCGGCCAGCAGACCCTTGACCAGTGGTTCTAGTTACGCAAAAGCAGGGAATCACCTGTCATCTCTTCCGGTTTTTCTATAGCCAGCATCTCAAGCATGCTGGGTGCTATGTCAGCAAGTTTTCCCGATTTCAGGGTGATATTCTCATCGCCATTTACAAGAATGCACCGTACAGGATTGCATGTATGTGCAGTGTGTGCGTCTCCTGTTGAGTAGTCTATTATCTTTTCCGCATTTCCATGGTCTGCCGTGATGAATGCAGCCCCTCCCTCGCCTATCAGGGCATTGATTATCTTTCCTACACAATCGTCAACAACTTCAACCGCTTTTACTGTAGCATCAAATATCCCTGAGTGTCCCACCATGTCCATATTTGCAAAGTTGAGGATGATAACATCGTATTTGCCAGACCGGATGTGACTCACAAGTTCCTCTGTTACTTCGTAGGCGCTCATTTCCGGTTTCAGGTCGTATGTTGATACCTTTGGAGATGGTACAAGGCATCTTTCCTCTCCGGGATTTTGCTTTTCTTCCCCTCCGTTGAAGAAGAATGTGACATGGGCATACTTCTCGGTTTCAGCTATGCGGAGCTGTTTCAGGTTCGCTTTGCTCAGCACTTCTCCAAGCGTGTCCTTTATGCTCTCCGCAGGGAACGCTATCGGCACATCCAGTTCCTCATCATATTCGGTCATGCATACGTAGAACACATCAGGTTCTGCCTTTCTTTCAAAGCCATCAAAGTCCTTATTCACAAAGGCATAGGTCAACTGGCGGGCCCTGTCAGGTCTGAAGTTGAAGAATATCAGTGAATCCCCATCTTTTACGGTTGCTACCGGATTGCCTTCTTCATCCACGATTACAGTGGGCTTGACAAACTCGTCGTTCTCACCTCTGTCATAGGCCATCTTTATAGCCGTGACCGGGTCTCCTGCAATAAGCCCCTCGCCCAATGTGAGCGCATCGTATGCAAGTTCAGTTCGCTGCCAGCGTTTATCGCGGTCCATTGCATAGTACCTGCCGGATACCGTTGCCACCTTGCCAAAACCTATCTTTTTGCTGAACTCTTCCTGTTCCTTCATGTCTTCCAGTGCAGCTCTTGGTGGTACATCCCTGCCGTCAAGGAATGCATGGATATACACATTCTCAAGTCCTTCTCTTTTGCCCATTTCTACGAGAGCTCTCATGTGGCTCATGTGGCTGTGTACACCTCCATATGAGAACAGGCCCATGATATGAAGTGATGAATTATTCCTCTTCACGTTGTCTATGGCTTCAAGCAGGACAGGGTTCTTGAAAAAGGAACCCTCTTCAATTGACTTGTTAATCCTGGTATAATCCTGGTAAATAGTCCTTCCGGCACCGATGTTAAGGTGTCCCACTTCAGAGTTTCCCATCTGGCCGTCAGGAAGTCCTACGGCTCTTCCAGCAGCCTCCAGCAGGCAGGAAGGATATCTTTCAACAAGGCTGTCGAGTACCGGTGTTCTTGCAGCGAGAATCGCATTTCCAGTTTTTTCCTCTGTGTAGCCCCATCCATCCAGTATCATCAACAAAAGGGGCCGTTTGACCTGTGACATATGATTGAAATATGTCTTAAGGTTCATAAATGCGTTGTTATTCCTCAGGATGTTCCCAGTTGTGTTCCCGGCCTTTCCGATGTTCTTCTCTCCCTGGGCATGTCCTACGAATACCGTATCTACACGGTTGTAGGGGGCCTGCACTACTATGCCTATTGCGGTTTAATCTTAGATAAGGATCCTCTGATCTCTGACAGTAGCAGGTTAAATAACATTAGCAGGTTGCTTTCAAACAATATCACATCGCTGTTGTTCCTGTCCTTCTTTGTGGCACTGAGTACAGTGAACTCGAGATCCTTCTCGGCTTCGGTGCGTATCAGGTTAAAGGGATCTGCGAAATCCCTATTTCTTTCAGCAATGGCCCTGTAAATATAAAACGGGTCAAGGTAACTATTGATCCACAGGGACAGCTCTTTCCTGTATTGTCTGGAAAGTGCCATGTTCCTGATTCTACTCAATGCATATCTCCGGTTGTCTTCAAAATATGCAGTCCATTCAGACATTTCATATCCTCCCGAATTTGATCCTGGCCGGATCTAAAACCATACCCTGAATAAAGATTGTTTTTGACAATGATAAATTTCTCGCTCTGACTATTTATATTTATCTAAATATTTAAATTATTTTTTTGTTCGATATTTATTTATCCGAAGATCAGCCACTTTTATTCGGGGAATGATTCAAGTTCAGGAGTTTAAAAGATGCCAGAAAAGATTGAAAAGTCAGAAGAAGAGTGGAAACAGATCCTTTCAAGGGACCAATTCTTAGTCCTGAGACAAAAAGGTACAGAGCCTGCGTTTGCCGGAAAATACTATGATCTGAAGGAAAAGGGGACCTATCTGTGTGCAGCATGCGGACAGGAACTTTTCAGTTCCGAGGACAAATATGATTCAGGCAGTGGCTGGCCAAGCTTCACAAAGCCTATCTCGGAAGACCGTGTCATCCGACAGGAGGATAACAGTTATTTCATGAAGCGCACGGAAGTACTTTGCAGTAGATGTGGCAGTCATCTGGGTCATGTGTTCGATGACGGTCCGGAACCTACAGGTGAGAGGTTCTGTATGAATTCGATATCACTCGATTTTAGAAAAGAGGAGTAAAAAGATAAAAAGATCGGGTAAAAAATGATTTGAGGCAGAGGGCCTCAAATTCATCTGACCGTTACGGTGAGTGTCATGTCAGGGACATCCTGAACACTGAAAGTGTAGGTGCCACTTTCGATGAACGTGTAGGTGAACACATCATTGGAATCCATTTCATGGTCTTCGAAGAGCATGTCGTCGCTCACGAGCACAAAAGTTCCCTGCGGTTTATAATTTCTCCAGGCTACCGTGTCACCCCTGTTTATTTCAAGTTCGGAAGGTTTCATCGTGCCATAGTATTCCATCCTTACGGCATAGTCCTGCCCGTCGTCAACTACAGGTCCGGAATCTTCTGTTGAATCTTCCAGGGTTGCTGTTTCTTCAATGTCTTCTCCGTTATCGGCTTCTCCTGTACTGTCGGTACATCCGCTGATCAGTACGCCTGCAAGCATCAATATCGTTATCAATATCAGCCATTTCTTTGTCATATTTACCACCCTGTCTATTACTTATGAATGATGCATACCATTTTTTTCCTTATGAAGATTACATTTGTTGTAACTGTTTTCGGGAAAAATTTATACGGCATATGGTAAAATAAAGGCTATGGATACATCCTTTATATTTTTTATGTATTTGTTGCTGGTAAATATAGTGGCATTTTCCCTTATGGGGATCGATAAAAGGAAAGCAAAAAAAAATGAGCGCAGAATCCCGGAAAAGACCTTATTCACATGTGCGATCATTGGTGGCAGTGTCGGTTCGATAATAGGGATGTCTCTTTTCCGCCACAAGACAAGGCATCCTGCTTTCAAGATAGGGCTGCCTTTTATACTACTGGTCCAGATCTTTATCTTTATCCGTTTTCTGCTTCCTCTTTTTGTTTTGATATGAGCCGGGGTTCAGAACTCCAGCCTTTCCATTTCCTTGAGGACCCTGGGGGTAAAGTCCGTGAAATTCTGTATCCCGCCTGTCCATGCTGCTATCATCATGGCATCCTTAACTTCTTCGGAGGTGGCTCCGAATTTCTTAAGTCTCTGAAGTATCTTGATCGCGCTCTCTGTCTTCAGGTTGGAGCAGGCAATGGAAAAAACGAGCAGATGCTTGTTCTTCTTCGAAAGTCCGTTATCCCTGTCGGCCCAGACTGCACTGTAGAGTGCCGAAACCCCTTCTGCAAAATCTTCGTTCAACTCTTTCGCATAACGTACTGACCTTGGCTGGAATCCTTTAATATCCTTTACTTCCTGTGTATCATCTGCCATAGTTATCACCGTATTATCAACGATTATCTGCAACAACTATCTGGCAGGAAATGATTTAATGTTTTCTTAAGAGAGAACGTACATGGACAAAAATATTCCCGATATCAAGGGAAAAGGTATCTATTGCCTGTTACTCCGTAACGATGCCTGCAGTGTTAATGTAGGCAGACTCGGGAAATAGGCTTCGTTTCAGGTTCTCATGTCTATGTGGGTTCTTGAGCATGTGGCTTGCAAGCTTTTTCGATGCTTTTGTCTTAAAAGGACTAATATTAATTCTAAATCTCCTGGGGAACTGCTGTTTCTTTCTTTCGAATAGAAAACAATAGGAAACTTTTAATGCTGGTTATTACTAAAGTTCCTGTATGTCTCTTGAAAGCTATGGGGTATTAAAGGGCAAGCCCAAAGACTGGAGGTATGGGACGGGCAGAAGTCCTCATTTCCAGATCCTTGTACAGGATGGTCAGATGGAACATCGCATTGCTGTCAATGTCAGATCAAATGTTCCACCTTCGGAACTGCTCTACTTTATCGACGATGATTTCTCCCACCCGATAATATCTAAGCTTGAAGGCTTTGATATGGGTTTTAAATCCCTGGAGCATCAGAGGGACATGTCACTGGACTATGTCCGTGGAGGACTCTTTGACCTGTCGTCCATGGAAAGCCTTAACCACAACATCCCGGGACCTGATAATGACCTGAACGAAAAGATCCGGGACTATATCAAAACAGCGATTGCAACAGAGGGTACCGTATATGCCTTCGGAAAGAGATGGGGACCTGAAACCTATTTGCAGGACAGTTGTTTTGGTTTCAGGCCTGGCAGCGGTATCCATGATATCCACATGAACCAGGGCAATTCAAAGAAATGGAAAGAGGCCGATGCTCCATATCATGATGGAGGATTACTTATCCATCTGCCGGAAGAAAATCGGTGGGTGGCTTTGTTCCTTGCTTTCCAGTCCCAGTGTTTCGTGACCGATGAGATTACAGGCCACTGCAAAGAGGATATAACCGTAAAAGATGTGGGTTCAGAGTCTTTACCCTGTAAATGTGCAGTTTCCGCAGGTACTATAAGGATAATTGCAGCTCTTGTTGACCCTGCTGGTGATGAACCCGGTCTGGAGACCATTACGTTGTTCAATGCATCCCCGGAAGATGTCAATATTGATGACTGGACGATAGTTGACGGAAATAACAGGAGATCACGCCTGAAGGGAACTATCCGTGGCGGTGCGGGAGCAAAGGTCCGCCTGTCAGGAAAAGGGGCTCAGTTGTATAAAAAAGGTGGCAGTATAAGCCTTTTCGATGAAATGAGTGTCCTGATGCATGAAGTGGATTATGGTAAAAAAGATATCCGGACCGGATGGATGGTTGTATTCTAGACCGGTTCTATAATTCTTTTTTCTCTCCAGGTTGATACCCGGATATTTTCTTTAGTGTAACATCTTTTTATATAGCTTTTTTATCGGCTCTGTAGAAATCCTCATTTGAATCACACAGACAACCTTGGCATACCTGCCAAGGTTGTTTACTATTAGTTTAATTTTAATCTCTTTTACCTGATTTCTGAACTTTCTGGCCTTTAACTCCTCCCCATATTTCCTTTTGAGTACTGAAAACATAGTTTCAACTAGGCTTCTGTTATGGTAAATTTCCTCATTGAATTCCTTTACCATTTTCCTACGATAGAATCCTTTAATCTTTTTCCTCTTCCTGTTCCGTAAAGGTATCATAGCTATTGCTCGGAACTCTTTTCTTGTTAGCGAATGTATAGGTTCACAATCGTATCCTTTGTCCATTACATAGTAGTTTGACCTTCGAATTCGATGACATTGTTTCAACAATGTCTTTGCATGCTTTATATCGTTGGCAGGTTTACTTGATATCTTAAAACCAGTAACTATCAACTTATCAGTATCAACAGAGATACTTACTTTCATGAATGATCTGCGTTTCTTCTTTGTTCTGAGTGAATAGTAGTAACTACAATAACCACTGGTAAATCCACTTGAATCAATAGCAGTAACTTCTATTCTTTCACCATGTGAGTAGAACAGATCAAGTGTTTGCTTTAATAATCCATTGAAGTAAACAGATTTAATTCTTCTAACGAACTTATGAAGTGTAGTATAATGTGGAACTTGCTTTAATCCAATTCTTGACTTAACTGGATCCATCAATTGAACAAGTTCAACAACACTCCTGTAATCGGTCTTCAGATACTCTTTCAATAAAACCAAGGTCAGTAGCTGATGTTGCGTATATTTCCTTTTGGAATACTTGCAACTGTATATCTCCAAATGTGAGTTTCCTGATGCAGCTAACGCTGCATCAACAAAGTTTAAGTACTTGTTACTCAAAACACTAAACATCCCCTTTGTGTTTTCGGTAGCAATTTAACACTTTGGGGTTTTATCCTTTTTAAACGATTACAGACTAAATTAAATAGGAAATAGGTTTTCTACAGAGCTTTTTTATCAAATCAGCCTTAAATAGTAATATGTTGTAGTATCAGTGCTTTAAAGATAATTTGACTCACAACTTTTTTAGGGAAAGGGGTATTGTTGAAGAAATCATTAATTGAAGTCATCTTCATGTCAGAAAAGAGGAAGAAAGTACTTTTACTTCTGCAGGATGGTCCTCTGAAAATGGAGAAACTCCTTGAGGCACTTGACACTAACAGGCAGGGGCTGCTACCTCAGATCAAAATACTGGAAGATCATCATCTCATCACAAAAGACGGTGATGTATGTGGTCTCACGACAGTCGGGGAACTTCTGGTCAAACAGATGTCCCCTCTTCTGGGGACAGTGACAGTCCTGGACAGTGATATCGATTACTGGGGAAGTCGTGAACTAAGTTTTATACCTGCAGACCTTCTGGGCCGGCTTTGTGAGCTTGGATCTTGCACAATAATAGAACCGGGTATGGCCGAATTATATGAGATGAACAGGGAATTCAATGAAAAGATCAAGACATCAAACTCCATGACTATGGTAACAACTTTCCTTTATCCTGATTTTTACACTCTGTTCTCTGCCTATATAGAAAATGGGGTGGAGATCTCCCTGATCTTCAGCAATGAACTGGCCCATAAAATGAAGACGGATTACAGGGAAGAATTCAAAAAACTAATGAACAGGGGAAAAGTCAATGTGTTCGTATCCCGCTTAGAAATGCCTTTTTTGTCCATTGCGCAGAATGACCACTGCATCTTCCTCAGGCTCCTGAAAAAGGAACTCGAGTTCGACAGCAAGCAAATGATGTGCTGCAGCCTGTCTGCACTTGAATGGGGAAAGGATTTCTTTGATCATTATCTGAGGCATTCTGTATCGATAAACCGTTTGTGACATGTTTTTTTGTGTCGAGTCTAAAATTTCAACGTGATTAAAAAAGAGGTCCTTCACTAAAAATAGCGCTCTTGTTGCTATTAAGCAAGGGTTGGGTTATATAATACAACAGCCGATTTACGTTTGCGGGTCGTGGGGTAATGAGCCGCATTATATGGGAGTGGAGTTAAAGGGATATGGGGATATCCCGGATTTACAAGGAGAGAGGCACTGAAAGCGTGGTGGTTTGTCTGGTGCCTCACTTTACCTATATTTAAAGATGTTTACTCCCAGAATGTGGATTCTCATATAAAAGTTAATCGTGAAGCTCATAGATGCTTTCCGCATGAGGGTATTTAGCTTAGCTTTTATTTGTCTTCTTTCCTCTATGGCTTTTGAAATGTGTATCCTGTCTTTGAAGACCGGGATATCCACAGCAACATAAAACTATTTCTATCGAGCCGTAAAATATCATAACTGGGGTTTTGTTATGAAAAGTGAGATGATCATACCTGTTGTCCTTATACTTGTATTCTTAACGATAGGTTGTGCCGGTACGCAGGACGAGGATGCTCCAGTCCAGAACGGGTCGGAGGGTGCAGTGCCTGCTTCGGTCCAATCTGGATTACCGGAGCCTAATGGCACTGAAGTATATGCTTACATAACTGAAGAGAACAACTACAGGAGCTGGGACCTGTGGCCTCTTAAGGAAGAAAGGTATGCAAGCACCAGCATTCACGGTCCGCTGCTTACTACATATGTTTCGGATGGTACCAGCTCTGCAATCATTAACAGGGCCGGTGCTTTGCCTTACGGCAGCATGGTCGTGAGGGAAAGTTACGATGCTGACGGGGAACTGAGGGAGATTGGTGTCCGTTATAAGGTAGAGGATTACAATCCTGAGCATAATGACTGGTTCTGGGCAGCTTATACTCCTGATGGCGATATAATAGCCGAGGGACAGGTTGAGGCCTGCCAGGAATGTCACTCCATAGAGGAGAATAACGATTATGTCTACACGAGTTACATAATCGATACTCCGTTCAGGGAGGTCGATGTGGAGATCCGGGACTACAGTTTTCATCCGCAATCCGTCACTATCGCAGTGGGTGACACGGTCAGATGGACCAATATGGATTCTGCAGTTCACGCCATAGAAGGCGGGTCTTTCAGCTCACAGGCGCTGGCACAGGGTGAGTCATATAATTACACGTTCACAGATGCCGGAACATATAATTACATCTGCTCGGTGCATCCATATCAGACAACGGGGCAGGTTGTTGTAACGGGCTGATCTTTCCCTGTCAGCCCTGCTTTCATGCGGCCACTTCACATAATCAGTGTATGGACTATCTTAATGCAACTATTTTGACCGAACTGCTCCTGATACGATTGATTCGGTAGTGCTATTAAGCATGTCAGCAGTACTAAGAATAAGGAGTGATTACGAAGGCAGGTCACTGCCATCAGGAGTGTGATAGTCTGTGATCCGTGCCGTAACTTTGCGCCGGGGTGAATACTATCCGGGGAAACAATTTGAAGCTTGAGAATCACATAGCCCTTGTAACAGGCGGAGGAAGGGGTATCGGAAGAGCCACCTGTCTGGCTCTGGCAAAAGAGGGTGCGGATATCATCACAATCGCAAGGACCCAGAGCGAGATCAACGAGGTCCGGAAAATTGTCGAAAGCATGGGGAGAAGGTCACTGGCCATCAGAACCGATATTCGCAATGAGTCGGATGTCAGTGATATGGTATCGAAATCGATTGAGCATTTCGGGACAATAGATATCCTTGTCAACAATGCCGGAGTGGGTGTAAGAAAGCCTTTGATCGAAACCAGCATGGAGGAATTCGATGCCGTGATGGATGTCAATGTAAGGGGCTTATTCATGTGCACGAAGTATGTTTTGCCACATATGCTCAGGCAGGGTCGTGGCAAAGTGATAAATATTTCATCCGGTGCAGGTAAAACCGGCATTGAAGAGCTTTCAGTGTACTCTGCCTCAAAGTTTGCGGTGATCGGTCTGACCGAGTCACTTGCACGAGAGATGACAGGCAGGGTGGGAGTATACGCTGTCTGCCCCGGAGGGGTCGATACGCAAATGCGCAGATCCCTGTATCACGACAGGCCGTCTCTCAAACCGGAAGATGTGGCAGGCAGGATAATGGAACTCTGCCTTCCGGAATCGAGTGTGCCTTCCGGTTCCTGTGTAATGATCTATAGTAATGGCTGAGGAACAGGCAAAATCCTAAACGATTCTCTGGAATGGGATTTTCGTGTTTCGGACAATACAGCACTCTTTGTTAAACTTACAATATAATGGAAGGTGAGTAAAGAATGGAAGTTGTTAGCAGCGCTTTTGAAAACGGGGGAATGATACCTGCCAGATATACATGTGACGGGAACAATATCAGCCCTCCTCTGCAGTTCTATGATGTACCTGAAATGACAATGAGTCTTGTAGTAATGGTTGATGGTATTGATTCTTCTTCAGGCATGATGACCCATTGGATCGTATGGGATATCCCTTTCACGGAGTCAATTGCTGAGAACTCAGTTCCGGGTGTAGAGGGCAGGAACGGTTTTGGCAAGATATCCTATTGTGGTCCATGTCCATCTTCGGGTACACACAGTTATTATTTCATAGTCTATGCCCTTGATGCCCGCCTGAACCTTCATACCGGTACGAACAGGAATGAGGTGGAGAACGCTATGCGGACTCATCTGATTGATAAGGGGGAACTTATGGGGAAGTATGGGAGAACATAGTGCGTAAAGCGTAAGTGTCAGGCAATTTCCGGGAGGCAACCCAAAGAACGTGGTAAATTAGGATGATTTATCATTTTTTCTACCAGTATGGGTGTATTATTGCAACACCTATAAATTTAGTTACCGTGTACCGGGTTATTTTTTGCTCAGGGAAATATCTCAGAAACTATGGTACGGCAATACTCTGGTCTCAGAATAAAGGTTGCGTTCTGATGTCATTTTCTCAATGACATAAAATAAATCCTATCAAAAGAAGGTGTGTGATTTAAGGAGTGGGGGTGGTTGGTTGGGTGGTATTTAAAAATGATATCACACACCTTAAACCTCGTTAACGGTGTTAACGTATAAATAGATATTCGTTTTAAAGAATTTGTGTAACATTTACTTATAGGTGCCGGTTCGTGGAGAACCTGGCCATTGGAAGGCAAAAGAGAGTAGTCGATCTAGATGAGTATCAGGAACTTTTTAGTTCCCGTATTTTTTTCTGCAACAGATAAATGCTTGGATAAAAAGATGAAGCTCACTGAACTTCATTTTCACTTTTCCTTTCTCTGGAACAAGAATGCAAGTCCAAGTATTGCAGCTACAGGGAGTGCAACGGTTGGGAACTCAGGAATAGGTGTAATTGGACAGTAATACCCGTACTTGTAGATAGTTACATGTCCGTTGTGCAAGCGTTCTACAGTGCTTGCTCTAGCGGTATTTTCATTTCATATCACCACTTTTAAAGATGCAGCTTGTTTTGTGTGAGTCCATTTAAACACCGTCAAAAAATACAAAAATAGTAATGCTATCCCTTATTATCCTGATGTTTTTAGGAAGTTATCTGCTTACCAGGCAAACTTATGCATCAATTATCATATTTTTTGACGTTCCGAGTTTGTTGACTTCCTTTTTCATCAGGACCATCGCCACAACAAATCCAAGGAAATCGGATATTGGGAATGATACCCATATGCCTGTCAGGTTCATGAACAGTGGTAGTATGAATAGAAGAGGTGGCAGGAAGAACACCTGTCTTGAAAGTGTGATCATCAGTGATTCTTTCGATCTTCCCAGGGACTGGAGCAGGGCCATAGCCACTATCTGGCTTCCTATGAATGGCATCATGAGAAAGCTTATTTTTATAGCCGGTACTCCCATAGCTATCAGTTCGGCATCGCTGCTGAAAATACTGAAGATCTGCTCCGGGATCAGGAAGACAACGATGACGCTCAGCAGGCACATGGCAAACACAATATAATTTGAAAGAGAGACGGTTTCCCTGACCCTTTCGAAGTTGCTGGCACCGTAGTTGAAGCCGAAAATAGGCTGTATCCCGTGCTTGATCCCTATTATAGGCATCAGGGTGAGCATGAATACCTTGATGATGATACCGAATACAGCAATCGCCATATCTCCTCCGTATACCAAAAGACTCTGGTTCAGTAGAATGAAGACCAGACTTTCAACGGAATTGAAAATGAATTCGGACATTCCTATGCCTATGGTCTCCAGGGAAATAGCAAAGTCAGGTATCATGTATCTGAGTTTGAATGAGACCATGCTGATGCTGCTAGCATAATAGTAAATGACCATTACAGAGCCGATAACCTGGGATATGACCGTCGCAACCGCCGCTCCCATAATGCCCATGTTGAACTCGAAGATGAATATCGGGTCAAGTATTATGTTAACAAGACTTGAGAGCAGCATGATGGCCATTGCAAACTTTGCATGTCCTTCCGCTCTTATGGCGTTGCTCATTGCCGCGGAGAACGCAAAGAATACGGTTCCCATGAGAATGTACTTCGTGTATTCCCTTGCAAAGGGAAGTACGCTCTCAGAGGCCCCGAATACCCTCAGCACCGGGTCAATGAATATCAGCCCGAGGACCGTAAAGATCAAACTCGATATAATGACCAGCGTGACCATATTGGCCAGGGTTCTCTCGGCCTTGTCAGGATCACCAATACCCAACGTCCTCGAGATTACAGATGCTCCACCAATGCCTATTCCCATGGCTATTGCCATCATGAGCATCTGTATGGGGAATGCGACGGATATCCCCGCAATCCCGAGGGCACTATCGGCTCCCAGTCCCCTTCCCACAAAAATGGTGTCCACAAGATTGTAGAATGCCTGCACGAGCAACCCCACAATAGCAGGGGTTGACAGTTTGAAGATGAGCTTTTTTATGTTCTCATTTGCAAGCATATCATGTCTTTCGTGCTTCATACAATGGACCCCCGGATTAGATTGTTAAGACAACGATGAAAGTGCTTGTTGTATTTAAGAATTTGGAATTAAGATAAATTGGAAATTGATAGTTTAGTCCTCAGTTAAAAACACTGAAGACCTCCATGTTTTTATACATGACAACCACAACTCATATTTCAGAGATGAGTTTATTTTTTCGTTTACGGATGTAAAGTTTCGGCTCTGTAGAAATCCTCATTTGAATCACACAGACAACCTTGGCATACCTGCCAAGGTTGTTTACTATTAGTTTAATTTTAATCTCTTTTACCTGATTTCTGAACTTTCTGGCCTTTAACTCCTCCCCATATTTCCTTTTGAGTACTGAAAACATAGTTTCAACTAGGCTTCTGTTATGGTAAATTTCCTCATTGAATTCCTTTACCATTTTCCTACGATAGAATCCTTTAATCTTTTTCCTCTTCCTGTTCCGTAAAGGTATCATAGCTATTGCTCGGAACTCTTTTCTTGTTAGCGAATGTATAGGTTCACAATCGTATCCTTTGTCCATTACATAGTAGTTTGACCTTCGAATTCGATGACATTGTTTCAACAATGTCTTTGCATGCTTTATATCGTTGGCAGGTTTACTTGATATCTTAAAACCAGTAACTATCAACTTATCAGTATCAACAGAGATACTTACTTTCATGAATGATCTGCGTTTCTTCTTTGTTCTGAGTGAATAGTAGTAACTACAATAACCACTGGTAAATCCACTTGAATCAATAGCAGTAACTTCTATTCTTTCACCATGTGAGTAGAACAGATCAAGTGTTTGCTTTAATAATCCATTGAAGTAAACAGATTTAATTCTTCTAACGAACTTATGAAGTGTAGTATAATGTGGAACTTGCTTTAATCCAATTCTTGACTTAACTGGATCCATCAATTGAACAAGTTCAACAACACTCCTGTAATCGGTCTTCAGATACTCTTTCAATAAAACCAAGGTCAGTAGCTGATGTTGCGTATATTTCCTTTTGGAATACTTGCAACTGTATATCTCCAAATGTGAGTTTCCTGATGCAGCTAACGCTGCATCAACAAAGTTTAAGTACTTGTTACTCAAAACACTAAACATCCCCTTTGTGTTTTCGGTAGCAATTTAACACTTTGGGGTTTTATCCTTTTTAAACGATTACAGACTAAATTAAATAGGAAATAGGTTTTCTACAGAGCTAAAGTTTCCATAATTTAAGAGGTTTCAGATTCAGATTAAGGTCAGATGAGTAGTAATCATTTACTGATTTAAGAAAAATGGCTTAATTTGACACTGTTTTTTCTTGAAGGAAGTTCCCATGAGTTCTCTTTAATGTAGTAGAAAGACTGAGGAGCCTTAAAATCATTAAATTCTGCGAAAGGATCAATTGGATTCTCAAATATTTGAAGGTCTTCAATTGAAATCGCAACAGCTTTATCATTATTCTCAAAATAATCAAAAAAATCGGTTTCATCAATCCCTGCAAAATCCTGACATTCTTCCCATATAGACTTTGGAGTCCCTGAAATTACAGGTCCAATTTTGAAAGAACCAATTATTTTTTTGACTGGAGATGTTGAATAAATATATATTCGATTTAAACCATCGCGATTTTTAAACTCAGTTTTCCGAAATTCGTACTTTTTTTCTCCACTGATTATCTTATCAACGTAAATCGGTTTAATCGATAGTAAAACGTTCATCTATTCTGCCTTGTTTTTTTACTATAAGATACTTGTCGTGCGAAATTTTCATTAATCGTTGAGGTGGTCCTTTCAGGATTTCCCATTCTTTAAGTTTTATATAGTTTAATTGATTTGGAAGATGAAAATGGAATGTGAATAAGATGACTAATGTAGATTTTTGTGCAAGATTGACAATTTCAGAATTTAAATAAACTGATCTTTTCCCAACCATTTGAATAATTTCATCTGAAGATTGCTTCCCTTGAAATACTTTTTCAACAACTCCTAACGATGTAATTGCTTTTTCATCATCGGATCTATAAAAAAGTAATAAATCTCCTGCTGTTATTTTTTTTGATGTTGAATGGCAGATATATGATTTTTGAATTGTATTTCCTTCGATAATAAATTGGCCTGCAAATTCAATTAAGGTTGGTTGGCGACCTTTTTTTTGATTATCACCTAATCTTGTCCGATTATAATCTGTAAACAGTTTTTCATGCCACTTTGGTTGAATGGGGATTATAAATTTGTTTACACTTTTCCCATCGTAATAAGCAGGGTAGAATTTTTTTGATATTTCGACGGGATTCAAGTGATTTATAGATTCATCAGAAACTTCAAGTTTTTTAACAAAAATTGTTTCTCCAGTTTGATTCAAAATAGCTTCTTCTTGAAAACCATAAACTTCGATTAAATCTACTAAATAATCGACATTGTCTACAACGTAGTGAGTAAGATAAAGTTCTTTTATATCATTTATTCTTGCATAATTGACTGCCAGTTTGATAAACAGTTCTCCGATTTTGTTTCCAACATGTGATACTTTTAGAGTAGATAATTTTAGTCTCCTCTTCTTTGGCATAATGGGATTAGAATCCAAAATCTCGTCTTCAATCTTATATATTAAAAGGGCTCCTATTTTTCCGTTTTCTTTATAGTGGACATAGCATTTCCGGCCACTCTTTGATATTTTTGTAAACCAGTTTATAAAACCCTCGTAATCTTTTTTTAAGGAATCAAAAAAAGGATCATCGATATTTAAATTATACACAAAATCATTTTTTAGAGCTGGAAGATTTACTGGACTTTCTGTAGCCATCTCTTTTTTGAAGATTTCAAGAGCAGTATTTACATCTAAAACGCGGTCAATGATGTCTATTTTTTTTGCTTTTTTATGAATACCTCGATCATTTGTAATTAGGAAATCTACACTGTTTCGATATAGTGCATATAATATTGAATTATCGATAATATCATTTATTTTTGAAGCTTTGCCCACTTTATCGATAAAGCATTGGTCATTTTCTATTTCAGGCGGTGACTCTAGTAGGGTATAAGACCGTACTTTTGACAATATGACTGATTTTCTTTTCTCGTCTGAATCTCTTTTTATATCATCTATTGATTTAGGGTGGACTATTATTTCAGCATGAATCTTGTTGAGAATAGACATAGTTTCTTGCAAATCTTTTGACAATTCTTTGTTATCTTCTCTATAGACAAAGATGTTTGTATCAATCAAGATTCGCATATAATCCTTATATCAAAACAAATATATTTTAAACTATTTCTTGAAATCCTGTTTAGATAATTATTTATTGTAATCTGTCATCTCAACTATATCAATAAATATCTAATCAGGGATGTAATTTTGGAGTGTCAGAGTGGAGTCTGAAGAAAAACATGAATTTAGGGCACTATACTTAGAAAAAGAGTTTGATGAAGTTAGGGATTTACTTGTTAGTGTACCTGACTTTAATGGATATTATCCTGATTTTGGAAAATGGCTTGACAAAGCTCTAAAGGAAGCCTTAAAAGGTGAGAGGCTCGTTTATGCATTGTATGAAGCAGTTTTACGTTCAGGCCGGCCTCAGCTAAAGATAAACAGTGTTGCAATTGTCAAAATTGCTGGTGAATCAGCAGAATTGAAATGCTTGTTTGTCCATGAAGGCATGAATTCCAATGGTAGCGGCAAATTGCTTTATGAGCGCGTAGAAGAACAATTAACAAAAAAGGGTATAAGCAAAATAATTACTGATGTACCTTATGAAAACAAAGAGTTAAACTGGTTTTTAATTCAAAATGGATTTCAAATTAATGGATTTATTGAAAGGTACAAAAAAGGAAATTTTGATTATATTTTGTCAAAAGATGTGCCAATGTGTTATACAGGAGATCCGTTTGATTGGTATCGAATTTCAGAGTGGTTTTTGGAGCAAATCTATCAATTTAAAATTGAGACTTGTGAAAAACAAGAAGAAGCTTTTTTTCGAAGATATCAATTATTAGTTGCATCGCATAATTCTACAAGTTCGCCACTTCCCGCCATTAAAGGAGAATCGGTTGTTTACGAAGGTATTCTTCAATATGAAAATTTAGAGGATATCTTAAAGTGCGTTGATAAAGTTAGTTCATTTGGAATCGTTATTGCCCAAGAGTTTGAAGATATATGTCTTGAAGAATTCAATGAGAAAAATATTTTAGCCTTCAATAAAAAGTCGATTTTTGAGCAATGTGGTTGTCAAGAGCCTATATTTGATAAGGAAGATATTGATGGAATGATTGTTGAGGTAAAAAGCGAACATTTCGAGAAAATATCTCCCGATGATGATTTCTTCACTTATGTAAAAGGGGCAGGTAGTGGAAAATTTGCAAGAAAAGGCAATTTCATTCTCTTTTTGGTTGATTCCCATCGAGGCTCCCCATCTGATGCTATCATGGGTTTCGGAAAGATAGAAGAAATCTCTTGTGCAGATCCTCAAACCCAATGGGAATTATATAATAACTTAAATCCAATTTTTTTAAAAGATGATTATGATCAATTTACTAACTACAAAAAAGAAGTAATAGCCATTGTAGTAAGTAATTTTAAAAGAATAACTCCAATTCCGCGTGATGATTTTAAGTCAAAGTTCAAAGAATATTTTCATAATGATAACATTGGAAATGTATACGTTGATGAAGAGTTTATAACTTCTTTTTTATTCGACGTATCTCAACAACAAAATTTCACAACTGATCTGCTTGAGCTTGAAAGTAATGATTCAGGTGAGGACCAATTTGAATTATTATTGGAGTCTCTGGCAAAGATTCATGATGAACTACGAAGAAAAAATGATTATGATATGACTTCATTTGCGCAAGACTTGGCTGAGATAAAACGACATCTGGAGCCTGGGGTGAAACATTCCTTATTGTTGTCTGCGGGCGTAAACATTAGCGGAAATGGTGGTGTACTTCAAACGGAAATCCCTCTAAAAACCGCTGCATACAGTAATTTATCTGAAGATTTGAAGCAATTAATGGATTCTAAAACAGTCACTCAAAATGAATCGAATACAAAATCCTCGATTAAGTTAGTGGACCGTATCCTAAAATCATTATTAGAGATAAAAATATGGAATAAGAATTAACTCGGTTCAGATTGAACTACAATTACAAAGTATCAAAAAGCTCAGAAGCGATTAAAGTTGGAATGAAGTCCGATTTTTAGCCGATGTTTTTTCTAAAGTTTAAATTTAATTTATGATAACATTTCTAGCTATCATACATTCATTATGCATCCGCAGCCGAAACTACTCACACGCAGGCAGCGTAAAAGTAAAAACACTTCCTTTTCCAGGTTCGCTTTCAGCCCATATGTTTCCGCCGTGGAGCTCGACAAGCTCCTTTGAAAGTGCAAGCCCAAGACCGGTACCTTCGTATTTTCTTGCGTGTGAAGAATCAAGCTGTATGAACGGTTTAAATAGTTTTTTCAGATCATCCGGGTGAATACCAATTCCATTATCTATTACGGAGATCCGGATGAACTCATCTTCAGTATTCGTATCAATTGTCACAGTTCCTCCGCTCTCTGTGAATTTGATGGCATTACCGACAAGATTGTAAAGTATTTGTTTTAACTTTGCTTTGTCTGCAAACACGCAGCCTCCCTCCGGATCAATGGACATATTGAACTGAATGTCCTTATTGTCCGCAAGATGCTTCATATTGGAGTAGATCTCCCCATATACTTCAACAAGGGATACTTTTTCTTTGTATAATTTCATTTTTCCAGACTCGATCTTGGAAATATCCAGTATCTCGTTAATGATATGGAGTAAATGTTTCCCGCTCTGTGATATGTAGTTGATATAACTGGATTGCTTTTCGTTGAGCTCTCCCGCAATCCCGTCAAGCAGCACATCTGAAAATCCGATGATGGAGTTTAGCGGGGTCCTTAGTTCATGGCTCATATTTGCAAGGAATTCACTTTTAGTACGGTTTGCATTTTCCGCAGCTATTTTTGCCTGTAGCATGTCATCTTCGGCTTTTTTCTTTTCAGTTATATCCATACCTATCAGCAGGAACCTGTTTCCAGGAATCTTCACAGCATTGACTTCCATGTAGAACATGTCCCCTTCTTTATTTACAAAAGGAAACTCTCCTGATAGCTTTCCTTGACTTTGTAAGACTTTGAACAATTGCTTGTAGCGTTCTTTATTGAACGGTACCACAAAATCAGAAAGGCTCATTTCGAGTATTTCTTTTCCGGAATAACCAGTTACCTTGCATGCTGCCGAATTTACATCAACAAAGTTTCCATAGAAATCCATTACTAAAATAGGGGAAGGTGATATGTTTACATACGTCCTGTACTTTTCCTCACTTTCCTGTAATGCACGCAAGGCCAGGTTCAGCTCGCTGATCTGCTCCTTTAGCTGAGGGTAATAGCTCTTCCGATGAGATGTCTCGCCCAGCCCGATGATCTTCTTTCGAAGGCTACCTCGCCTGACATCGTCCTCAGAGCGCTCCATGGTAAAGTCTCTCTATGTCTTCTATCGTGGCAGAACGAGGATTGGTGGCCAGACAGGGATCCCGGAATGCATTTTCGCTGAGGTACCTAATGTCCTCCTCTTTTACTCCCATCTTCGATAAGCAAGGTTTTATGCTCAGCTGGTCGGCCATATTTCGCAGTTCGTGTATCAGGCCATCAGATCCACTGTTCTTTGATAGCTTCTTTCCGGACATAGCAGCTTCAAGATTTCTGTATTTGTCCGGTGCCCGGGAATAATTAAAGGCAACGACATATTCCAGAAGCTGGGCGTTGCATTCGCCGTGGGCTGAATCCAGGTAACCTCCAAGGCTATGTGCCATGGCATGCACTAATCCCAAACTGGCGTTGGAAAATGCCAGGCCGGCATACATGCTTCCCAGCATGACCTTATCCCTGACCACAATGTTGTCAGGGTCAGCATATGCCCCTGGCAGATATTCCGCTACCAGTTTAGTAGCCTCTAAAGCAAACATATCGGTCATGACAGAGGAGGCATTCGAAACATAGGCCTCAAAAGCGTGACTGAGGGCATCCATGCCCGTGGATGCGGTCAGCTCGGGGCTCATGGTAATGGTTGTCTCGGGGTCTATAAGTGCAAGGTCCGGCAGCATGGTCTTGCTGATTATGGCGAACTTGCGTTTTTTCTGTTCATCGGTGATTATAGCGAACTGGGACACATCAGCAGAGGAACCGGCTGTCGTAGGGATGCATATGATCGGAGGGGCAGGCAGAGTCACTTCATCCACTCCTTCCAGCTCCAGGACGTTGCACCGGTTAGATACTACCGCACCTATCGCCTTGCCACAATCCATGGAACTGCCACCGCCAACGGCCACGATCAGATCACAACCTTTCTCCATATAAAGCTCCGCTCCTCGCATGACCTCCGTAGATCGAGGATTTGGAGAAACCTTGTCATAGATCACAACATCCAGGCCTGCAGATCCCAGGTTATCCGCTACTTCCCCGGCCCAGCCTGCTTTAAAGATGCCGGGATCGCTGACCAAAAATACATTCCTGCCAGACAGGCTGAGAACATACTGGCCTATGAGACTTCGGGAACCATCACCTAAGATTATCTCAGGTGCTAAGAATTTACGGGTGGGCAGGCTTCCATGCAATATATTGCTCACTTCTCCCGTGTCTGTCCCGGTCATGCGGCCATATCCTCCTGCCTGAGTATCTTGCCGGTACTATTAAGTGCAGCAGGAATACCTTGTGCGGTATAAATCATGATAACCCCATAATATATTGGGTTCAGTGATTATAAAAGTATTATCTTGTTGTTAATGAACAGCTATAATAAAACATGGTATTCGGGTTATCGTAATACCAATTCTCTATTTTTGATATTTCTTCCCACAGCTTCATCTTTTCTTGGTCGATTATTGCTTTAACTGTTTTTCGAGATGCAATCGCGGTGACGAGGTGGCATGTCATCGAAACGATTGCACCCCCAATTTAACCATGGATGACTGCGTATAAAAGGCATTCATACTAAAAACGTTAGCAATGGACGTCTTATATACCATGTTGTTCTTTACATCAAGGTTTAATAGTAAAATAAGGGGATAAAAATAACCGATTCGAAGCAGCTTCAACCCTAGGAAGATGATTCTTACCATCTCAAACCCCACAAAGATACTGATTTATTTGTTAAGGATAAGCACTTTTTTATAACCGTGGACCTTAACTAGCGTAACTGGCGTGAAAAACTTTAAATTCCTTTTTAGTATTCGATCTTTAAAAAATATATGGTCCAAAGACTGATCTCAGTTCAGGAATATAAAAAAATAACAGGATAGTCCTGGCCGGATTCGAACCAGCGTCACCGGCTCCAAAGGCCGGAAGGATTGACCACTACCCTACAGGACTACGCTGACTTAGCAGAATAAATGCATTATGGTACTTAATTTTTATGCAGGAAGATTTTTTGTCCCTTCCTACATTGCGATGATAAGTGTCAGAAGATCTTTGTCTTGGAGCACATGGTCAAGGCCTGCCCTCTGCCCAGGATGCTTTGCAGATGTGCCCCATACAAGTGAATATCTGAACTTCCTGCGGAAGTCCCGGTGCAGATGGTCGCATACATCACTGACTGTAACGCCTTTGCGCACAATGAGCGGCTCTTCCAGGTCAGCGGGGCCGCCCTGGGGTTTCAGGTAAACCCGGATAAAGTCCAGTGAATCGTATATCAGGTCCTTTACAGCCTCAAGGTTCTGCTCTTTGTCAGCAGAGATATATGTTGCATTAGGATAATCCTCCTTGCATTTATTAAGTATGTATTCATCCGCCATGTCCACCTTATTGACGACTACAACCGAAGGGATATACACCCTGTTGCCCATAATGACATCTATCAGCTGGTCAACATCGATATTCTCCCTGATAAGCACGTGAGCGTTGTGTATCTTGTACTCGGCAAGTATCGCCTTGATAAGGTCATCCGACAGGTCAAGGTCCGTAGTGCTGCTGATGGTGACACCGCCGCGGTCCTGTCTTTTGATGACGACATCCGGTGCTTTCTGGTCCAGGCGTATGCCTGCATCATAGAGTTCCTGTGTAAGGACGCCGTGGTGATAGTTCTGGAACACATCCAGTATGAAAAGCACAAGGTCACAGTTCCTTACAACTGCGATGACTTCCCTTCCACGACCTCTTCCACTGGCCGCTCCCTTCACCAGTCCGGGTACGTCAAGTATCTGGATGGTCGCATTGTTATGTTCAAGTACTCCCGGAATAACATCCAGGGTCGTGAACTCATAGGCGCCGACCTCTGAATTCGCGCCGGTGATCTTGTTAAGTAATGTGGATTTTCCCACGGACGGGAAACCTACAAGTGTAACGGTGGCATCTCCCGATTTTCTCACGGAGTATCCTTCACTGCCTCCCTTGCTTGCGGCTTTCTTGACAACTTCATCTCGCAGGCGTGCCAGTTTTGCCTTCAGCTTACCGATGTGGTGGGATGTTGCCTTATTGTAAGGAGTCTTCTTGATCTCCTCTTCTACTTCCTGTATGTCCTCGTGTATGCCCATTTGCAACCTACCATAACGTCAAAATAAAAAAGATTTTCCCGATTTTAGACTTGCCATATCGTCAAAAGGAGGATATTATACTACCGGTCATCTCATGTGTATGTATCCCTGCCGGAAGTCTCTTTGAGAGTTCTTCGGATCGGAGAGCATCCAGGAACATCCGTATCTCCCTGATATCCAGCAGGTCTTTCTGTATCACAAAATCAAACTCATCCTCTGTAACCGGCAGGAATCTGAGTCCTGCCTCCCTGGCAGCTGCCCTCAGTCCGAATCCCACATCAGCCCTGCCATCCTTAATTGCGTCACAGACCGAGCGGTGTGTCTTTGAAGACGAATTGTAGCCCTCGATATTCCTTGTGAGTTCATTTCTGGAAATTCCCTTTTCCTTTGCCAAGCGGCCAAGTTCCATCTCAAGCACAGCCCGCGTCCCTGAACCCCGGTTCCTGTTGATAAATCTAATCTTAGATCCAAGTTTCAGATCAGTCAGATCCTCAAGTCCTGAGACCCTGGTATCCTGTCGGAATATCAGGCCAAGCTCCCGCTTGTAGCCTTTGACCAGCACGACATCTGAAAGATCCATCTTCCTGATAACGGACAGGTTGTAATCACCATCCGCATCGGGCATGTTGACTCCCGCAATATCGGTAGTTGCTCCTGCGATGGCTGTGAATCCCGCACTTGAGCCCATATTTAGCATCCTGAATACCATTCCTGTAGTCTCCTCCAGAACATCGACTCCGGGACACTGCCCGCCAACATACATAAGGTCGGGGCTTCTGACGTTCCCGAACATGGTGACTTCCACCGGACTCCCGGCCTCGATATACTCTGTCTCTGCCCTGATCTCGATTATCCCGTCGGCATCCGAAAGTGTTGTGATCGCTCCCGAGCTCTTGTCCGCAGGGTATGCCCTGCCGCGTATCACTCCTACAGGGAACAACTCCTCACGCCCGCCGGAACGGATGCCTGTTCCCATGACTGCCTGGACCTTCGTCCTGAAGGATGGTGTTGTCCCAAGCGAATTATGGATTATCGGTGCTACGAACTCATTGAATATACTGAGCGCCGAGGTGGGATTTCCCGGCAGGCCGATGGTGGGGACACCTTCGATCATCCCTATGACGACAGGTTTGCCTGGCTTGATGGCGATCCCGTGGGCGAGTGTTTCTCCCTTCTCTTCGATTATCATGTACATTATGTCCCCTACACCTGCAGAAGTACTGCCGGAAGTGAGGACAATATGGCATTCTCTGATTGCCCTGTTCAGGGCATCTTGCATCTTTTTCCTGTCATCGGGGATTATGCCATACATTTTTGGAATCCCGCCAGCCTCTTCCACGCTTGCGGTTATAGCATAGGAATTCGCATCGAATATGAGTCCTTTCTCCAGCTTGCTGCCAGGTTCTATGAGTTCGTCACCGGTTGAAATGATGCCCACAAGCAGTTTTTTAACAGGTACTTCCTTCATGCCTATCGATGCAAGCACCCCTATCTCCCGGGAGCCTATACGTGTATTCTTCCTGAGCACACGCTCTCCCTTCATAATGTCAGTGCCGGCTTTCATGATGTTCTCATTGATGTGTACCGGCTGGTAGACCAGGACGTTACTACCCACCTGTTTTGTCTGCTCGACCATCACAACCGCATCGGCACCTTCCGGGATGGGTGCTCCTGTGGATATCTCAATAGCTTCCCGATCACCTGCAAAAAAGCTGTCAGCACATCCGGCAGGTATGGACCCTGCCATTATAAGTTCCACTGGCTCAGGTTCGCTCGCCTGGTAAGTATCTTTGGCGCGTATCGCATAACCGTCCTTGACAGAGCGGTTGAACGCGGGTACGTCAACAGGTGAAAAAATGTCTTCGGCCAATATGCGCCCTGCAGAAATCTCTATTGTTATCTTTTCAGGTTCCGGTCTGGCAATGATCCGGCTGATAAGTTTCCTTGCTTCTTCTACAGGGATGAGTTCTCTGAATTCCTTACGTTCCATTATTTTCGGCTTACTCTTCGTCAAGATACGCTATAAGCGTTTTGTTGAGTTTGAAGACCCTTGAAGCAACGTACCACAGCCCCATAAGATATACAACCCATGTGGCAAGGGAAAGCAGCTTCAGGTTGTTGGTGGGGTCCAGGGCTTCGAAGGTGATCACGAGGGTCACTGGCATAAGCAGCAGTATTGCCATTACCGAATCGTTGAGGTATTTGAGGTTCTTCATCACTACTTTGCCTTTTTCTCCTGTTATGTCCATTTTCATTCCTCGACTGTTTATCACATTTTTCTTGAATATATACTATTATTATATTAATATATAATCATGTGATGCCTGAGGAACTGATGGAAACACAAAAAGAGGAAAGAAAATGGAAAATTTCCCCTTAAAAAAGGATTAAGAATAGATCGGGGTTCCGCTGTTCTGGGTGATGTGTTCGAATGCTGCGACCATCTTCTTTGTGATCGGCCCTGGTTTTCCGTCACCGATGTCACGGCCGTCCACCTTGACAAGAGGGGCAGCCTCTGCAGCCGTACCTGTGACAAATATCTCGTCAGCGGTATAGAGGTCGAAAAGTCCAAGGTTCTCAACACAGACCTCGATATCCATCTCTTTCAGCAGCTCAATTGCAGTTGCCCTTGTGATTCCTTTGAGGTTGTTGATCGTCGGGGGGGTGTAGACCTTGCCGTTCTTTATGATGAAGATGTTGTCACCCGAGCCTTCGGAAAGATAGCCGTTCCCGTCGAAGAATATGGCTTCGTCGCCACCCTTCTCATTTGCCTCGATCTTTGCAAGGATGTTGTTCAGGTAGTTAAGTGACTTGATATTCGGGGAAAGTGCGTCTGCCGAGTTTCTCCTTACCGCAACGGTGACGCCAGTGAGGCCAACCTCATACAGATCCCCGTACATTGCGCCCCATTCCTGGGTGATGATGAATATATTTGGCGTAGGGCATTTCCTTGGGTCGAGTCCCAGATCTCCGACACCCCTTGATACGATCGGCCTTATGTATGCATCCTTCAGATTGTTTTTCCTCAGGGTTTCCAGGATAGCTTCTTCCATCTCTTCCTTGGAGAGTGGGATTTTCAGGGCTATTGCCCTTGCCGAATCATAAAGCCTGTCAACATGTTCCCGTAACTTGAAGACACGTCCGTTGTATGCCCTTATTCCTTCGAACACGCCATCTCCGTACAGAAAACCATGGTCGTATATAGAAGTCGTAGCCTTTGATTTCGGGACAAACTCGCCATTGTAATAGATCAAAAGTTCAGTCATAATAAAGCCTCATGAAATTAATGGTAGTTTTGATGTCAAACTATTATATATTTGTATTCACTATATCTTGCAAAAACCAACTATCGGTTTGTGTGGCACAAAAGGCTTTTATGTTTAAACGTCCATTTCGTACCCCTGCAATCACTATTTGTGGTCCCGTGGCTTAGCCAGGATATAGCATCGGGCTTCTAACCCGAGGGTCGGGGGTTCAAATCCCTCCGGGATCGCTGTTTTATTTTTCAAAAAAGGTACTGTACTGATGCATGGTGATGTTTTTTGATATACCAAAATTGTCCTGTCCATACTGAACCTGTATTTTCAAATTGTTTCCCTAGAATAATATAACAACAATTCATATGCATAAAATCAAATCAAATAAAATCAAAAAATCATATTCAAAGAGATTATTATGTAGCGATATCCTCAAAAATTGCTTCCAAAAAACCCTAAAACGTATGATCCGGGCATGAAGTGGAAAGACCTCGAACTTAAAACAAAATTACTGCTCCTGATTACTGTCGGAACGGTGCTTGTCATGATAGGAGCTACAATGGCTACGACTTCTACTGTCATGGATCAGGAAACAGAGCTTGCATACCATCAATCCATGATCACGGCCGAGAATTATGCCAACCTGTTCGATAAGGATATGCACACAAGCATGGCAATGGGCCGGACCATTGCAAGTACCATGAAGCAGTATGAAGGGAGTAACCGCAGTGAAGTGAATAATATGCTCCGGCAGATACTGCTGGATAATCCGGATCTGCTCGGTACCTATGTAGGTTACGAACCCGATGCCTTTGACGGAATGGATGCAGAATATGTCGGCGCCTCCGGTCATGATGAGACAGGGAGGTTCGTACCATACTGGAACAAGCTTAACGGTTCGGTCCGGCTCGATCCTCTCCTGTATTATCAGACCTCCGATTATTACCAGTCACCTAAACATCTTGGCGCGGACATAATTACGGAGCCCTATTTCTATGAAGGGGTTCTTATGGTGAGTTTTGTTTCTCCGATAACAGATGCTAACGGGTCTTTCATAGGTATCGGGGGAGTGGATCTTTCACTTGACTATATCGATAGCATTGTAAGCAACGTAACTATTTTCGATACCGGTTATGCTTTCATGGTAAGTAATACGGGAATATTGATGTCTCACCCCACTGAAAAAGATTGGATAGGTTTCAGAACTCTTCAGGATTTTGACAACCCTGCCTTCAGGGAAATGGCAGATGATATCAGGAACGGCAAGGATGGTCGTATAAAAACAATCGACCCGACAACCGGTGAGGATGTTGTGATGTTTTATGAGCCTGTAAGGTCAGCCGATTTTTCTTTTGTGCTGGTGGTTCCTGAACAAGAGATGTTTGCGGGTGTTAACGATCTCCGGGAGCAACTGATGACCATATCCACGATTGCGATAATCTTCATGGGCGGTGTGGCCTTTCTGATAGCAAGTTCCATAACCTGGCCGATAAACAGAATTGTCAAGGATTTTCAGGTCATCTCCCAGGAAGCCCTGAAAGGAAAACTGAGCATCCGGGCAAATACCGATGTAGATATTGATTTCAAGAAAATACCGGAAGGTCTTAACGACATACTCGAAGCACTGGAAAAATCCACTTTGTCCATGAAAGAGATGAAAGAGGTGGTGAACAGCAGTCCCGTGATAGTTCTTAAGTCCAAACTGGCAGGTGAATGGCCTGTCGAACTGATTTCGGACGGTATAAGAAACCTGGGATATTCCCCGGAAGAATTGATCAGCGGTCATGTATGGTATGGCAACATCGTTCACCCGGAAGACCGTGAACGTGTCCGGAATGAACTTAAAGGTAAAATCGAAGAAGATGAAAGTGATTTCTGGCACGAGTACAGGGTACTGACAAAGTCGGGGGAGGTTCGCTGGGTCGATGAGAGGACACTCATACAGCGTGCCGGCAAAGGGGATGTTTTCTACCTTGAGGGAATCATATTTGACATTACCGAAAGCAAGGAAGCTGAGAGTGCCCTTGTGAAGGCAAAGCTGATGGCCGAGTCCGCTAACCGGACAAAGAGCCAGTTTCTTGCCAACATGAGCCATGAACTCCGCACGCCCTTAAATTCCATAATAGGCTTTTCGGATATGCTGATCGAAGAGCTGTTCGGGGAATTGAACCCGAAACAAAAACGCTATGCTGCTAATATTAACAAGAGTGGTAGGCACCTTCTCAATATTATCAACGACATCCTTGACATTTCGAAGATCGAAGCCGGGAAAATGGACCTGAATTATGAGAATTTCAGGATGGATGAGCTGTTTGGCGAAGTGCTTCAAAGCATGGAACCGCTTGCAAAGAATAAGGATATTGATCTTTTTATGCCAACACAGATCCCGGATTGTGAGATAAATGCTGATAAATTGAAGATCAGGCAGGTTATGTACAACCTCCTCAGCAATGCGATCAAATTCACACCCTCCGGTGGCAGTGTCAAAGTTGTAGCGGATTGTAACTCCACGGGGATATCTGTCAGTGTGAAAGATAGTGGTATCGGAATATCAGAACTGCAGCAAAAGGAGTTGTTCAAGCCTTTCAGGCAACTGGATCCCAATACAAACCGGAAATACGAAGGAACCGGTCTTGGTCTGGTACTCGTAAAGAACTTTGTGGAAATGCATGGTGGCAGGATATGGGTCCAGAGCAGCCCGGGAAAAGGAAGTACGTTTACTTTTGTGATTCCCCGAAAGGCAGATGTATGAAAGATATGTCAGAATGGGAGCATATGAACTTCTTAGACCTACCATCTACCATTTGTGGTTCTATACAAACTTTCCAAAGCCTTTCACAAGGGTGTCAAAGACATAGGTAATAAGGTCGTGTTTCTTTCTTTGTATTTTCTGTTATTTTCCTCAGTGCGAATACTTTCACATAGGATTTGGCTGTATCAATCCCACCATGTTGCCTTCCGTATCAAAAAATGCTACATATACTCCGATCCCTGGTATTTCAACCGGTTCGCCCAATACTTCGCCTTCTGTATCTTTAACTTTTTTCATAGATTCCCTGATATCATCCACTGCAATAACCACAGAAGGATGCTGCGCCGGCGAGTCTGGTTTCTTTTGGAAAAATCCTCCGTGGATTCTGCCAGGCTCTTTTGGGACACCCTTTTCGTCCGTCTCCGTAGTTGTGACAAGAACATAGTCTCCCATCTCAGGTCCTAACTGCTCAGTTTTCCAGCCAAATACTTTTGTGTAAAAATCCGCCATACGTTTTCTGTCTTCTGCAGGCATTTCAAAATGTACTACCGGATTCATTTTTGCCATATTATTCCCCTTTTAATAGTTCCCCTGTTCTACCGTAAATATGGATAATCCATGTACCTCATTAGAGTATGATAGGCGATTAAAGATGGTACAGGACAATAAACTTATGCGCTCTGCCGGAAGATTATCCTGTCAATAAAGAAGATCCAATAAGATCACTCATGGAGAGCGCAAACTCTTGTAGGAATCTTCTGATATCCTCACGGCTTGTTCTGCATCTTCTGGAACCACTTGTCAATCTCTTCCCAGTTGACTATGTTCCAGAACCCGTCTATGAACTTGCCTCTTTCATTTTTGTAATCCAGGTAGTAGGCGTGTTCCCATACATCCAGAGCCATGATGATCGGGTAGTCCGGCAGTATGTTCACATTGTGTTTTTCGATCTGAAGGATCCCAAGCCTTTTGGTATCGCGGCAGTAGGTTAATGCCGCCCATCCGGAACCCTCCACGCTTGATGCTGTCTGACTGAATTCCTTTTTAAACCTCTCAAAGTTTCCGAATTCTTCCTTTATGGCATCGTTCAGCTCGCCCACAGGTTCCTTGCTGGCTTTTTCCGCAGGCATCATACCCCACCAGAAATAATCATGCAGTACGTGACCAGCCAGATTAAATGTAAAGGCCTTGGCAGTTGCCTTATAGTCAAAATCCGTTCCTTCTTTTCTTGCCTTATCCATCATCTGTAAAAGTGAATTTGCATTATCCACATAGGATTGATGGTGTTTATCGTGGTGTATCCGCAACTGTTCCTCTGATATGTATGGTTCCAGGTCTGCGTAACCATATTTCAAAGGCGGCAATTTGTATAATTCTTTAGCCATATTTATCCCCCAATTTGCAATAATACTGGTTTCATAGGATATGCTTCCGGATCACATCTTAGAGCGTCTGGGATTCATGACGCAGTTCCCGGTATATCCTATTCACGGTTTTGCTAACGATTTTCCCCAATGATGTTAGCAGTTTTGTACAGAATAACTATCAGGAACAGACGATATATAGTTATTGAAATACGGTTCTGTAGAATAAGTTTCTATTATCATTTATTTATGATAAAGAATTGGAGTGGATCCTTCAGGTTTTGTCTGGTCCTGCCCTACTTTTTCATCTCTTTTTCAGTCTGCAGTATCCGTGGTACAATCTTCATGACCGAATCCGGGTTAAGGGATATAGAGTCGATGTTCTCTCTCACAAGGAACTCCGCAAACTCCGGGAAGTCACTTGGTGCCTGTCCGCAAAGTCCGCTATGCTTGCCATTCCTTTTAGCTCCCTGTATTGACATGGCGACTATTCTTTTTACAGCCTCATCCCTCTCGTCGAAGGCTTCGGCAAGTATCTCGGAGTCCCTGTCCACACCGAGGGTCAGCTGGGTCAGGTCGTTGGAACCTATGGAAAAACCGTCGAAATACCTGCTGAACTCATCTATCAGGAGAATATTGCTTGGTATCTCGCACATGACATATATCTGCAGATCGTTCTTCCCTCTCTCCAGGCCATGCTTTTTCATCTCGGCAAGTACTTTTCCTGCTTCCTCGATCCTCCTGCAGAACGGGATCATAAGGATGAGGTTCGTAAGTCCCATTTCTTCCCGGACCCTTTTCATTGCCCTGCACTCCAGGGCGAATCCTTCCCTGTACCTGTCGTCATAGTAACGGGAGGCTCCCCTGAAACCAAGCATGGGATTGTTTTCCTTGAATTCGAAGTACTTGCCTCCAAGCAGGCTTGCATACTCGTTGGACTTGAAATCACTCATGCGCACGACAACAGGCTTGGGATAGAAGGCAGCAGCAATGGTCCCCACTCCAAAGGAAAGCTTTTCAACAAAATAGTCCTCTTTGCTGTCATATCCCTTTGTGAGACTCTCTATTTCCTCCAGCGCAGAAGCGTCTTCCACTTTTTCGGGATGAACAAGTGCCATGGGATGTATCCGTATATAGCTCGAGATGATGAACTCCAGCCTTGCAAGGCCGATACCATCATTTGGTATCATCGAAAGGCCAAAGGCCTCCTCGGGGTTGCCAAGATTCATCATTATCTCGGTCTTTGTCTTCTCCATTTCCTTAAGGTCAACGCTCTCGGTATGGAATCCGAGTATCCCTTCATAGACCCTTCCGACATCGCCTTCCGCACAGCTGACAGTGACCTCCATATCGGTATCCAGCTTCTCGGTCGCATCTCCTGCACCGACCACCGCAGGTATTCCCAGTTCACGGCTTACGATGGCTGCATGGCATGTCCTTCCGCCTTTATTGGTGATGATGGCTGCAGCCTTCTTCATGACAGGTTCCCAGTCGGGTGTGGTGGTGTCCGCCACAAGCACCTCCCCTGATTTGAAAGACGGAAGCACCGACACATCAGGGATAACCCTTATTTTGCCGCTAGCGATCTTGTTACCCACGCTCCTGCCTGTGACAACGACTGATGATCTCTCGTCCAGAATGTATGTTTCCAGTATATCCTTTTTCTTCTGGGACTGCACGGTCTCGGGTCTTGCCTGCACTATGAAAAGTTCCCCCGTCTCACCGTCCTTCGCCCATTCGATATCCATGGGCGACTTCTTCCCATTCTTGCCGGAATAATGGTCCTCGATGGTGACCCCGTATCTGGCAAGCTGGAGTATTTCTTCGTCATTGATACAGAAATGCCTTCTGTCAGCCTCCGGGACTTCCACGTTGCGGGTGAGCACCCTGGAATCACCGCGACCGTATATCATCTTTATCTCTTTTTCACCCAGTTTCTTATCGATGATGGACCTGTAATCTTCTTTTAAGGTGGGTTTGAAAACATAGTACTCATCGGGATTGACAAGGCCCTGCACAATATTCTCTCCAAGTCCGTAGGCAGCGGTTATGAACACAACATCCTCAAAACCGGTTTCGGTATCTATTGTGAACATTACTCCGCTCGATGCAAGGTCCGAGCGCACCATTTTCATGACGCCGATGGACAGGCCAACCTTGAAATGATCGAAGTTGTTGTTAACACGATAGGAAATCGCCCTGTCTGTAAAAAGTGATGCAAAACATCTGCTGCAGGCATCTTTCAGGGAGTGGTGTCCATGAATGTTCAGGTAGGTTTCCTGCTGGCCTGCAAAAGAGGCATTAGGGAGGTCCTCCGCAGTTGCAGAACTGCGCACAGCCACATCAGTGTCGGGCCTGTATTGCTCACTGAGTTTGTCATATGCCTCTTTTACCTCGTTCCAGAGGTCATCCGGTATTCCTGCGTCAAGAATGATGTTCCTTGCCTTTTTTCCCCTTTCAGAAAGATCAAGAACATTCTCCGTATCGAGCCCTTCAAGTGTCTGTTTGAGTTCATCAAGTGTGCCTGAGGACTTGAGCACATGCCAGTAGGCATCCGCTGTGATCGCAAATCCGTTAGGGATCTTGATGCCCTTATCTGTCAGTTCCCGGTACATTTCCCCTAGCGAGGCATTCTTGCCTCCCACCAACGGAACGTCTTCTATTGTGATCTCTTCAAACCATCGGATATACTTGCTGCTCCCCATGTGATACTAAACCCCCTGGATTATGAATGCATAGCTTATAAGGGTATGATTGTTTTCCGGAAGTTATATCTTTTTGGGAACCAGAATTATATAGGTACTAATAGAACATCCGCTGTCTCAATATATTATCTCGGCATCCCTGCCGAAGATATCTTTTATCTCAGAATTCAGTATGGACCTTGATCTCTCCAGACGCTCTTCAATTTCTTCCAAGTGCTTCTGTTCTGTTTCCAGATTGCCCAGTATCGATCCTACCGAGTTTCGATATTGTGCTGCCTTGTCTTCAAGGCGCTCCATCTCCCTGTAGACATCCAGTCGGTTCAACTCATTGCTTAGTGCCTGCATTTCTGTAGAATAATGCTCTCTTTGGCCGAGCAGGTCCGACATGGCAGAAGTGTCCTTTAACTTGTGGATCCGGTTTAGTATCTTCTCATACATCTGTTCCTTCAGGCCAAGATCCTGGTTTTCAATGCGCTTTTCAAGAACATCAAGAAATGACCTAAGCTCATTTTCCTGAATAGATGCAGGCTCGTCCTTGATCATCCTGAGTACTTCTCTGTTCTCAGGTGACAGCACAAAGATCTCATTCTTGTCCTGCTTTTCCATCCTGGAGAGTGCTTTGGACATAGGTGTGAACAATCTTCTGATATCCGAGTCAACGGCATATATCTTATTCTCAAGTGTTTTGATGTCGTTCTCAAGATTGTATGCGGCTTCGAACTCAGTGCTCCTCTCGAGTTCCTTGATCCTGGAATCGGCATTTGTCATATCATTTTTCACAGATTCGTATTTTGCTTCAAGATCAAGGACCCTTTTCTGAGTTTCTTCCATTTCTCTTTCGTTCCGAAGAACTTCTTCCATATGTTCAGGAAATTTCTCGAAGGCATCGATCTTGTTCTTCTTGACCCCGAGCAGTTCATAAAGTTCATCAAGGAGGCTTTCAAGGTTTGCCAGGCTAAGATTGATATTCTCAAATTCCCTGGGGTAGAGTGCTTTGATATATAACTGGCTTCTGCGGGTGTTATCTAAAACATTTTTCAGGATGGCCTTGGAATCCCTGTAGAAAGTAAAAGCATCCTTCGGGTCACTATTGGAAGGTACACGGATCTTTTCTGCTATCAGGTCAAGGTTATGGGCCACATTGTCGCGGTTGGAGTATCCGAGCTTTTCAGCTCTTTTATTTGCATCTGCGATGGCTTCAGCTTCAAGCAGGCTCTTTTTGGCATCCTTTATTCTATCTATCGAGGCATCTATTTCTCTATACTTCTCTTTGATAACCGGTCCAAGTGTGCCCAGCTCTTTTTTGTATTCTTCATCGATAAGCTTCGGAAGCTTGTCGAATTCAAGCCTTAGAGGTCCGGTTTCAGTCTCTTTCTGCTTTTTCCCGAAGATCTTCTCTATAAAACTCATTCTCTTAAGAAAAGACGAAATACTATTTTAAAAGCCTGTTGGAATGCCCTGCAGTCCTGTCCTTTTCAGGCAATTTTCAAAATATTATGCAGGTTTCCGCCTAAAAGACAACTATCCTGCTCTTATCGATTGCCAGCCGGCATTCGTTTCCGATATCTAGCTGTGTATTCTCCAGGAACTGATTAGCAACTTCAGCAATAAGCAGATTCCTGTGCTCCTTAATTTCAAGAGCTATCACCTTGCTTGATCCTTTATTTACTATGCTTTTCACAGATGCGTCGAATATATTGTTTTCCTGCGTCCCGATCCTGTCTTCATTCATCTGCAGGATGCGCAGATTTTCAGGCCGGATGCCCCAGGACATTTTCTCATCTTTTTTTAGTTCAGGGTTCTCTATCCTCACACGCATTTCCTCACTTTGCAGCAGGGCAGTACCGGATGACTTGTCGACTTCCACCACTACCGCATCCTCGAAGATGTTGGACATGCCAACCAGTTCGGCCACATGCCTGTTCTTTGGCTTGTAGAATACCTCTTCGGGTGTGCCGATCTGCTGCACGCGTCCGTCGTGGAAAATAACTATCTTGTCAGCGATCGTGAAGGCTTCCACATGGTTATGGGTGATGAAAAGCACCGGGATGCCCAGTTCCCTCTGAATCTCTTTGATCTTCTCCCGAAGCTTCATGCGCACTACCATGTCCAGTGCCGAGAAAGGTTCGTCCAGCAAGAGTATATCGGGCTTAGGCGCAAGGGCCCGGGCCAGTGCAACTCTCTGTTTCTGTCCTCCTGACAACTGTGAAGGATAATTGTTCTCCAGGCCCTCTATGTGTAGCAGCTGCAACATTTCCCTGACCCTCTTTTCCTTCTCGTCCTCGGTCCACCCTCTGAGTCCGTAGGCAATGTTCTTTTTCACATCCATGTGGGGAAACAATGCGTAGTTCTGGAATACGTATCCAAGGCTTCTCTGCTGTACGGGAAGATTTATCCTTTTGTGACAATCGAAATACACCTTGTCATTAACGATGATCTTGCCGCCGTTAGGCTCCAGAAGTCCGGAAATACATTGGAGTGCCGTGGTCTTCCCGGAACCCGAGCGTCCGAAAAGCACTACCAGTTCATCTCCTGTCTCGAATTTGGCATCAAGTGTAAAAGCAGGCTCCACCCCTTTTTTCTTGTCGCTTTTTTTCCTGTAATAGCGTTTTCTGATATCAACTTTGATGCCCATACTAACACCTCATACCTTCCATGTATCGACAAGCTTTGCAGTTATGGCCATGGAAAGCAGTGAAATGACTACCAGTATGATCACCAGCATATTGGCAAGCTCATTGTTCCCTGACTGGAAGGCGCTGTATATCGAGAGTGACATCGTGTTCGTTCTTCCGGGGATATTTCCCGCGACCATCAGTGTTGCACCAAATTCTCCCACAGCCCTCGCAAAACTCAGGACTATGCCTGCGAGTATTCCTTTTTTGGCAAGGGGAAGTGTGATGAAAAGTGCGGTCTCAAATTCCTTTCTTCCAAGGGTGAATGCGGCATATTCGTATTCCCTGTCCACTGACTCAATGGCAGCGGCAGTTGTCTTGACCATGAGTGGCAATGATACCACAAAGGCCGCGATGACCGCTGCTTCCCAGGTAAATAATATGCTCCACCCGGTGAGATTGTATAATATGCTCCCAAGAGCTCCGTTCTTTCCAAGCAATATTACCAGAATGTAGCCTGTTACGGTAGGGGGAAGTACAAGGGGCAGAGTTACAAGGACATCTGCCAGCCATTTCCCCTTGAAATCACGTCTTGCAAGTACATATGATATCACCACACCTACAAGCGCTACTACAATAGTGGATAATACGGCTATTTTCAGTGTGATACCAAGGGGAAATCCTATCTGGTCCAGCATTGTCTTTATTCCGTTTTAAGCTGTGAATCCGTACGATTCAAGTATTGTTCTTCCTTCATCGGAAGTAACAAAGTCGACAAATACCTGTGCCTGGTCCTTGTGTTCTGATGTTGAAAGCACGGCTATCGGATAATTTATCGGTGTCACTGTGGGTACAGTCGCCCTTATGTCGATCGTATCCGGATCTGCTGTTGCTGCATCCGTACTGTAGACGAATCCTGCATCAACCTCTCCTCTTTCAACATATATGAGCACCTGCTTTACATCGTCTGCCAGTAATGTCTTTGGTTCAAGTTCGTCCCATAATCCATCTGCTTCAAGTGCTTCGACAGTGTACTTTCCGACTGGTGCTGTCTTCGGGTTTCCGACGCATATTGTTTTGACTTCACTTGAAGTAAGGTCTTCCAATCCGGTTATGTTCAGATTGCTATCAACAGGTGTTATCAAAACGACAGTGTTTGATGCGAAGTCCTCCCTTGAATCTTCAACTATCAAGGACTGGTTACTTAAAAGGTCCATGTGGCTCTCTGATGCGGATGCGAACACGTCGATTGGTGCACCGCCTTCGATCTGCATTCTGAGAGTCCCCGATCCTGCAAAGTTGTAGTTGACATCTATTGCGGGATACTCGTCTTCGAACTTTTCTTCTATCTCAGTAAACGCCTCGGTAAGACTTGCCGCAGCAGACGCGGTTATTGCTGTAGCTTGTGTTTGTTGTTCATCCGTTCCCGTATCAGTGTCCGTGCATCCACTTGCAAAAAGTACAATTGTCAGTATAACTGCAATTGTCAGGATGAGTTTTCTATTTTGTACCATAATTACTACCTTTCCATATTTTGTCAGTTGGACTTAACGGCGAAGACAAACTCTTCATGCGTTATGGTCTTTAGGACATAACGCTACACTTCCTTTTTCTTGTATAAATAATTTTTCAAGATTCGGTACCCTTTCGAGGTATCCGGGATTTTTATGAGTTATTTAACAAAGAATTCGGGAGATTAAAAAGGTATCTTAAAAAACAGAGGATGCAGTATCAATGACACTGCATTGACGGGTTTAGGGTTAATTTATTCTTCCACGATGGTGACTTTTTTCATCACATCTTTTGGCTTGATCTTGTTGACGACATCCATGCCTTCGATTACCTGGCCGAATACTGTGTGTACATTGTCAAGGTGTGGCTGTGGGGAGTGTGTGATGAAGAACTGGCTTCCCCCGGTATCTTTTCCTGCGTGTGCCATTGAGAGTGCGCCTTTGCCGTGTTTGCGTGGGTTGCCCTTTGTCTCACATTTGATAGAGTAGCCCGGACCGCCGGTGCCGTCTCCCTTCGGACATCCTCCCTGGATCACAAAGTTTGGTATGACCCTGTGAAAAGTGAGGCCGTCGTAGAATCCCTGCTTGATAAGTTTCTCGAAGTTTGCCACGGTCTTTGGTGCATCCTTCTCGAACAATTCTATTGTAATGTTACCCTTTTCAGTTTCGATGATCGCTTTCTTCATGAGTTTCACCTTGTGTTCATTAACAGGAACACACCGATTTAAGCGTTATGCAAGGACCACTCTGGATATTTATATAATTTTATATACATGTTTTATATATACTAATCACTATAATATATCCATATTATACTATGAGGTAGACAATTTATGAACTTATGATCGAAGTTCGTATTGCTAAACAATCAACGGGTGGCAAAAATGAAGTTTTCAGGCAGATTGATTCTTATCTTAATCCTTTTTCTGACTTTCAGTTTATCAGCTTTGGCGTTGGATGTGGAATTCCTGACGGCGGATATTCAAGACAACGCAGGTGAACCGGTCAACATAAGTGTAATGCTTACAGACAACGGGACGCCCGTGAATAACACACTGGTGAATTTCACAACGGACCTTGGAATTCTGAATTCTTCATCAGCATATTCCAACTCGTCGGGCATTGCTGAAGTGACCATTGATTCCACTACTGCAGGGACCGCGCATATCAATGCAAGTGCGGGCAGTGTGTATAACCTTACAAATGTAACATTTTTGCCGCTGGAAATATCATCCATAGTTGTTGAAACAGACCATGCTGTGAACGCTGCAGGAAATGTGACAAATATCACGTTCTATCTAAAGGACATTTTTGGAAATATCAATTCAAGTGAAGATATCAGCCTGAAAGTCACTGTAGACGATGTATTGGGAAATACAATACCTGACAATGAATTATCATTATCCGTCGGCAAGATTGTATTTTTAGACGTTAACAGGACGGATTCAGATATATCTTACACAGCCGGTCCGGATGACCGTGCTATCCTCTCCCTGAATTCGACTATTGCAGGCTATATTACAATAAATTCCTCGGTGGGTTCGGTTTCAAATGTGACCTACATTGAGATAATACCAGGCTTACCTGGCTTGTTGAAAACAGTGTATAATGACGACTATACCGTTAATACGAGTTCAAGCTTCTACGTAAGTGTTTTTGACAGATACGAGAACCCCGTTGAAAATGCAAATATCACGTTCTCTGCAACGTCTCCTGCTAGTACAGTATATAACAGTCCTGTTACGTACAATTCAGCCTCTCTCGAACTCTACAATGGGTTAACCGGTAGCAATGGACAATTGTCCAATGTTTTCAGAACTGACAAAAGAGCAGGCGGGAACATTATCAGTATCAGTGTTGCAAATTCCTCACTGCAGCATAATATTACAATTACAGGTCTTGCAGATGAGATTGATGAACTTCACCTGACCCATAGTCCGGAATATGCTCTTTCTAATAATGAGGATTCTTATGTATTGTCAGCCAGGCCTGTAGACCAGTTTTTGAATCCAATATTACCACTCACAACTCCCATTAAGGAGCAGGTAAGGTTTACTACAACCAGTGGTACTGTGCTGTTGATACCGCTGAACAGTCAGGGACGCGCAAACATAGTTGTAGGTCCGACCCCTTACGTAGAATCCCTTTCCATAAACGCTACCTACAAGAATGAATCCGGATATACGGGTTTCACAAACAATACCACTCTCTACTTTATAGGTGGCGAACTCGATTCGATAGACCTTTACGCAGTTCCAAATGCAGTTCTGTCTCAGGACCTGGCTGGCAATCATGAATCGAACATCACACTTGTTGCATTGGATGAATGGGGCCATTCATTATCTGGTATCTCTGTCATTCTGAACAATACGAACACTACGGTAGGAACACTGACAGTAGACGGGATCAATTCCACCGATCTGATCTATGCTACCACGGATTCCGAAGGACGGATATATGGTATATTTACCGGCAATGTCTCCGGAAATACTTCCATTATAGCTTCAACTGGCAATATCAATGTATCAACAAATATCAGTGTAAAAGCCGAACCTTTCATGAGTGTTTATTTGGGTGTAAGTCCAAATTCAGTGACTTCAGGTTCTCTTATAAATATAACAACGATCATTTCGATAGAGGGAGAGCTTCCAATCGTAAGGCCTGCGGCAAGTGCCATGCTTGTACTTGACCGCTCGGGAAGTATGGACCCTGACTATTATGCAGGAACTCCTCTTGACGTCGTGCTTGTCATTGACAGATCGGGTAGTATGTCCGGACAGCCGATAATCGATGCAAGGAATGCTGCAAAGGAATTCATGGATAACCTCGTTTCCAATTCCGAGACAGGAGTGGTCTCATTTGCCAGCTCAAGCAGGGTGGACATGGGCATGACACTGCTGAACTCATATGACAATAAGATCTCTGTAAAAAGTGCGATCGACACAATTGATGATGGAGGTTATACCGCGATGGGTGAAGGTATGGCAGATGCAAACGACCTGCTAATAAACCACGGTCGTTCCGATGCCAGAAAAGTGATGGTCGTTCTCACCGACGGAGAAACAAATACCGGTGATGACCAGGAAGGTGAAAATGCCATCGCATATGCAAATGCCAACGGGGTCACTATCTACACTATCGGTCTTGGGACCAGTCTCGATGAACCCCTGCTAAGACACATAGCATCGGAAACCGGAGGTCAATACTACAATGCGCCGGATAGTTCTGATCTGAGTCAAATATACCAGACGATCGCCCAGGAACTGAGTGATTATGACATATCTGATATAGAATACGGGGTTGAGGGTTTCACTCCGTATGACTATACTTTCCAGGATTCTCTGGAGGCACCGGCTTCAGTAGAAGGGGTCACACTTAAGTTCGAAGGCTACGACCTTGATACTGTCTTTAATGCAGGTTCCGACTACGGCGGATCAAGTGCCGGTGAATGTCTTATTCAGATAAACGGTAACAATTTTGACTTAATACCTTCCTCAAATACGGGTATTAATGAACAATGGGATGATTATGAATATGATATCTCTGCCTATATGCAGCCAGGGATCAACACCATTACTTTCTATGATTATTACTACTACGAAACCGGAAGCAACTGGAATAATCGTGTCAGAAATGTAGAGGTTTTCTGGAATGGCACAAAGATTGCATCTTATCCAGAGGATACCGAGTTATATGCGAGCGGTTATGGTTGTTCTGTCGATATAGTAGAACCTTTTGAAACAAACATCCTTATCAATGAAACGATAAATGACCTTAAAGTTCAACTTGACTGGGAGGATGCCGCAGAAGATTTCTATCTTCAACTGACAAGTCCTTCAGGACATATCTACGGTCTCAACCACGATACTACAGGGTACTATCCTAATGGAGATATTTCCGAATACATATGGATACAACCACTTTCTTATCTCTATCCTGCTGATGACAGCGATACTGTTGAAATTGGTAACTGGACTATAACTGTCATTGGTACAGGTACTGATGACTTCACCATCAATACTTACATCGACAAGAAAAGCGCTGCTAAAATTTCCTCACACGCCTTCATGACAAGTTTCGATGAAAGTCGTGGTGACAAGGCAGGTCTTGCTCTTTACAGTTTTGAGGATGTAGTACAGAGCAGCAGTCAGACGAGCTACATTTTAGATGACAGTACCTGGGTAGGATACTTCACGGTCGATGAAACAGGATATTATATCTTTAACGTTTCCTGGGACGATGCTTCTCTAATGAATGTCTATCTTTATGACGGTATAGATGTTCTGGATTCTTCAAGCGGGTCAGATGTCTGCGAAGTCTCATCCATGCTCTCGGCAGGGGATACGTATTATGTTGAAGTCGCCAAAGGAGCTGGTTCACTTACAGACACTCAATTTACCATCAACGTCTCTACATCCTCCATGGATTCCATAATGGCAGCATATTACGAAAGCGGATATTATTACAGTGGAGGAGGTGGGACTCCCAGATACAGGACGCTGGATGGCTCTGAGTGGTCAGAAGAAAAATCAGCTAATTATATAGGTGGAAGTCCCTATTTCGTAGTTCTGGAATCCAGTCCAGTAGGCCCAGAAGTCATAATGGGCACCGGGGACAGTAATAGTGATGTGAACGTACAGGTATGGGACGGTTCCTCCTGGGGTTCTGTCAATGAACTTAGCACTAATACGAATGCATACTCAAGAAGAGGCTTCGATATAAAGTACGAACAGGTTTCAGGTGATGCTATTGTTGTTTATACAGACAGGTACATTGACAACGGTATTGTTCCCCGGTATACTGTCTGGGACGGTTCCTCATGGAGTTCTGCTGCAGCAGTTGACGGATTATATGCAGGCAGTGGCAGGGTCAACTGGGTGAAACTTGCAGCGGATCCGAATTCTGATAAAATGGCGCTGGTGACCCAGGACGATTCAGGACGCATACGAGCCCAGGTATGGGATGGGGATTCATGGGGCAACTCTGAAGTCATTACAGATGATGCTGATGGTCCGTACCAGAGTTTTGATGTTACATTTGATAATGATGGGAATATCATGGTAATATGGGCAGATTGGTCCGTTTCCTCTTACACAAGTGGAGGGGGCAGGTGGTGGAGGTGGTCGATAACAACATACGATTGTGATGTACGGGTAGGACACCATATTTTTAACGGCGGCATCTGGTCTTCAGACAGTGATGTGTATGACTTCTCATATACTCAGGACGGTAACAGTAATCCATATTCCAATTACGGCTGCTGGATTAAAATAGCAGCCGACCCTGACTCCGATGACATGATTATGGCCCTGAGCGACGCTTACAATATCCGCTATGCCACATGGGACGGTTCAGAATGGGACGATTCTCTGTCAATATTAGAAAACAATGTACAATCCTCTTCAACCTGCCCGGTTGACGTGGCATTCGAACAGGAATCCGGGGACGGAATAGTCGTATGGGGAACCAATAGCAATTATCCCAGATACAGCACATGGGACGGTTCTGTCTGGAGTGATGAAGAATCCGCATCATACATTGGTGCCTATCCCAGGTGTGTAAAGTTGATTCCTGGTCCTGCTTCAGAGGAACTGTTCCTCATGACATCCGATTCCAATAGCGATATCAATATCCAGAAATGGGACGGTTCCGCCTGGGGTGATGCCTCTGAAGTTGAAACCTCTTCTTCGGGCGATTATGAATGCTTCGACCTTGCGTTTTCCGGGCAGGGCGCTTCTGCTGAAGCTACTCCTGTATCCTGGAACCAGTGGACTGCAAGCGTAACATCAACTCTTCAAAACGATTCCCTCTCACATCTTAGCAATGCCATTGACACGATCACAGCAGACGGCCTGACTGCAATAGACGAAGGCCTGTACGTCGCCAACAATGAGCTCTCTTCGGTGGACGGCAACTCCACAATAGTCCTGATGACGGATGGACTTGACAATGCAGGTTACCAATCCCTGCTGGAAGAAGCATACAGGGCAAAGGAAAACAATACAGTGATATACACGGTTGGATTCGGTAACGATGAATCCGAGGTAGATCCTGTGCTTGAGGAGATCGCGACCATAACCGGTGGTGAATACTACTTTGCACCCAACTCCAGTGTTCTGAAAGATATCTTCCAGGGCATTGCCATGCAGATCACGAATTTCTCTGCAGGTGGTCCCGTGTTGAAAATAGATGTGCCTTATAATGTCACTCCGTTATCGATGACAAAAGCGACGTATATATCCGGAAGCAGCAACGCTACGACTGGCAATGTAACCACGTTTGTGAGCCCGAGGCCACCTGCCACAGGAAATGCAGAGCCATCTATCACAACCACTGCCGGTAAATCCACACTTCAATGGCAGTTGCCCACCATGGGGTCAGGGGATAGATGGGGGATATGGTACCAGATGAGGGTGGATGGTAAGGGTTACGTGTCAGTAATCCTGCCAACATCGACGATAACCTATACAGACCTTGATGGTGAGATCATCACAGTATCTGTACCTGCCAGTGGAAGTGCAAGTCTGGGCGGAACTGCTGCAGGTGCCCAATCCTATGGACTTGGCAGTCTGGAAATGATGCCTGACGAGCGCTTAATATTTATAGATGATTCCACTCAGATTACATTGACAGTTGAGGACATTAATGGTAGCCCAAGTTATGCTTTTGTAATTTTGGACACTGATCTGGGTTATTTCAACAATTATGAGAATCCTTTCAGCATGACATTGAATGGTTCGGATACAGTTGATTTCACAAGTGCTGTTGCAGGAAAGGCTCACATCACTGCCCGTGCATATAATTTAAACAATGTAAGTGAAGTACTGCAAGCAAAAGATATTATTGTGGTCAGGCCAAAAGGGGCAATGACAATCAGTTGAACGCCCCTGATTCTATTTTTTCCTAAGTCTTTTCTGTATTTTTTTATAGGGAAAGTGTTGTACAATTCACTTCAGGCACAGTGAATTTTATTTCCATGTCATCAGATCCTTAAATAAGCCGAGATCAATCTATTGAAACCTGTAACTAACCCGGATCCCTACAAAGCATACCTGCAGCGGATATGGTTGTTCCACAGCGATAAAATCAAGAACAAGTAATGAATAGCAATAGCTCAGTAAAAAAGAAAGTGGAAATCTCGGCTCTGTAGAAATCCTGTAATTGCAACTTTAAGGTCAGCAATTTTCAATTGCTGAATAAATGCAATAGTCTTGGGTACAGCGGTGGAGGAATGTGCCGCCTGCGGCGGTGGTCGTATTGTTCTTGTGTGTCAATGGACTTTAGCAAAACTAACAGAAACGCGAGACACTGAGTCGCAAAGTTAATGATCCTTGCGCCTTCGCGTCTTAGCGCCCTTGCGTTGATCATATCTCCAGGATTTCTACAGAGCCGAAATATCAGCAAAATGTCTTCGCTTCAACTAAGCTCAACATCAACCACATGTCTGCTGACCGTCAATATAGTATCATTTCTCATCGCAGAGACCATTGAAGAGCTGCTGGAGGTAATGTCAAAACCGTTTTCCTCAAGGAATTCTTCCCACTTCTGCGCATGTGTGCTGTTTATCTGGATCGTGACATCGGTGAGTCCGGAGGTTGTATCCATGTAACTCGCGTTGTTTCTCATAGTAAGGGTGACAATACCGTTTCCGGAGATGAAATCATTATTACCGTTCACCGATACAATTCCGATGGTTGTTACGTTGATATTGTTGACCTTGCCGGTGTATATCTTTGGTTCTGATACCATGACCACTGAAGCGGGTGGGTATCGCTTGAACACTGCTCCCATCTCGTAGCTGATCGCTTTATTGTCCTTGGAGTACTCGATCTCTCCGGTGGTATAGGGTGTTGTGTTCCCGCCATAACTGATAGTTATTGACGATCTGTTGCTTGTTGCAAGTTCCGAGCTCTGGAGTTTCATTTTAAGTACCTTCACAGGTGTCTGTTCGAAGGCAACCCTTTCCATATTGCTCTGGAGCACTATGAAGTTCTGTTCTGCACTTTCGAATGCATTTGCATCTATATTTGACTGCAGGGCGGGATATCCCACTACATAGATAACCCCCAGGATAAGGTCACAATTGCAAGTAATAATATGTATCCTACGGTTTCTGAGACCGCGGCGTTATTCCTATCTTGTTGAGTCATAGCTGATCATGTGTTTTGTGGAACTGCTCTGTGCAGTACCGTTTATCGGCATTGTCGTAGCAATTCCGCCGATCGTTACTCTTACTTTCTGTCCGGTCGAATAGGAAATTACCTCAATTATCTGGTCTGTCGTGGCGGTATCAGCATTGATATGATATGTTTCAGTTCCTGCCATGACAGGTATCCTGTACTTTGTTTTCATGTGCCCGTTGGCTGGCAGGATCACATACATATCTGTTATCATCGTACTCATCATATTCCCGATGTCAGTGAATTCGTCTTCAATTACCACTGCGTTTGGACGTTCTAAGAATATCTGATTTGAATTGAGGAATATTATTGCAAAAAAACCCACGCATATCATTGAGAACAGTATATATTCAATGAGAGAAGAAACTCCCTCTTCGTTCCCTGAAAAACTCTTCATTTTCCCACCTCTACATCTATTATTTCAGGAGCAGAAACATAGTCCGTTTTCCCGTCGTCAAAACTGATATTGGCCCATACCTGACCGGTAACAGATGTGCCTGTAGTATTGTATGTCATATTTACCAGGCTCACATCTATCGATTCCCCGTGCATTGCGTATAAATGCCTCATCTGTGCACTGCAGTCATTGAAAAGACCGGTGTAAAGGGTGGACATGCTCTGGTTGCTGCTGGAATTTATCTCATATGAGAGGTCCATGACCATCTTCGCATTCTCCCGGGTCTGCAGGTTCAGTTCTCTTATGTCCTCTTTTGGTAATTCCAGGGCTGCATTCGAGGAATAGTATCCTGCGATCACAGCCTGGTTTGCCAGAAGTGCAAGTGATATTACTATAAGGGATATGACCAGCCCCGAAAGGGCGATCCATTGCCCTTTTGTATCATCTCTCAGACTTTCCATGCTGTCAGCCTCACCTCCACGACAAGTAGCTCATCATTCGCTATGTTCCATGAACCACCTGAATCAGTAACAGTAGAGTTGGAAAGTGTGACCAGGCGTCTGACAACAACATCATTCTCCGTTGGTATACCGCTTAGAATGACTGGCTTTGTGACCACATTCCCTCCTTCAAGATATGCAAGATCCACATTGTACTGGGTTCGGGGGAGCAGGTATCCAAGCTCATCGTCAAGCTTTTCCAGATTATCCCCTATGCCTGTTGATTCGTTCATATCCCAGCTTGCAACACATTCTGTAAGATTATACTGTATTGCGGTATCGGGGGTCATATCAATTACTGCCAGTGCATCCGAAGCTATCTGCTCCAGCTGGACGTCCATTGCAAGCCCGTTCTGGGGTGTTACGATGGTAGCTCCCTGGGTGACCGCCAGCATTGTCAAGGTCATCAGTATCGCGGCAGCAAGGCCTTCCAGTGTATGGATCTGCGCCTTATCGTTCATTGCCATACCTCCACATTAAGGCATGCGGGCTCGTAGAGGACCTCGTATCTTTCGGTATATTCCAAAAAAGGAGGTGCAGAATGTGTAAATGTGACGTTGTCAAAGATAAGTTCTAACCGATATGTGTGGTTGGAGTTAAAGAGGGTGGAATTGAAGTCCAGGCATAGTATATCATCGGTTTCCAGGGTACTGCCCAAAGACAAACTTGTCGCACCTGTTTTCTCATATGCGATGTAATCGGTAGGTGGGATCAGTACAGTCCCGTCCAGTGTCGTGTTCAGGAAGGAAGGATCGGCTCCGGTTATATTGAAATTACTTATCTGTAATGTAACATTCCCGTCCACTGGTCCTGTGACGTTCACAATCGCCTTTTCAGAAGGCACTGCATAATCCGTTGTTAGTTCTGTGGCATTGAGATATGCTACTTCCCCTGTTTCCACAAGCACTAAACGTGTGATCCTCGATATGTCTCTATCATCAGGGACCGGATCCCCCAGAGTGATGGCTTTGTTGTTCTGGATAAGGTACTGTTCATCCTTTGTGATGGATATGTTATAACCATAAGCAAAAATAGCATCATTGACGTTATTGTACAGGCCAAGCCTGTTGATGAGGGTGCTTTCGTTCACCTGCATCAGGCTTCTGATTTTACTTTTTGACAGGAGGTTGGGACAATTGGTGGATTTGGAACTGTTATCATCGTCCACTGCCAGTCCAATCCTCATGATGCTGTCAGGGTGATATTCCCAGTCAGTACTGCTGGATGTACTATTTCCCCACCATCCGGGATCTTCGACAAGTATTGTTGCCGTGCGGTAGGCTGTATAGTCCAGGCTGGTCTCACCTGCCGAACCCGGCATGAACAACCCCGGGATGAATTGCACTACGAACATCAGAGCAATTAAGAATAACGATATCCCTAGAAGGAAGTCTACTGCGATCTGCCCATTTTCATCCATAATTGACTAATATATATCTTATTTAATATAAAAACTGTTTGTTTTTTATTATTTGTAAATACAAAAATTGATGACTCGATACATTATCTAATCTAGCAACAATGCTATTCATTACTGCCACTAGCATCCGGATCATGTAAAAAAAGACAGCATAGTAGGAACTATGCCTATTCCAGGGTAACATCAAGCTCGTTACTCGTGATATGCATATAAGTTAGAATAGAACTTCCCCCATCGTAGGTCAGGTTATATGTTGATTCATCCAGAACGATTTTATTATTAGATTTTTGTTGCCAGGTAACCTCAATAGTACCATCCTGTGCCAGGAGCCTCATATAGTGCTGGGTGATGTTATTAAGTGACTGAGTACTATTTGCGTTACCTTTTACAATATATAGGTCTGGTGTTGTTGATGTGGAGTTACTGGGACCCCAGGAGAAGGCTGCGTTGCTACTGTCGTATTCCAGGAAGTACGAATTATTGATAAGGTTAATAGTAGCGTTTGCTTCCATTTTGGGAGGCGTAGTGTCTTCGTTAATGGCAAACCCGCTGCTAGAATCAGTTTTCCATACTTCACTCTTTCCGAGTGCACTATCTGTATACATGACCGCTTCACTGGTATATGGATTTACAGCATTTAAGTATACATAGGAGTTGTTCTTCTTAGAGATACCATATACAAGTGTTTTTGTTCCTGAGGTAGCGGTTATCACTGATCCTGTAGGGTTAAAATTGGCTGCATTCCAATGCTGGGATTCATAAAAGAATGAGAAGTTATAGATCGGTTCGGGGTTGGAGTAATTCAAACTGGAAATTTCGAATGAGTAGGCTAGTGGGAATTCTCCCATTCTGGGCCTTGTATTCATTTCGATGATAGCGGTCTTGTTATCATGGTCAAGAGCAGTTTTTGTGGAAGTAAGTGTTTCTGCATATTCTGCCCATCCGTCATAAAAATCGCTGTTGATGTATATAAGTATTTTATTACAGTTTAGGGGATTTGTGAAATTAACATTTTTGGTGGTATTGGGATAGAGAATGACAGGTGTATTTGAAGATTTTACTTTGATATTGACGTCAGAACTTCCTCCTATGGAATCATTTCCATTGACTTTCACAATGGGAAGAGTCATAGTCTCACCATTATAGTGGAATTCAGGAGGTGATGTCATTATTGTTCCCCATTAGGGTATCTGGACCAAACTCCTCCTCCCTCATATGCTATTACCCTGTCTCCTGAATAGTATCTCACAGATCCCATGGAAGCATTCAATCCTGCGAAATCCAATTCATTTTCATAGTTCTTCCATGCATTCCATACTCCATGCTTTGAGTAGAAACTGTTGTACCAGGGTGAGTCATAGGACAAAAATATGATCATCATTCTACTCTCATTGTAAGAATCATTGTTACCAAGCACTTCTACATTTTCTCCCATAAGAGAAAGTGAGGTGGTCTGAAGAGGGGATTCTCCGAGTGATGCCTTGCTTGTCCTTGAGTCAAGAACAGTAAACGCCTGCTCTATCTTCTGGGATTTGGCCATTTCCTGAGTTTCACTTATCACAGGTGAGGTGTACAGAAGCATCAGGCCGATAGACAACAGGCTGATCACAAGTATCATTGAGATGCCGATAACGGATGAAACCGCTAAATCGTTTTTCCACACATTTTTCAAGTTCTCCACCTTCTCCTTCCTATTTAGTCGATTGTAACTTTCATAGGTGATTCAATTACGTATACATCAATATTATTAAGGTAATTTTTACTGCAATTTACAGTTCTGTTATTGCTATCCACCATAACTACTGGCATTTGCAGGCTCTCGTTAAAGTATCTGCCCCATGCTTCAAAGTAATCGCTTGTGACTGATATATTCATTTGAGATACATTTTCGTACAGGTGTATGTTTTTTCTCCCGCCGTCCGCGGTCACCCTGACAAGCCCCGAACCTGACAGGGACTGTCTACCATCGATCTTAGCAACAGGTATTACCATGGCGTTGTTCGCATAGGTAAAGCGTGGTTCGGATACCATCACTGCTTCCCCGTCTGAATATTTTGCCCATACACCTGTGTTCTCATAAGAGATAATGGTATCCTGGTAGCTATTTTCTATATTTTTAACTACATGACCCACAGCTGACTCAATTTCAGGAGCATTTGCAGAAGAATTCCAAACCTGCAGATCGATCCTAACGTAATTGTCCCTGCCTACAGACAAAGCCCCTCCGTACATTTTCAGCTCAACGGATTGGGAAGGAGCGTTTCCGAATACCACTTTATTCATGTTCAGGGCCATCACCTCAAAGCTCTGCCTTATATTCTCTGTATACTGGGATTCCTGCATGTTCTCCAGCATCGGTACGCCAGCTACTATGATGATGCCGGTTGCAAGAACTATGATGCCTAAAATGATGCTGTAGTCCACAATCTCGGATACCGCATCATTATCTCTAAAGATATTATCTTTCATGCAACTTCCCGGTCCTTAATCTATCTTAATCATGTTTGAGGCTGGGTCATAGTGTAAAATGAATTCATTAGACCCGCTGAACAATTTCACGGATTCAACTTCGGTTTCATGCACTTTATAGGGTACTTTTACTCTGGTCGCATCTTTTCCATGTGATTCGAATATGATCTCATTGGTCTGGTTTGATAACTCTACAGAATACTGCTGACCCGCAATTTCATCAGGAAGCGGTAATATAAAGAAAAAACTGCCTACTTCTCCTCCTGCATTTCTGGTTATCTGCACAGCAGTATCGATGTTCGATATCTGCAATGCCATGTCGTTACCATGTATCTCGAACTCGTCACGCATGACCGTTTGCTCGGCCCGGTCCATCATGGTGTAAAAAGAGCTGATCACGACTACCATGGTTATCACTGTTATCGCCAGGGTCAGTACGATGCCCAATGATACGGATACTGCTCTCTCATCGTTTCCAAGTTGCCGGATCATGCCTGCCCCTTCGGTAATGTAATGGGTATTGTTGCATTGATCTCAAGGTGCCCGTTCTTGTTCAGTTCCATTGTGCTATTGACAATGTTTATTCTTTCAATGTAGAAGGAATCACTGTTGACAAGGTCCCCTGATATCCGGAATGTACCCATTGCCTGGCTGCCATTTATGAATTTGATGCTGTATGTTTCCCCGATTGTATGGCTTATGAAATGAAAATTGAAGGGAGTTGTATCAACATTATTCGATGTAATGTTTATTTCACTGAATGAATCATTTTCATAATTAAGTACTGAGCTACTATTGTATACTGTAAGATTGATATTACCGTTTGAGTTGAACATACTGGCTGACCAGATCATGCCTGATTGATTATTTACTTCAATTACAAACTTGTTTGATTCATTTCCCAGGGTAGATGCATTGGGTATCGACAAAATGAATTCATCAGTATAATTGACTCTCTCAATGACGGCCCAATCATCATTTCCATCAGCAAGGCCATTCTGAGTGAAATAGGCATTTTGTAATGTGCCGGTGTCAAGTGAGAAAATGAAGCCTGAGAGTGAATAGCTTTTGACCATCTTATCCGAGTAATTTGCCATATATGCATTAAACGTGTCATTATCTATGACCGATCCGTTTTTTGCATCAACATAAGCTTTTTCATAGGCTTCGGTGGTGGTCTTCACGACATTGGAATAATCGAAAACGTTTGTCTCAATACTTGACTCTGAGGCTGTGTTGCTTGCATAGACAATGTTGTTAAGCATGACAGTAAGGACTACGATGCCTATTCCTATGATAAAACCGGAAATCAATATAATCTGTCCGGATTCGTTCATTTTTCTCATGTTAGCACTTGTTTTTTTACATTCGCCATAGAGTCATCTTCACGTCGATAAGGTTGTAGAAATCCGTACTCGGATCAGCATCAGGTATGCCTGTCTTGGAAGTGAATAAAGAAACATCCGATATGTCTGAATTTGACAGCAGTACTCTTCTGGATACTATGACGGCATTGTCCGAAGGCTCACCATTGTAGATATAGGGCATGGTCATAACAGTCCCCCCATCATTGATAACAGTAAATTCCACATTGTGTGCAATACCTCTGGGTACAACCACTGTTCCTAACAGATCAGCAGTTGTACTGTTCGTAAGGATGTTATTGTTCTCAGATACGTATTCAGTAGAGTTCCATATGTATTCCTCTCCATTCCAGCTCAATATATCCTCTTTCAGGCCGGAACTTTGTTCGTACTTTGAGTGATCAAGTACATTTAACATATCCTGTGCCAAAATCTGAAGCTGAGCTTCGATGTGTGCATTGGCAGTTGATGATGTAAGGGGTGTGAGTGATGTTGCCTGGACTGTAAATACTATTATTCCTGTAATAATTATAAGGGTCATGAGGGCTTCGAGGGTATGTAACTGTGCCCTGGTTTCAGGTATGATATTCCCTGGATCTTTTACATGTTTCACATTACCACACCCTCACAGACAACATTGCCTGGACCTCATCACCAGTGGTTTCGTTTCTGACCAGTACGATCCTTTTAGTCTGGCCGATATTCCCCTGAACCGGCAACGACTCGCCTGTAATATAATTCAGGTTTCCTGCTGTGATGTTCTGCAGGGTGATGTTGAATTCATACCGAAGATACGAACTATCCATGCCATAGTAATCGATAATGCCTTCATAATTGCTGTTTGAATTGCTGAAGAAATCATCAACCTTTGTGCCGTCAAGCAGGTTGGTTGTCAGTGGGTTTCCAGCACTCATGTTTTGTTCGATTATGTTTGTCGATATCCTGTCAGCAATCAAGGTTACTTCGTCTGAATTGGATTGAAAAGGAGTGAATAGTCCTGTCGTATAAGTGAATACAAAAACGATACTGACCAGGAATATTGAGATGCCGATCAGGTAGTCGATGTGCATTTGGCCTTTATTGTCCATATTCGTTTTCCAGTATTCTGATCAATTACTATCCATTATAATGTTATTATGCAATAATATATATATTATCTCTCTGTGTCCGATAGAGCGTTTTTTGTACCTGTATATATGGCACATTTCAGGAACAGACTTGATTGGAGACTACAGGTCTTTTGTTTCTGGTTTGCTTCACAGAAATGGTATATGATGAAGGTTATTTCTTGTTCAGGTGTTTAGTATATCACATTTCTAACACGAATCACATATCGTATTGCTTTGTATAATAAACAACTTATATTATAAACAATATATATACAAGGGATATGTTAATTTCTGGTCCAGGAGATCTCATCTCTGCGATCAGGTTAGCAATAATGGGTGATTCAGAGGTATATTCATGGGGTATTTGAAAAAATTATCATACATCTCTATTATCTTCTTTCTATTCCCAGTATCAGCTTTCGCGTTGAACGTGAGTTTTGTGTCAACGGATATCCAGAGCGATGCGGGGAGTCCGGTCACAATAAGCGTAATGGTCACAAATAACAGCACACCTGCGAATAATACACTGGTGAATTTCACAACAGACCTCGGAATCCTGAATTCTTCATCGGCGTACTCAAATCCATCAGGTATTGCCGAAGTGACCATCAATTCAACAATAACGGGGACGGCACATGTCAAGCTCTGGCAGTGCATATGATCTTGTGAATGTAACGTTCCAGCCATCGGAAATTTCTTCCATATTTGTTGAGACCGATCATTCTGTCAATACCGCAGGCAATGTCACTAATATTACCTTTTCGCCGGTCGACATGTTTGGGAACATCGATTCAGGTGAGACGATCGGTCTGAACATCATAGTAAAAGACCTGTCAGGGAACATAATCCATGACACCGATACATCAGTGTCTGCTTCTGACATCACATTTTTGGATATCAATAAAACATCTGCAGCATTCTCTTACACAGGCTCTCTATCCAACAGTTCAACCCTGAGCCTCAATTCCACAGTTGCAGGGAACATTTCCATTAACTCAACGGTTGGCTTAGTTTCAAATATGACGTATATTGATGTCATACCTGGCTCTCCCGGCCTTATGAGAGTTGTATATGACGACGACCACACAGTCAATACGAGTTCAAGTATCTATGTAAGTGTCTACGATGTATATGAGAACCCGGTTGAGAATGCCAATATTACCTTCTCTGTAACATCCCCGACAAATACAGTATATAACAGCCCTGTCGCCTATAACTCTGTTTCTATCGCAAGCGATAGTGGATCAACAGACATTAATGGTAAATTCTCGAATATCTTCACGGCAGATAAAAGAGCAGGTGACAATATTGTACAAGTGAGTGTTGTGAACACTTCTCTGTCATCCAATATCAGCATAACCGGTCTTGCAGATGAGATCGATAATCTCTTCCTGACCCACAGTCCGGAAGTCGCCCTATCGAACAATGCTGACCGCTATACACTATCAGCACGCCCTGTTGACCAGTTCCTCAATCCGATTATACCTCTTACAACTCCAATAAAGGAACAGGTAAGGTTCACAACAGATAGTGGTAATCTTGTCCTGGTGCCCCTTAACAGCCAGGGACGTGCAAACACCATCGTAGGGCCGACCCCCTATATCGAATCCCTTTCTGTGACAGCTACTTACAAGAACGGATCAGGATATACAAATTTCACCAACATCACCACGCTTGATTTCAAAGCGGGACCACTCCACATCATGGACTTTTATGCGGTTCCGAATACAGTCCTTGCCCAGGGACTCAATGGTAACCATGAATCGGATATCGCTCTCATTGCACTGGATGAATGGGGGCATTCGTTGCCTGATATCAATGTAACGTTCAACAATACCAATGCAACGGTCGGAACATTGACCATCGATGGGGTCAATTCCACTCTCATCAATGCTACAACGGACTCCGAAGGAAGAATATACGGTACATTCACAGGGAACGTTTCCGGGAACACAAGTGTCCTGGCTACAAGTGGCAACATCAGCAGGTCAACCAATATAAGCGTTAAGAGCGAACCTTTCATGAGCATATACCTCAATGTAAAACCATCGTCGGTGACATCAGGGTCCCTTGTCAATATCACGACCGTGATTTCGGCAGAGGGTGAACTTCCGATCACCAGGCCAGCAGCCAGTGCAATGCTCGTGCTTGACCGCTCAGGTAGTATGGACCCGGACTACTACGCAGGCACACCGCTTGATGTTGTTCTTGTAATTGACAGGTCCGGAAGTATGAAATTCTTAGGCAATTCTCCGGAACAACCCATGACTGATGCAAAAACAGCTGCCAAGAACTTTGTGAGTAATCTGTTATCCAATGCACAGGCAGGTGTTGTTTCATTCTCATCATCCAGCAGCATAGATAAACAGCTCGCTCTCCTTAACTCATCTGATAATAAGGCTTCGGTAATCAGTGCAATAGACATTATCTCGGCAAATGGCGGTACTGCTATGGGTGACGGAATGGCAGATGCTAACAGCGTGCTTATTAACGGACGTCCGGGATCAAAAAAAGTAATGATCGTACTCACGGACGGTGTCTGTAATGCAGGTTCTGACCGGGAAGGACAAACGGCTATCGCAACTGCGAACGCAAACGGGATCACCATTTATACAATAGGTCTGGGAACTGCGGAATATATTGATGAGCCTCTTCTTCAGAGTATAGCTCTTGAAACCGGGGGGCTTTACTATAACGCACCTACAAGTTCTGAATTGAGCGAGGTGTATAATTCCATTGCACAGGAGATAAGTGATTACGATGTAAGTTCCGTGGAATACGGTACGCAAGGTTTCACACCGTATGACTACACATTTGAAGATTCGATCCCAGCCGGAGGGTCTTTTGAAACAACTTTCGAGATCAATGATACGATCAATGATCTGAAAGTAAAACTCGACTGGGCGGAGAGTTCTTCAGATCTGGATATCCAGCTGATAAGTCCGTCAGGGAAGATATACGGGAAAAATAACGATACAACAGGGTATTATTTTGACCGCAGGGAAGAAGTGCCAATAGATGTGCGCTCACCTGTATTTGACACCTATATCACATTTGCAGAACCTTCCGACGATAAATCAAGCGAAACTCGTCTCTATATTACAGACAACCTTGGTGGCGCTTCGGAAGAGTCTGCCATATTCAGGTGGAAACTGCCTGATACGCCAACCCATAATGCGCAGGTAGAAAGCGTGAAAATGTATCTCTATGGTGTTTCTAATTCACAGGATGCCAGCAACAACAGGTACATAGATATATTTGACGTCTCAACGAATTTCACTAATCCTACCTGGAGTCAGAATTATTCCGGAAGCACCTGGATATCCGGTGACTTCAGCACTTCGGATTATAACAGTTCCTATACTGTATATTCCAAGTATCTGACATCCAGTGTTGAAAACAATGCTATTGAATTCGATATCACCGATGCACAGTGGGGAGCTGACAGGTTGCCCGAATGGGGCGAGTCCTGCGCTATCGTACTGATGGGCTCCGGTTATAATTCATGGGAATATGACAGGTTTGCATCTTCCGATACGAATCCCAATGACTATCAGTATGATCTTAATGGGCGAAGACCTCTTGTTACGGTAACCTATTCATTGACAAGGGATACTTCGGAATACGTCTGGATCAGTCCGCTTTCTTATGTTCATCCGGATGATGACCATGTTGAAACAGGGGAATGGATCCTGAAGGTAACAAACGCGGGAACTGTAGATGAAGACTTTTCTGTGTCCACATATATCGATAAGTTGAGTGCATCCAAGCTGTCTTCCCATGCCTTCATGACAAGTTTCGATGAAAGTCGTGGTGACAAGGCAGGTCTTGCCATGTACAGTTTCGAGGATGTTGTACTGAGTGACAACCAGACAAGCTATGTCCTTGATAATAGTACATGGGTGGGATACTTCACTGCCGAGACCGACGGGCTCTATACTTTCAATGTTTCCTGGGATGATACTTCGTTAATTGATGTTCGCCTCTATGAAGGGATCGATGTTCTTTCATCCTCGAACGGTACCGGTGTCTGCGAAGTTTCCTCTATGCTTTCAGCAGGGGATACGTATTATCTGGATATGGTCAAGGGAGCAGGTTCTCTCACGGACACCAGATTTAGGATCAACGTTTCGACATCCGAGCCGGATACCGTCATGACAGCTTATTATGATAGCAGTGGTGGTGGCGGTACTCCGAAGTTCAGGACCTGGAACGGTCTTGAATGGTCGGTGGAGCAATCGGCTAACTATGTAGGCGGAAGTCCCTATTACGTGGTACTTGAATCCAGTCCTGTAAGTCCGGAGGTCATAATGGGTACTGCCGACAGCAATTATGATGTGAACGTGCAGGTATGGGACGGCTCCTCATGGGGTAGTGCGGACCAGTTCTCAGGCAATCTTGATTCATACGCACAAAGAGGTTTCGATATAAAGTACGAACAGGTCTCAGGGGATGCTATTGTCGCTTATATGGACAAGGGCATAAATGATGGAGTCCCCAGGTATCGTGTGTGGGATGGTGATTCGTGGAGTTCCGGCGCTTCAGTCGATGGAAGCAGTCCCGGTTCAGGTGATGTCGGATGGGTGAGGCTTGATGCCAATCCCAATTCCGATGAAATGGTACTCGTAACCCTCGATGATGAAAGGGATATGCGTGCCCAGGTATGGGATGGTGATTCCTGGGGCTACCCTGTCTTTATCACAAATGATGCGAGGGCGACGAGCTATCAATGTTTTGATGTGGTCTATGAGCAGGATACGGGAAGAGCGATGGTTGTATGGGCTGACATGGGCACGGATTCCGTAAGGTATCTTATATGGGATGGCAGTTCATGGAGTTCTGCTTCCAATCTCTATACTCCTGATGAACGCGTGTACTGGATAAAGTTGGCTGCGGATCCCAATTCCAATAATATACTGCTGGCAGCAGAAGATAATGCTCATGACATCCATGTGGCTTCGTGGGATGGATCCTTATGGTCAGTACCCTCGGAAATTGAAACTGGTGTCTACGAATACGAGAGACGGTCGGTTGATGTCGCCTTTGAGCAGTCCAGCGGAATGGGAATGGTCGTCTGGGGTGACAGCAGTTCAACTCCTAAGTATAGTCTATGGGATGGTTCCTCATGGACTTCTGAATCATCGGCATCCAACCTGGGTGGAAGTGGTTACACACGCTGGGTGCAGTTGACACCGGATCCTGCAAGTGATGACATCTTCCTTATGACATCTGACGGGAATAACGACCTTAATGTCCAGAAATGGGATGGTTCTTTCTGGGGTATCGTTTCCGAGGTCGAGACTTCATCTACAAGGTATTATGAGTGTTTTGATATAGCATTCAGTGACCAGGAGGATATCGGCGTTAGCACTCCAGTCTCATGGAACCAGTGGACTGCAAGTGTAACGTCCACTCTGGAAAATGATTCCCTCTCGCATTTGGAAAATGCTATTGATACCATAACAGCAGACGGTCTTACCGCAATAGACGAGGGCCTGTATGTCGCCAACAATGAGCTCTCTCCCGTGGACGGTAACTCTACTATAGTCCTGATGACGGACGGTCTTGACAACGCCGGTTACCATTCCTTGCTGGAGGAAGCATACAGGGCAAGGGACAATAATACAGTGATATATACGGTAGGTTTCGGTAACGATGAATCCGAGGTTGACCCGGTGCTCGAAGAGATCGCGACCATTACCGGTGGAGAATATTACTTTGCACCCAACTCCAGTGTACTGGAGGAAATTTTCATAGGTATCGCTTCGCAGATCACGAATTTCTCAGCAGGCGGTCCAATACTGGATATACACGTCCCTCACAACTACATTACTTCATTGTCGGTCGCAAAGGCGACGTATATATCCGGAAGCAGCAATGCTACTACCGGCAATGCATCCGTATTCGAGACTCCAAAAGCACCTGCCACAGGGAATGCGGAACCCACGATCACAACCACTACCGGTAAATCCATACTTGAATGGCAGTTGCCTAATATGGGTGCCGGGGACAAATGGGGCATATGGTATCAGATGAGAGTGGATGGTGCGGGCTACGTGCCAATAATCATGCCTACATCCACGGTAACTTATACCGATCTCAGCGGAGAGAACATCACGGTATATGTTCCTGCCAGTGGAAGCGCGAGCCTGGGTGGTGGTGCTGCAGGTGTTCTTTCCTATTCCCTGGGAAGCCTTGATATGGAACCTGACAGGACCATCATGCCGATAGCCAACACCGCGAATATCAGGTTAACACTTCTGGATACTATGGGTAATTCCAGTTTCGCTTATGTGCACCTCTACAGTAACATAGGGTATTTCGGGAATTATGAGAACCCAATCAATGTAACGGTTGTAGGGTCAGATTCTGTGAACTTCACCTGCATCAATGCCGGTAAAGCATGCATCACTGCATATGCCTACAACGTGAACAATGCGAGCGATGTCCTCGTATCCGGGGAAGAGATATATGTCAGGCCAAAAGGAATCATAAGCATACATTAAAACCATATTAACTGGCCTTTCATGGCCAGTTATTCTTTTTTGATTACTTTTACCTGGATTATGTAGTCTAAAATACTATAGAAGTCTCTGCGTACCTTGTTTCTTTAAGTTGAGATCACCTGGAAAGCAGGTAAAGAATCAGGTTTGAGAAACCTGTCGATCTGCATCGAATAAAAGGTACTCATCTACGCAAGTCACGAAAACAAAAAGGTTTAAACGGACAACATCCCGACAATGGGGTGTCTCTTGCTCCTTTGCTTTATTATCCCTGTGTTACTTTTCTCTGTGTCCTCAGGAGATATCCACATCCACAACATGCCTGCTCAGGATCAGCATTGTATTGTTCATGTGTGCAGAGACGCTTGATGAGGTGGTGGCTGTCACTGTGAAACCTATTCCTTCAAGGTATTCTTCCCATACAGGGACATATGTGCTGTTGATGAGAATGCTTACGGTTGTTGGTGACGAGGTCATGTCCATGGTACTTGAGTTGTGTTTCAGAGTAAGGACCGCAATTCCTTTTCCTGATGCTGAGTCCTCCCCGTTGACAGATACAAGCCCTATGGTAGTCACTGTGGTATTGTCTATATCGGTGGTATAGATCGGAGGATTGGATATCATAAGCATGGAATCCCTCGAATATGATTTCAGAACGCTTCCCATCTCGTAAACGATCTTCTTGTCGTCCTTTTCAAATTGTATGTTGCCGGTGGTAATAAGCAGTGGAGGGTTGCCGTCATAGGTGATTGTCATCGTTGAGCCGTTGCTCACGGAGAGCTCGGAACTCTGGAGTTTCATCTTAGTGATTGAAACCGGTTTCTGGTCAAATGCTACTCTGTCCATTTCACTCTGGATCACGATGAAGTTCTGTTCCGTACTTTCAAATATGTTCGCATCGATGTTCGACTGCAGGATCGGATACCCTACCACATAGATAGCACCCATGGATAAGGTCACAATTGCAAACAACAGGATATATCCCAGAGTCTCAGAGACCGCTGCATCGTTTTTATATTCTCGAGTCATAATTGATCATATGATTTGTAGAACTGCTTGATGCAGTACCATTTATCGGCATTGTTCTGGCAATTCCGCCGATCGTCACTCTTACTTTCTTCCCTGAAGAGGAGGATATCACTTCGATTATCTGGTTCGAGTATGCGATATCCGCATTGATAGTGTAGGTCTCCTTTCCAACTTTTTCCGGGATGCGGTATCCTGTGTCAATATACCCGTTAGGGGGTAGTATCAGATACATATCCGTAATCATTGTGCTCATCATATTTCCCACGTCGCTCATTTCATCCTGCATCACAACCTCATTCGGGTTCTTGATGAAGATCTCATTGGAATTGAGGCTTACCGTCATGAAAAAACCAATGCATATAAGCGTGACCAATATATATTCAAATAATAGGGAAGCGCCCTCTTCATTCTTAAGTAAGGCTTTCATCTTCTCACCTCGATCATCTCAGGCTCAGAGTTGTAATGGGTATTTCCGTCATTGTATCTGATATTCACAAGGATCATGTCAATATCATTGTTGTACGAACCATTTGTGGAATTGATAGAGACCAGTGACACATCAACGGTCTCCCCGTGCACTGCATGCAGTTTTTCCATCTGGCTACTGTAGTTGTGGAACAATCCTTCAAAGATGACGGGTACTGTTTCATTGCTGGTACTGTTTATCTTCAAAGAAAGGTCCCTTATGATCTTTGCATTATCTTTTGTATGGGAATTCAATTCGCGGATATTCTCCTTCGGAAACTCGAGAGCAGCATTCGACGAATGATATCCTGCCAGCATTGCCTGGTTGGCCAGTGCGGCAAGTCCTATGAGTACAAGTGATATGACCAGTCCTGAAAGGACTATCCATTGTCCTTTTGTATCCTTTCTCAGACTTTCCATGCTGTCATCCTCACCTCGATAACTTTTATTTCGTCGTCAGCCAGGTTCCATCCTCCTCCCATTCCACTTACGCTTTCATTGGTGAGTGTCACAAAACGTCTGACAACAACCGCATTGTCTCCGGGGGGACCCTTGATTATCACTTTTTTCACTTTAAGGTCATCATTGTCAAAATATGCAAGATCCACGTTGTACAATACCCCTGGCAGTAAATATGAAAGGGCCGTGTCAAGCTTTTCAAGATCGTTTGTCGGATATGTGGCTTCCGCCATATTCCAGCTTGCAACACATTCTGTCAGGTTGTGCTGGACATATCCATGCCGGGCCGTGTCAAGGACTGCAAGCGAATCCGAGCTCAGTTGCTCCAGTTGCACGCCTACAGCCAGTTCATTCTGCGGGGTCATTATCATTGTGCTTTGTGTGATCGCAAGCACAGTCATTGTTATCATGAATGCTGCACTCAGCCCTTCCAGGGTATGCAACTGCGCTTTATCGTTCATTGCCATACCTCCACTGTCAGATATGCGGGCTCGTAAAAAGCAGTGCTACGGTTGTTGTAGTTCTTAAAAGAAGATCCGGAGCTCAGAAATGTAATATTTTTGAATTCAAGGTCCAGCCTGTGGTCCGTTCCTGTATTAAAAAGCCCATGCTCCAGATTCAGGCATATGGTGTCTTCAGCTCCCAGGCTACCGTTAAGTGGGAAATTCGTCCATCCTATCTTTTTGTAAATACTGAAATCGGATGGCTGGGTCAGCGGATTCCCGTCAAGTCTTGCATTCAGGAATGCAGGATTAGTGCCGCTGATGTTGAGATTCCTTAGCTCTATGTTTATGCTATCTTCAAATGGCCCGGTTACGTTGATCGTGGCATGGGAGGACGATCCGCCTGTTATCTCATCTCCGGTAAATACAGATACCGTTCCTTTCTCTACAAGCACTACGCGGCTTATCTTTGCAGTTTCCAGGTCCCTGGGAGGTACTTCTCCCCGGACGATGGTAGTGTTGTTCAGGATCAGCGGTGAATTATCCTGTGTAATAGAGATATTGTAGCCATAGGCAAAATGAGTATCATCAACGTCGTTGTAAATTCCCAGCATCTCAACAAGGGTACTTTCATTCAGAAACATGAACTGTTCTGTCTTTTTTCTGGATATCAGGTTGGGGCTATCGGTTAGTCTTGATCTTGGCTCATCGTCCGCAGCAAGCCCTATCCTTAGTGCATTGCCGGGATGATATTCCCAGTCGGTCCCGTTCATTGTGTTATTCTCCCACCATCCGGTATCCTCGACAAGAACCGCGGCAGTACGGTAAGCAGTGTAATCCAGGCTGCTCTCTCCTGCCGATCCGGACATGAACAGGCCCGGAATGAACTGCATGGTGAAACCAAGAGCAATGAGCACCAATGACATCCCGAGTAGAAAGTCTACCGCAACTTGCCCCTTTTCATTAACCATCACAGATATGTAGGATGTATATAATATATATAATATTTCATAAAAATAATAATATAAAGTTACACCTGTGTATATTTTGAGTACTTTATATTTGCAATCTCTAATTCAACGTGGCTGAAAGATCGTTCCTGCTCACATGCAGGTAGGTGATACTGCCGGGCATTCCGTCATAATATAATGTAAGTGTGGATTCGTCATAGTCTACAGGGTCTGAGCCACCAGGTGAATAAATATTGAATAGCACTGATCCGTCAAGGGTTATAAGCTTCATGTAGTGCTGGGTTAGATCGTAAAGAGGCAGTGAAGTTGTAGTAGTGCAATTTATACTATCCCATGAGAAATCACTGCTTTCAAGGTATTTCATATCCAACGTTGCTGAAAGCAGGTCAACTGTAGCTTCTGAATCTTCTTTTTCGCCAGTTATAACGAAATAGTCACCGTCTCCTGCCCATGTCTCGATACCTCCTCCGGAAGCGGTGTCTTCATATACGAGACCAATTTCCAGCTTATCATTTCCCTTCTTCTGAAGTGTATATTTAAGCGTTTTTGTTCCTGAAGTTGCAGTTATCTGGTAATTGTTAGGATTAAGTCCCTGGGATGATCGGGCTCCAAGATTCAAAGTAAAAGAACCCATGGGTGTAGCATTTTCCTGGTTTACCGCGCCAATTTTGATTTCCTGTTTAAGCTTATCTTTTCCCATGGCTGGAATGACTTCAAGCTCTATGACCGCTGTCTTGTTTGCGTCATCTGTTACAGCGCTTGCATATGCCAGTGAATTTGCATAATCTGCCCATGCTGTGTAGAAATCACTTTTTATGTAAATAAGCACTTTATCCGAGTCCAGGGGATTGATCCTTCTGGAATCTGCCGACGGATCAGGATACATCACAGTTGGCATGTTATCAGAGCTGACAGTAACATCGACGTCCGCAGTTCCACTGGAAACTTCGTTTCCACTGATCTTCATAATGGGCAATGTGAGTGTTTCACCGTTGTAATGGAACTCTGGCGGGGATATCATGACTGCTTTACCAGTGGGATATTTAGACCACACACCGCCACCTTCGTAGCCTATGACCCTATCTTCTTTTGTGTATGTTATGCTGCCCATGGAAGCATTGAACTGATTCATTTCAGTTGCAGCCATATGTGGTTCCCATGATCTCCATCTATATCTATTTGTCTGGAATCCGGGCAAAGCGCTAATGTTAGCACAGACGATGACGATTTTGCTTTCGTTATAGGAGCCATTGTTTCCATTTACTTCGATGCTTCCGTCCATAATGGAGAATGATGTTGTCTGGCTTGGCGATTCTCCCAGAGCTACCTTACTTGTCCTGGAGTCAAATACAGTGAATGCCTGTTCCACTCTCTGAGCATTTGCCATGTCCTGCATGTCATTGATCGTTGGTGTTGCGTAAAGCAGGATCACGCTTATGGATGTAATGGTAAGTGCCAGGATGATCAGCACCCCTACAACTGCAGATACGGCTTTTTCTGATTCGGACAGGCTCTTCATAGTAAATCACATTTTTATTCAATTGTTACACTCATGGGTGACATGGTAGTTATAACGTCTATATTGGGACTGAAGCTTCTGCCGGCGGTAAAGGTATTGTTGTTTGCATCCACATCCAGTATCTGCATTCCGATAGAATCGCTCAGGTATCTCTCCCAGCCATTATAATACTCGCTCATGATGGTTATATTCACATTTGATACATTCTCGTATCTTGAAATTGATAATTGTCCGCCATCGGCGATTATCCGGATAAGGCTTGATCCGGACATACTTTTGGAACCGGATATTGTCACCACTGGTATCACAAGTGTATTTCCGTCATATGCAAAATCAGGTTTTGATATAGCTATGGCACTTCCCCGGGGATATTTGGCCCATGCTCCGGTATTCTCATAAGCGATAGAGGTGTCCACAAAATCATTCTGGATCATCCTCAATTGCCTTTCAATAGATACTTCCTCTTCGGAGGATGACGATTCATTCCATGCCCGCATGGTGATATTCATGTAGCTGGTCCCCGTGACCGCAACACTACCTCCGTGCATTTTCAACTCTACAGATTGCGAAGGTGCTTTGCCGTACACCACTTTGTTCATGTTTGGTTTGAGGACTGAAAAGCTCTGTTCTATGTTCTCGAGGTGTCCTGCGTCTTTCATATGCTCAAGCATAGGGTATCCATAAACTCCAATGACTCCCAGAGCCAGAAGCATGATTCCGAGAGTAATTGTGAAGTCCACTACCTCGGTTAGAGCTTCTTCGGATGAAGTGAATTTTTTAATTTTGCCTTTTTTGCCGATCATATGCTTTCAACTTTCAGGATATTTCGATGGTATTTGCATCCGGGTTGTATATTATATCGAATTCAGCTTTTGAGCTGTACAGAGTTGTTGAAAGGAGTGTGGTATCTTCAGTTGAAAATGGTATTTTCACCCTGGTTTCGTCTCTATCTTCAGATGCAAAGATGATGTCATTTGTCGTATTGGAGAATTCTATCGAGTATGGTTTACCTGCAATTTTGCCAGGCAGTGATAGTTCATATCTGATTTCCCTGATACTTGAACCGGATCTCATTGCAGTTCCTGCCATGGTATCGATCGTGGTGATCTTTACAGCAATATCATTTCCATGTATCTCGAATTCATCGCGCATGACAGTCTGTTCTGCCTGGTCCATTAAAGAGTAGAATGATGACAGAATTGTCACAAGTATCAGTACTGTTATTGAAAATGTAAGAATGAATCCAATTGATACTGACACAGCATTCTCATCGTCCGCAAGTCTTCTCATAGGAATCCTCCCGGCAATGAAACTGGAACAGTTCTGTTTATTGTTATTTCCCCGGAAGACATTGTAATTGTCGGGTTTACCACCCAGTATCTTGCCTGGATGAAAGGCTGGCCTGTTGAAAGGTTGCCTGAGATCGAATATGTTCCTACTGCATGGCTGCCGTTAATGATACTTATTGAATATTCATATCCTGCGGTACGGTCGGAGAAGTATAAATTAGAATGATTTGTGCCATCTATCCAGTTACCTGTTATATTTAGTTCTCCGGCGCTGCTTGGATAGCTCACGATGCTTGGTGAAGGGTCTTTGACGGTAACATTGATCGTCCCGCCGGAATTGAATAGTTCCATTGACCACAACCAGTTCCCAGAGGTATTGGTGGCTTTGATTATTACTTTGTTTGACTCGTTCCCAAGTCTGGATATTTCTGGAATAGAGAGTGCAAATGCGTCTGTACTATTGACATTCTGCACAAGTGTCCAGTTGTCCTGGCCATCTGCCAGCCCGCTTTGAGTAAAGTATGCTTCTGATAGATTATCGGCCTGGCAGGAAAAGGTCATTCCTGCAATTCCAAAGCTTTCAGATGCTTTATCATTATAGTCTTCAATGTATTGTTCGAAAGTAGCGTTATCCACGTTGTCATGAGATCCGTTAATTAAAGCAGACTGGTAGGCATCTTCGCATGCTTCGGTTGTCAGCTGGATGACATTGGCCATGTCGTAGCGTGAAGTGTCAATACTTGATTCCGAAGCCATGTTGCTGGCATATATCACATTGTTAAGCATGACTGTGAGCACTACTATGCCAACGCCGACTGCAAAACCTGCGATCAATAACAACTGTGCGGAATCATCGAACTTTTTCATGCCATCACTTTTCCTGCTTCACATTCTCCATAGGGTCATTTTGACATCAACAATATTATAGAAATCAGTACTATTGCCTGCATCAGGGATGCCGGTGGTGGCACCAAAAACGGAAGTATTCCCTACATCACTATCAGAAAGTATGACTTTCTTTGATATTATCACTGCATTGTCCGAAGGGTCACCGTTGTATATATACGGCCTATACATCATTATCCCATTATCTGCAACCCAGTTAAAGTGGACATTATGTGCAATCCCTCTCGGGACTGCGATCAATGTAAGGATATCTGTCAGTGAACTGTCAAGGGTGGTTTTGTTTTGCGTGTTTGTTGACTGATACATGCTGCCGTTCCACACGTATTCTTTCCCATCCCAGCTCAAGATGTCCTCCTTGAGCTGTGAGTCATCGCCATAAGCGGAATATGAAAGTGTACTGAGCATATCCTGACCCATTGTCTGAAGCTGCGCTTCTATGTGCGCGTTTGCCGTTGAGGACGTAAGTGGTGTAAGAGATGTCGCCTGTATAGTGAATACTATTATAGAAACCATTATCATTGCGGCTACTACAGCTTCAAGGGTGTGCATCTGGGCAGAGCCGTCTTTTATGAGATCTTGCGACAGCTTTCGATCCATGTTACCACACCCGGAATGACATGATGAGGATTTCAGTATTTCCTGAACTTTCATCCTTTGAAAGGACTATTCTTTTGGTTTGTCCGACGTTGACACCGGGTGGAATTTGCTTTCCTGCCGTATCTACCAAGGTAGTTCTGTTTTCCAGAGTAATGTTAAGGTCATACCGCAGGTAACTGCCGTTCATTCCAAGGGAATCAATTACCGCATCATAGCTTCCGTTAAGTTCAGTAAAGAAATTATTAACCTCGGTCTCGTCGACAAGGTTTGGTACGCTTTCGTCTCCTGCACTCAGCCTGTTTTCGACAAGTGTGGTTGAGACGCGGTCAGCAATCAGGGTAACTTCGTCGGAATTTGACTGGAAAGGGGTAAAAATACCAGAGATAAAATTGAACACAAAGACCACTGCGAACAAAAAGACAGTGATGCTGATAAGATAATCTATGGTGATCTGGCCTTTGCTATCCATAATTCCTATAGTAATATAGTAATTACTAATATAAAAGTAAATGGTAGAATATAAACGGGACGAGGAGACTCTATGCTAAATTTGGACATGTGCTGAAAGTTTGGCTGTGACAGTCCGACAGGCAATCTTAAAAACGGGGAGCGCGTATCATACCTCCTGATGGATGAGATAAGGATTATCCACACCGGGGATACGCATTTAGGGTACCGCCAATATCATAGTGAAGTGCGCAGACAGGATTTCATGGATGCCTTTTCCAGGGTGATAGATGATGCCATTGAGATGAAAGTGGATGCAGTAGTGCATGCCGGAGATCTTTTTGATTCAAGGAACCCTACACTGGATGACATACTGGAGACAATGGAAGTTTTCTCCAAATTGAAATACGCCGGAATCCCGTTGCTTGCGATAGTGGGGAACCATGAGAGCAAACAGAGCACACAGTGGCTGGACCTCTACGGCAGTATGGGACTTGTCATACGCCTTGGTGCCACACCTTTCAAACTCGACAATGTGGCTATCTATGGCATAGACAGTGTTCCCAAATCCCGCATCCCTTTGTTCGATTATTCAGTTTTCGATGAAAATGCTGCCGATGCACAGCACAATCTGCTTGTGATGCACCAGCTCATGAAGCCTTTCCCGTTCGGGGAATGGGATTTACAGGAAGTCCTGAACGCTCTGCCTTTCGACGTTGATGCGGTTCTTCTGGGTGACAACCATAAGCATGAGATCATTAAAGTGGACGATGTATGGGTCACGTATTGCGGCAGTACCGAGCGCAACAGTACTTCCGAGCGTGAGCCGCGATCTTATAATATCATTTCTGTCAGTGATGCAGGGGTTGATATCAGCAGGCGTATTATTCCTACAAGGGAGTTCGTTTTCATTCCTGTTCATCTTGGGAAGGACGCGGATGCTTATAACGAGATCTTCGCAGCGATCAAGGAGCATGATGTAGAGAATAAGGTCGTCTTTGTCAACATATCCGGAGACCCCGGGGTCAAATTCACATTCAGCGAAGTAGAGAAGTTCCTGCTCTCTCGCAATGCCCTTATCCCGGGCATCAAGGACCTGAGGACAGGTGAGGTTTCCCTGGATGATGCCCGGATGCCAGTCTCCTTTGCCGACCCTGATGATGCGGTAAAGGAAGAGATCAGGAAAATGCATCTTACCCAGGGCGGGCTCATGGTCGATGAGATCGTCAGGGATCCGGCGGTGGTAAAGACAAAGGTCGATGCGGAAGTGGAAAAAAGGATTGGTCAACTGTTAGATAGCACCGATTTCTCTGAGAGTGTTATTGTAAGATCCATGGCTTCGGACACGGTAACCGGATCGCCTGAGGGAAATCAGGAGGTGCCGCCAGTGGTCCCCGATGATACTAACATAACTGGCAATGCCACAGAAAACACAGCTGAAGTGGCTGAGATTTCCATGGATGAGAGTGTTTCCATCCGGAAGCTTCCCTCTCCGGCTGAAAAGATGCAGGTTTTGTCGCAGGAATCTGTTTACGAAGAAGAGATTGCCGATGCAGAACGTGAGGGAAAGGTGCCGGAAAAGGAAACAATTGTCTCTGAAAGTACAGAGGAAAAGACAAAGGAAGCAACTTCCTCTAAAGAAAGCCCATCCCAAAAGGAGAAGGCAGAGCATAAGCCCAGGCAGTACAATCTTGGTGACTACCTATGATGATAAAAAGGCTGAAGATCCAGAACATAAGGAGTTATGAAAGCCTGGACCTCTCCTTTGAGGATGGTGTGACCGTGGTCTCGGGAGTTAACGGGAGCGGCAAGTCCAGTCTGCTTGAGGCTTGCTTCACCTGCCTTTTCGGAAGCAGGACTCTGGATAAGGATTTTGTCCTCTCGGACATCATTCGTAAGGGTGCGACCAGGGCATCCATTGTACTTGAATTCGAACAGAATGGTAATGATTACTACATTGAGCAGACTTTCAGGAACGACCCGGAAAAGGGCCGTGCTTCCAATACCAGTGCCATAATCAAAAAGGACGGTGAGATAATCTTTGACCAGGCGTCCCGTACCTATGATGCTGTCAGGTCCCTGCTGAATATGGATGAGGAAGCCTATAGGAATTGTGTGTATATCAGGCAGGGTGAGATCGATGTCCTGATAAATTCAAAGCCCAGGGACAGGCAG
>JAWSUM010000005.1:0-58786 GCA_033549165.1 Methanolobus sp.
ATGTCAAAGCATACTCTGAAATGCTTGGTAGATCGGGTTAAAATCAGACCTTAGAGGGATTGAAACTCAATCACACTGTACCACTCATAAGAGGTCATACCAGTTAAAATCAGACCTTAGAGGGATTGAAACATTGCCGAAGCCATGCCACTCGTTCAACAATACCTCGTTAAAATCAGACCTTAGAGGGATTGAAACCCGTGTTATCACAGTTCTACGTACCTGGTAAAAACGAGTTAAAATCAGACCTTAGAGGGATTGAAACCCCATACGCTCAATACGTCATGGGGATGGTATACTCGTTAAAATCAGACCTTAGAGGGATTGAAACGGGTTATGAACGACTGGTTGGACGATGGACTAATCATGTTAAAATCAGACCTTAGAGGGATTGAAACAAATTCCTAGCCCTCGGCTGGTACTTTGGCTCAGAAGTTAAAATCAGACCTTAGAGGGATTGAAACACGCCAATTCAAATCGGAGACGGTGACATGTATGTAGGTTAAAATCAGACCTTAGAGGGATTGAAACGGTAGAGCCTGGTGAACCTGCACCCATTGATAGTGCGTTAAAATCAGACCTTAGAGGGATTGAAACCGATTCCCCCGGTAGCTTCTTTGCAGAATCTCACAAGGTTAAAATCAGACCTTAGAGGGATTGAAACGAAATACCCGATCACTATCCGACGGCATTCAGACAGGTTAAAATCAGACCTTAGAGGGATTGAAACTTGGTTCGAGGTCCTCGTTGCCTTCTGGTACAGAATAGTTAAAATCAGACCTTAGAGGGATTGAAACTGTGTAGTTTCATGTAGCCACAGACGTCATCATTTGTGTTAAAATCAGACCTTAGAGGGATTGAAACATTGGAGGGAGAAGGCATGAAAACACTCCCCGAAATCGTTAAAATCAGACCTTAGAGGGATTGAAACAAAGCAAATCCATGTCTGCAGAGAACCTGCATTCTGTTAAAATCAGACCTTAGAGGGATTGAAACGTGTTTGAGCTCCAATAGCGCAAGAATGCCACAAAGAGTTAAAATCAGACCTTAGAGGGATTGAAACGATAAACCAACGTATCACACCGGACCGCTCTTTCATGTTAAAATCAGACCTTAGAGGGATTGAAACGTGAGTGCAGCCTGTCAGAATGGCAATGTGTATATGTTAAAATCAGACCTTAGAGGGATTGAAACTCAGGAGAAAGGACCCTGGCAGGGACAATATAGAACGTTAAAATCAGACCTTAGAGGGATTGAAACTTGATAGATACGGGCCAGCTTGTCGGTCAGATAGACCAGTTAAAATCAGACCTTAGAGGGATTGAAACTTGATAGATACGGGCCAGCTTGTCGGTCAGATAGACCGTTAAAATCAGACCTTAGAGGGATTGAAACAAGGCAAAGCCGGGGAGTACTGCAACGGATATGCAGCGTTAAAATCAGACCTTAGAGGGATTGAAACGAGTTTTAATATGAATATTGCGGTTTGGGATATTGAAGTTAAAATCAGACCTTAGAGGGATTGAAACAGCGGTGTAAATACCGTATATGTTCCGTCTCGTTCGTGGTTAAAATCAGACCTTAGAGGGATTGAAACTTGATATAGAGATTACTAACGCGAATATTTGTGTCGTTAAAATCAGACCTTAGAGGGATTGAAACACGTCTAAAACCGTTATCGAGGTACCTAGAGTTATCCCGGTTAAAATCAGACCTTAGAGGGATTGAAACATGGTTTTGGTGCTCCTAAATGGATGGAGAACGCGAGTTAAAATCAGACCTTAGAGGGATTGAAACGACAAAATATGGTTTGCGCTCGCTGTTTATAATTTCGTTAAAATCAGACCTTAGAGGGATTGAAACTCTGAAATGGTACATAATGATGATCTGGGAAAATGGAGTTAAAATCAGACCTTAGAGGGATTGAAACACGGAAATTCGAGCATTGTAAACACTACTAATCAGGAGGTTAAAATCAGACCTTAGAGGGATTGAAACATGATATTTATTCCTCGATTGGACGCGTTTTCATGTTAAAATCAGACCTTAGAGGGATTGAAACACCGTAATAACGTCGCCAGTTGCGGCTACATATTGACTGTTAAAATCAGACCTTAGAGGGATTGAAACTCGAATATGCGTTGAAAGCTGGTATACCCGCTAGCGATGTTAAAATCAGACCTTAGAGGGATTGAAACATGCGAACACCGTATGATTGAGTCCCATAACATATGTTAAAATCAGACCTTAGAGGGATTGAAACTGCTGTTCACAGGTGATAGTGTATGGGATTTTGTTGTTAAAATCAGACCTTAGAGGGATTGAAACTTTATAATCCCTTCATCATATCCCGGAAACATGCCTGTTAAAATCAGACCTTAGAGGGATTGAAACATGTCAAGAGGTACACTGTTTATAGATTGTATATTGTGTTAAAATCAGACCTTAGAGGGATTGAAACTTATTTTCATTCATTGGGTGTGTTAATAATGCAAAAAGTTAAAATCAGACCTTAGAGGGATTGAAACCAAAATTGACTGCATACGCCAGGCAAAGAAGTTTTGGTTAAAATCAGACCTTAGAGGGATTGAAACGACGACTTTGATGACATGTGCTCGTGGCAAGCCACCTGTTAAAATCAGACCTTAGAGGGATTGAAACCTTTGATGCAGACTTCAACAATTGCAGTATATATTTGTTAAAATCAGACCTTAGAGGGATTGAAACATTGAACAAGCACCACGAACCCTTGCTTCGGATACCGTTAAAATCAGACCTTAGAGGGATTGAAACCAGTTACATAGACGCGGTGAAAGGAAACAAACCAAGTTAAAATCAGACCTTAGAGGGATTGAAACTCTTTTACCGTTGTGTGTGTTGTTTGATCCTGGTAGTTAAAATCAGACCTTAGAGGGATTGAAACATGTACATGATCCTCCTGGTTGGCGTTGTTGGTATAGTTAAAATCAGACCTTAGAGGGATTGAAACTGACTTCCTCGCCACAATGAGGACAAAAGTAGATTTCGTTAAAATCAGACCTTAGAGGGATTGAAACTCAGAATTTTGACGTTTTTCTTGATCGAACATGGATGTTAAAATCAGACCTTAGAGGGATTGAAATTAAGTAGCACTGATAGAGTTATACATGTAGTGTCATCGTTAAAAAAAAAAGGATTATGTTAAGATGTTGCCACCAGACAAACATAATCTGTTCGATTCCCGGTGGGATGGGTTAAAAGTTTTTTCCTGCTCAATCTATCTCAACCAGAATTGCCCGGATAGAATTCCTTAAACCAATCAGACGATTTCCAACAACATCCCACACAATCTCATAATCGATTCCGAAATAACCATGAGCTAAGCGATCCCGCATACCGGCAATCACCCGTCACTGAATGTCAGGATAACTTGCTTTTATCTCATCCGGCACATTCTTAGCGGCCTCACCAATGATTTCGATATTTTTCACAACTGCCTTCCGGGTTTTCTTATCGTTCAGAAATTCAGTGAAGTCCATTCCTGAAATGAACTCTTCAATCTCGTCAATCGCTTCAACAATGTCAGTTAAAAACATCCTGTACTCACGCATGAAAACCGCCTCATGCGTGTGCATAAACCACTTCAGAATAAATCCTGCTCTTCAATTCATTCCTTACGGCACGTTTCGAGACTATATCCACCTTTGACCCCAACTCTTCTTCAAGAAAAATACCAAGAGCCACGAGATCAAAAAGATCCGCACCTTTCTCAAACTCAACAAGGAAATCTATATCGCTGCCGGGTTTACTTTCATTCCTCACCACCGACCCAAAAAGGCCTATTTCCTTTACCTTATAGTTCCTTTTCAACTCCGGAAGCAACTCATCCAGTCTTCCCAGAACAATATCCCTTTTGATCATATTGATTCCTTTATGAAACCTCTGATACACATTTTGGAGGTTCTTTTTATATTATTGCTTTGATTGGCGTTGTGTAAAAACACCCGCCTGTATGAAACAGAATCTTCTCAACTGTAAGTAGAGTCACAGTACAATATTCTTTCTGACACATTGGGAATCAAAGTGGACTTAGTGCTCAAAAGTGCCTTAAAGCCTGATCTGGGAAAAAGTATACTGGACGAAGCAGTACCAGTATGAAAAAAGACCGCCAGACCACTGATTACCTAACGGATATACTGTATGCCACGCCAATTTCCAGCAATCCCTTTTTTAAATTTGTGATCAAGCACTACCCCCTAGTAACTAACGGCCCATTCTTAAGGGAACCCTAAAGATACCTGAAAATCACTTTAAAGCAACTTAGACCCTTTTTTACGGCTGCAATCTTATATATACTTTAAAGTATATTATCGAGGAGCATGTCACAAAATTTAGTTACCCGTGTTGACCCATTGATGTCGGAACGGACACTTTTCCCCAGGTGTCATCCACAGTTCCCGCCAGGAGGACAACATCGACCCACAACTCTATTTTTGACAGCTTGACCTGAATAATCGAAAAACGGCTATGAAAACTCAATCGTTGAGAGATTTAAAAATGGTTCAAAAAAGAAAAACTACAGGCCTTTTAATGGTTTGTCTGTTCCTCGGTATGAGCCTTGGAACAGCAATCGCTTCAGCCACTGACACCACCGGCACTGAAGACATTGACTACGCAGTGAGCATTTCCAAAGACACCACCACAACAACTGTCCAGACAAATGACGGACAGCTCATATACAAGGGAAATAGCGACGTAGAAGCCATAAAGGCTGCAGTGAACGCTGTTGATGAAGGTACAATCCTGTTCAACCAGGGAACATACATGGTCAGTTCGGCAATCGGGCTGAAATCAAATATCGAACTGGTAGGCAACGATGCTGTGCTTAAAGGATACAGCATATTCAATATACAAAATGCTAACAATGTTACAATAAGAGGATTCGAATTCAGCAATCCTGACCAGTCCTACCTGCCGGTTGTCGGTAATGTCGGACTCATCAAATTCGAGAACAGTAGCAATTGTCTTGTAGAAGGCAATACGTTCACAAACTTCAGGAGCTACGGAGTATACCTGGACGTCAGCTCACCGTCCTACCACAATGAAGAGATCACCATCAGGGACAACGAATTCACTTACTTCGGTTACTGCGGAGTTATGATCGGCAAGCAGGCAAACAACATATACGTTGACAACAACCTGTTCAAGGACATCAACACCAAGAAGATCAATGTGAACTCCTATGGCGTTGCTGTTGCCAAGGGAAGCAGTGCATACAAGTATTCTGACGGTATCTACATCAGGGAAAATACCATCGACAACAATCCCGTTTGGGAAGGTATCGATAGTCACGGGTCCAAGAACATCTACATTGAGGATAATAAGATAAACAATGTAAAGATACCGATCGCTGTTTCACACAGTACCAGCGATGGCAAATATCCGGAGACCCTTGAAGGTGTGAAGATCACAGGCAATTACATCCAGGGTTACACCAACGGTCAGAAACAGGATTCAGGAATCTATGTCATAGGCGGACACGGAGGAACTGTCCTCGCACCTATAACAAGGGTGATCGTCTCTGACAACACCATTCGCAATGTCAACAACTGGCTGGTGGCAGATGACGGTGCAATCGTTCTCCAGAGCGTGGAAAGGGCTGTCGTTGAGAACAATGACATCTCAGGAGTTGGCGGAACAGGCATAAACCTTGAAAATACCGACAACGTCATCGTGAGGAGCAACAGCATAGCGAACATGAAACCTATCTCAGGTGCAACCAGAGGACTGGAAATGATATCCAGCGGTAAAAACCTTGTATTCGAAGACAACAGCTTCGATAGTACCGTACAGCTCCCAGGCGTCTGATCACTTAATATAGCATGGTTGGTGGACCTGTATGTCTGCCAACACTACCTTCTTTTTTATTCACTCAGCATTTCCTTGCTGAAAATTTACCTGTAACTTTTTACTCAGTTTTACTACCACATAATTTTATCCTGACTAAGAAACGCATTAATCATACTTTTTTTACAAAATATACACACTTCATCAGAAACGCTAAACGACTGTGTGTGAAGCTTTAGATGAAGACCTGGGCCGGCATAACAAAGTTTCTTCCAATTGCTTCTTTTGATTGTTTCTTTTAATTATGTATAGTCGCAGGTTCGATGTTAAATTACAGATACAGTGTAGTGGGACACTAACGAGTAAACTAAATTCATCCACGCAAGAACTCTCAGATGACGTTTTGCATGGAATATATGTCCCATCTATCAAGCAGGCAATGTCAACGGCAAGTTGAACTGAATCGAAGAGGAATCAAGGGAGTGGATACGGTAAGTACCTTGATAAAACCCTCACTTCGAAAGTTAGACAGGTCCTGAACACTCAATCCAAAGACCATAATACAGGACGTTAGACCATGGCAATCAGAAAGGAAGATATGGAAGACAGAATTGAAGCAGTCATGGACATCATGAGAATCCCGCCTGGCAAGAAGATCGACCTGAAGAAGGATTACGACCCTGGCTTTAAAGGCAAGTGGTTGGACAAGGAAGAGGCAAAAGAGACACTTGCAGAAGGCATCCAGATACTGGCCGAGATGCAGGATAAGCTCTATGCTCAGGACCAGTATGCCCTGCTAATAGTCCTTCAGGCCCTCGATGCAGCCGGCAAGGACAGCACCATCAAGCATGTCATGTCTGGCGTCAATCCACAGGGTGTCGATGTCCACAGTTTCAAGGGGCCTTCAGGGGAGGAACTGGACCATGACTACCTGTGGCGCAACTTCAAGGCCCTCCCTGCTCGCGGACGCATCGGGATCTTCAACCGTTCCTACTATGAAGAAGTACTTGTCGTGCGGGTGCATCCCGAATTTCTTGCTAGCCAGAAGCTCCCTCCAGTGCTGAAGGACAAAGATATCTGGAACCGGCGCTTCGAGGAGATCAACAACTTCGAGAAATACCTGGTCAACAACGGCATCATCGTTCTCAAGTTCTTCCTGTACGTGTCCAAAGATACACAGAAGGAGCGTTTCCTTGAGCGGGCACTGATGCCTGAGAAGAACTGGAAGTTCTCTGCAGCAGACATGAAAGAAAGAGCCCGTTGGGACGATTATATCGCCTCCTACCAAGACATGTTCAATCACACAAGCACCGAATGGGCACCCTGGTACGTCGTGCCGGCAGATCACAAATGGTTCACGCGGCTGGCAGTGGCTGCAGTTATCTACAACACAATGGACAAACTCAACCTGGCATACCCCGTCGTCAGTGAACAGCAGAAACTGGCTTTGATCGCGGCTAAGGAAGAGCTTGAGAGCGAGGACGGCGGCCTGAAAGATAAAGCAGTCTTAAAGGCCGAAGCGAAGGCTGCTGCAAACAGCACAGATACCAAGAAAAAGTCAGGGAAGAAAAGCAAGAAGAAAAAGAAGTAACTCACATCTAAACGCAGTACCCACCACCCGAGAGCATCAAAGACCCCACACCTTTCTAACTGAAGGAGAAGGAACATGTCATCTCAATCCGATCAAACCACAGCGTCGGGTCCTGCCCGGACTGCATCAGATGTCAAATGGTATTCACTTGATTCGACAGAGGTAGCCGACAGGTTACAGGTAGACACTTCTAAAGGTTTAAGCTCTGCAGAGGCACAGAAGCGCCTGCAGCAGTATGGACCTAACAGGTTGAAGGATACGAAAAAAGAATCGGGGTGGCAGGCATTCCTGAGACAGTACAAGGACCTTATGCAGACAATACTGCTGGCGGCGGCAGCCGTCAACCAGATATTCACCGGCGATTGGAGAACCACAATGCTTCTGGTAGTCATTACTATTTTCAATGCATTGCTGGGTCTTCGGGGAGAAGCAAAAGCTGCCGCCAGCCTGGCAGAGTTATCCGGGAAGATGAAGGTAATCGCTCGCGTACGTCGTGACGGAAAAGAGCAGGAAGTGGATATCTCACAAGTGGTTCCGGGAGACATTGCGATTGTAGAAGCAGGAGATGTTGTCCCTGCTGACGGACGCCTGTTTGTGGTAGCCACGCTGGAAACCGGGGAAGCGGCACTCACAGGGGAGAGTATTGCCTCTTCAAAGGACAGCACGGTTATCGACAGGGACGAAGTGTCCCTGGGTGACCGCCACAGCATGGCTTACATGAATACATCAGTTACCCGAGGTCGTGGCGAGATGATCGTCACCACCACCGGCATGGGCACTGAAATGGGGCACATCGCGGAATTGCTGAACAAGACAAAGGTAGACAAGACACCCCTGCAGAAGCAGCTTGATCGACTGACTATGATAATTGCAGTGATTGCAGGTCTTGCCTTTATCCTGATGGTCATATTGGGGCTAAACAGCGGACAATCCCTTGACTCTATTTTCATTGCCGGGGTAGCATTGGCAGTTTCAGCCATTCCTACTGGCCTGCCTGCTGTGGTAATTACCATGTATTCGATGGGCACACAAGAGCTGGCCGCCCAGAATGCCATCGTCAAAAAGCTGCCGTCGGTGGAAACACTTGGTTCGGTCTCGGCAATATGCACGGACAAGACCGGCACACTGACACTCAACAAAATGACTGCGCGCGAATTTACTGTTCCCGGGAAGAATCACTACAGAGTAACGGGAGAAGGGTACAGTACACAGGGACAACTCCTGAATGACGGGGGAAACAAGGTAGATCTCGATGAAGTTCTTCAGCCAATGGTTTTATGTGCTGATGCCCGTCTTGAAGGTGAAGAGTTGATAGGGGATCCTACGGAAGGAGCACTGATCGTGCTGGCAGCCAAGGGTGGCATCGATCCTGAAGGACTGAGGAAGAGATATCCTCGCATAGCCGAGGTACCTTTCGATGCGGAATACAAGTTTATGGCAACCTTCCACAGCATGAAGAACGCACAGGGAAAGCCAGTCGTACGCTGCTGTGTAAAGGGTGCACCGGACGTGCTTATCTCGCGTGCCGGTTACTTCTGGCTGCCGGGAGACGAAATACACCCGGTTACCGAAGAGAACAGGCCCATCGCACTTGAAGAAAACAAACGTATGGCCTCATCCGGAGAGCGTGTAATGGTTGTTGCACGCCGTGATCTCGATCCTGATACATTTGATCCGAATGGAAACCTCCTTGACCTGATTAACGATCTGACCTTGCTGGCAATGGTCGGCATCGTCGACCCACCACGGTCTGAGGCCAGGGGTGCCATTTCCAAATGCCACAAAGCCGGCATACAGGTCCGCATGATAACCGGTGACCATGCAGTGACAGCAGCTGCAATCGGAAATGAGCTGGGAATTGAAGGCAAGGCTTTGACAGGCGCCCAATTCGCCGCAATCCCTGATGAACAGTTGAAGCCACAACTGGAACAAATTGGTGTGATCGCCCGTGTGACCCCGGAAGATAAGCTGCGATTGGTGACACTGCTGCAGGAGAAAGATAACATCGTGTCGATGACCGGGGACGGTGTTAACGATGCACCGGCACTGAAGAAGGCCGATATCGGCGTGGCCATGGGCATCACCGGCACGGAAGTCTCCAAGAATGCTGCTGTTATGATACTGACCGACGACAACTTCACTACCATCGTCAAGGCGATAGAATATGGCCGTTACATCTACAACAACCTTTTCAATTTCGTTCGTTTCCAGATGCAGCAGTTGGTAGCGTTCATTGCTTGCTACTTGCTGGCTGCTTTTTTCTTCGTGCTTGGGGGAACACCGTTCAGTGCTCTTGCAGTCCTGTTCCTGAAATTCCTGATAACTGTTCCAGTGGCCCTGGCGCTGGGATTCGATGAGGAGGCCCCCTACCTTATGGATAAGAAACCCCGTCCATTGAAGCAGCCACTTCTGTCATCATCACAGTGGATGCGTATCGCCTTTATTGGCATCCTGTCGGCAGTAGTCACTGTCTACCTGGAAGCAATCTACGAGCCCTCAGGTACCGCCATTGCAGCCACCGTGGGATTTGTTGCCTTCGCTTTACACTCAATCTCCAGGGGCCTTAGCGCCCGCAGCGAGACTGCTACAAGCTTCAATCGGGATGTTGTGCATAACCGAAACCAATTGCAACTCTACGGAGCAGCACTACTGGTAACCATCCTGGCAACAGAACTCAACTTCATGCATCGCATCCTTGGCACGACCTCTCTGAACGGAGAACAGTGGTTTATCTGCATCGTTGCAGCTATAGGTATACTGCTAGTCGACGAGGTCATCAAGGTATTCATGCGCAGCCTTCGCGGCCATGATGCAACAATATCATGAAATGTCTGGATTGTCCATTATGAGATTTTCTCATACATGAACAAGTCTTATATAGTCACAAGTTCACCATGCGCCATGAATCCGGGTAAAACCAGAGAGAATATCAAGATAGGATCGAGCGTAGGGATTGTTCTCAAGCAAGATCAGAAAAGCGGTAAAATAACCAGAGGAATTGTCAAGAGAATTCTGACCAAATCCTCATCCCATCCCCATGGAATAAAAGTGCAACTGGAAGATGGCAGTGTCGGAAGAGTAAAGGAAATTCACTCAAAGGAATAAGTGGTTTTTACCTGCCTGTTCCGACATTCTTGGTATAGCATGCAAAACTCTTTTGGCAACTGGTACACCTTGAAGCGGACTTATAGGTTGCTCCAAAATCGATAGGATTGCCAGAACTTATCGAAACACAAACAATGCATTGCCCTGTGGGTATTGTTGCAAGGATCTGTGACCCGCAGCCCGGACATAGCACATTCTCGATTCTCATATCTACATTCCTCTTTGAACTGTCTTGCAGAAATTACTGCTTTGAAAATCAAATTTAAGAAAAAGTCAAGCAGGCAGATATGGGGTCGAACATTGTTGACCACAATATATCTGCCGTTTTACAAATATAACAGACTGTATCAACAGACTGTATAGCAAAATAATTAATATCTTGCTGGTCTGTGTTTCTGGAAGCAGTCTCTGCAGTAAACAGGTCTGTCGCCAGATGGCTTGAATGGTACTTCTGTTTCCTGTTTGCAGTCAGAGCAAGTTGCTTTGTGCATCTCTCTTGGACCGCTGTTAGACCTGAAGCCGCCACCGCCGCCTCTACTGTTTCCGCCACTGCCGCCTCTGCTACCGCCTCTGTCATTGTATCCCATTATTATTATCTCCTTGTATTTTATTCAGTTCGCTCAGCAGAAGCCGAGATCGAGAATTTCGCATGACTAGTTTTACCAGGTCTGATCAGATGATTCATCCGATACTACTAACTCAAAATGTCCAAGCAATCATTAAAAGAAGCACACAGAAATAGAGTAATCCTTTATTATATCGTTGAGCAATCGAACTAGGTGTATAAACTACCCTATTTTATATAAACCCGATGCTACGATCAGACAGTAGGATTTATTAAATCATAAATCTCAGCAAGCCTTTTTTTCAAAAACAAGTTTCAGAAGCTATTCATAGGATATCGGACGTGCATAAGGATCGGGGAATTTCGGATAAGTAAAACCAGAGCAAAAGCATTGCTAAAATATTAATATTGAACAGTCTGTGTAGAACATCGAAATACCTTATCATTCACAATTTTACAATCAAAAAATTAAAAGAAGAAAGATTATTTATTCTTTTCTTTAGCATCATCAACTATCTTCTTCAGATCCTCTGATGCTTTCTTTATCTGAGGCCTGGCCTTCTCATAACCCCCCCTGGTTTGCTGAGCAGCGTATTCTGCGCCCCTGACAGTGTACTCGGCAGCTTTCTTGCCGGCCTGCTTTATGGCAGGCATCCCCTTCTCATTAAACTCTTGTGACCTTTTTTTCAACATACCTTGTGCCTTCTCCCTGTTACCTGCCTTCCTGAAAAAGAATGCTCCTGCACCTATGATAGGTATTATCAGAAGCCAGACCAGAGGCAAACCTTTACCATCCCTGTCTTCGAGATCGATTTCGGAAATCTTAACATCCACATTCTGACCCCGGTCTCCCTCATAGGCATAGACCGGTTCATTATCCTTATAGATAATATACTCAGAATCACCTGTGGCACCTGTACTTTTCAGATCAAATGCATGTGTTGCAAAATATTCATCCGGCTCCTCAAGTTCACTTATGAGTTCCTGGTTGCTGATACTGTAGATGTTCTCAGCAGTATATTCCACAGAATAAGGCACAATGCTTATCTCTGCCTCAACGTCTGACGGCAGAGGCTGAACGTACAGCAGCCCATCTCTCAGGTCCACCACATATTCGTAGTCTTCCCCGTAGCCAGGTCCGAGGTAATGCACCTTTACAAGATACTGGCTTACCTCGTCGTCTTTGACATTCAGATACGCACCATCTATCCTCACTGCAGAACTCCTGTCCGCTCTTTCATAGCTTGTGGCTTTTCCAATGACCATGTCCTTCTTGTACTCGATTTCCTTTGTGGAATTGAGACATCCCAGATCGAAGAAAATTTCACCTGCGTCATATCTTCGGTTGTTGTTGGCATCCCTGAAACCTTCGAACCTATCCCTTTTTCCATTGCCCTCTGTGGTATCGGCAAAGAATCCATGTTCTATGAACAGTTTATCGATCTCTGCAGCCTTACTGGGACTGGCTTCCTTGAAAGCTACGTAATAATCAGAGAAATCGTTCCTCTGGACCTTAAGAACAGACCAGATGTTCTCAATTGACATGGTTATTGAGTCTCCGTCATCATTATCAGAATCGTATATATCCCATAGCAGAGAAGCAACTGCAAATTCCTCAGCATAACCCCGGTTGTCCCATGGCTGGTAATTGTTCTCAAGGCTTCCGAATGATGCATAGATATCAGACTTTGTCTGCCCGTCAGCCGGATTGCTGTCACCCCATTTGTCGGATATCACAAGGGCCATGAACTCGGCAAATCCTTCTTCATATGAGTCCCCTGTGTTCGGATTAAGGAATCCGTCATGATTCTGGGTCCCTGCTACCTTGCTACCATTCGTCCAGTCCCCATAGGTTGCATACATCAGGTGATGTGCAAACTCGTGATACTCACGGTTCTTAGGCCTGTTGGAGTTAGAGTATCCAGCATCATTGCTTGAGATAAGGATCCTGGACTGGTCGGGGGAATATAGGGTCTGCTGATTATTATTACCCACAAGCACTTCCACAGGCAGCTTGTAGTCAATATCCGCATCAAGCTCCACAAGACAGAAATCCACAGCTTCCGCAGTATGGGCATATATCACAGACAGGCTCTTCATATCACTAATAAAGCCAGTACTGCTTCTTTTTTTAGGATCAGGAGAGCCGTCAAGCCTGATAGGTACTTCCACATTCTGCTGGTCGATAATAGCCAATTCCTGGTAGTACCAGACCGCATTATAGGTGTTCCCGTCAAGATCATAGACCTTAAAATAATTCTTGTCATCTCTTCCGTAAGAAAAAATCACCCAGAAATCGAGCTTTACATCATTCTCTTTCTCATCCAGTTCTATCGAGAGCGGAATCTGGAAATTCCCGTCAGCGTCTGCCCTACCATTAAATGTCTGTCCTTTTACCTTCGCCTGAACCTCCACATATGACATGGGATTGCCATCTGCATCAACTGCATATCCCGTGACATACAGGGTCTTTGGACCTGAGAGCGGAAGGTTTGTCTCAAGCACAGAAGGATATGTAGCACTACCCGTTTCCAGGGGCGTATACTTCTGGCTGAGAACTATTTCGTGACATTCCTCTTCGGTTTCCCTGACAGCATCTTCAATCTCAGAATCTTTTACTCTCATCTTTTTTATGATATCACCATGATACATTACAAAATCATTGATAAGAACAGCATAATAGTAATTGATACTGATATCGTATACATAGTATGTCTCATTCGTGTCCCAGTCTTTATGTTTGACCTTCTGATCCGGAGACCAGCCTATCCTGTAATAACCTGTTGACGAGCCTTTCTGTCCGAAAGAGCCATAACTGTAACCGGATACCGTCGTGTTTTCTGGAGGATTGGTCAGGTATTCCTTACTGAAATATCTGCCAATAAGATAACCATCAAGTGTCTGATAGCTGGTCTCCCGGCTAAAACTTCCCCTGTACAGTTTGGTAGTTGCATAGTAATCGCTGTCAACATACCTGAATACAGGGGTAGAAGTGACCTTGTCCCAGTAGTCAGTCTCAAATCTGCTGGTTCCCGTATCCGGGAAATCCGGCGTCTCAACTGAGAAGCTTACCGGTGATGCATATACTGTCTTTGAAACTTTAACCATGTCCTCATGGTAAGTGCCCCATTCAGGATACTTATTCAGCATTTCCTCAATATCGCCCATGAAACGAAAGCTTAAGCTTGATTCCACATCACCTTCACGAAAACCTGAGAACATTACAGCATCAAACACTATTTCTTCCTCACCTGCATATTCAATCGAGGAAGGACTATGCATATCCCCCGGCCTCTTCAGCTGGAGTCTGCCTCCTTTTGTCGTGACATCTATCGTTCTGGTAAGTTCCCTTACCAAGGGATCATCAATAACAAGAGTTACCTTGAACATTTCACCTGATACCACATTATCAGGCATCTCTATCCTCACGTTGCCCTCTGCTGATGCAGGGAACGAAAGTAGCATAAATGCTATGATCAATAAAACGTGTTTTTTCAATTATAACAAATCCTTTAGTCCTTTTTACAAAATTATGATTAACAGAAATGTTGCAGCCATTCGAATTTGGAAGACCAGAGTATATGTCAAAAGGTTTGAGAGTAAACCCATATATTAACTTTTTGATTTCGAATTATCATAAATTTAAAGGAACAGACGTCCCCCGATGTCATTCTAAAATTGACCCGGTGGCCTGGATCCTTTGGGAATAAGATAAAAAGATTCTGCTAAACCACTAGAAAGAAATCTGTATTAGCTTACTTAACTCTGTCACCATATAACTTCCGGAAATGATCCTTGGGGTCGAAGTCGGTCTTGAACTTCAGCTTGCCGGAATCGGATTCTATTGTGATCTCCCAGCTGGTATAGGTCTGATCCTCATCCGAACTGGTCTTTTTCTTGATCTTTACAGAACGTATACCTGCATTCGGGATTGCAAAGTTTGCCTTATCTTCTGCAAGTACTGCCGGTCCGCTCATTCTTGCATATCTTTCTGCATACCTGAAAGAACCTTTTATCTGCGCACCCCACTGCCCAAAGAAGCCTTTTCCCTCTGCTTTTGCCTGATCACGGGACTCCTGGACAACCTGTTTCATGACCTCATTCGTTATCTTGGCAAATATACTGTCACTTCCAGTTACAACCAGTGTGAACGAATCCGTTAATATGCCCATCATTTTGCTTCGCTTCAAATTGGGAACAATGCCAATAACTTCATTTTGCTGCATAGGTCTGATCTCCATCTTTTTATTTTAAACTCCGATCCATAGACTCCGGAAGGATGTGAATGGAAAGAGACAGTGAGAACAACTGTCATAAATAATCAAGTCCACATTAGTATAAATAAAATACTATAGAATTCAGATGAACTTCATTTAACTTTCTTTACCGTTGATATGCATCTTACCTCAGGCAAGAGTTAAATAATAGTAAAAAACAACCTTTTAAAGGGAAGGGGACATGACAGAGAATTATGATGCTTTCATTGTCGGTACCGGGGCTTCGGGGACCACTTTTGCATATAAGTTACAAGCCGCCGGCATGAAAGTGGCCATCGCCGATTGCAGAAAATACGGAGGGACCTGTTCACTTCGGGGCTGTATTCCAAAAAAGGTACTTACAGGTGCGGCCAGCATTGTTGATGCCCATAACAGGATGCTGGGAAAAGGTACCGGGAATAAAAAAAATGTTATCGACTGGCCTCAACTTATCGATTTCAAAAGAACATTCACTGAACCGCATCCTGACAAACATGAGAATAATTTCAAAGACGCGGGGATAGACACCTATCATGGTATCGTGCGCTTTGAAAATGAATCCACTTTAGTTGTCAATGATCAGAGAATTGAGGCAAAGTACATCATAATCACTACCGGGTCAAAGCCCCGTAAACTGAACATACCGGGTGAAGAGTACCTGGTAACAAGCGAAGAATTCATGGAAATGAAAGAGCTTCCAAAAAGAATAATTTTCGCAGGAGGAGGATATATTTCCTTTGAATTCGCCCATATTGCCGCAAGGGGAGGAGCCGAGGTTACAATACTGCAAAGGGGAGACAGCGTCCTGAAGCAGTTCGATCCGGACCTGGTTGATATGCTTGTCAAAGCATCCGGGGACGCAGGCATCCGTGTGGTCATGGGTCGAAGCGTAAAAGAAATAGAAAAAATGCAGGATGGCTTCGAAGTGACTACCTGCTGCAGGGAAAATGAAAAGGACGAGATCTTTTCAGCAGACATGGTTGTGCATGGCCTTGGAAGAGTCCCTGCCCTCGAAGAGCTGCAACTTGAGAAAGGTAATGTTGCACTGGACAAGGGAAACATCTTACTGAACGAATACCTCCAGAGCATCTCGAATCCAAGAGTGTATGCCGCCGGAGACTGCATAAAACCCGGACCTCAGCTCACCCCCGCGGTAAGCCTTCAGGCAGATGTCGCAGCAAGTAACATTATAGAAGGCAACAGCTATACTGTCGATTACAGCGTCATACCCTCGACAGTATTTACCTTTCCGCCCCTTGCAAGTGTCGGGATCACACAGGACTCATCATCGGCCATGCATAAGGTGCTTTTCTATGATATGAGCCAGTGGTATTCTGCGAAGAGGATAAACTTTAGATATGCAGCATCAAAGGTCATCATTGATGAGAGAACGGACATGATACTTGGAGCCCATATCCTGGGTCCCGAGGCCGAAGAGGTGATAAACCTTTTTGCAGTCGCTATGAATTATGGCGTGACAGCGACACAACTGCGATCAACGGTCTATTCATATCCGAGCATATCATATGATCTGAACTATATCCTAAAATAAGGATATAACAGGGTTCTTCATTTCTCCTGAGCTTCTCGTGCTTTTACTCCGATGAAGCTTCTATGAAATGTACTTTTCCAAAGAAATATTTGTGCACTAAATTATAAATATATTGTAATACTAAATTAAATAATACAATAAATATAATTACCTTCCAGGGAATGTCCGGTTTCTGAACAACAAACTCATTCACGAAAATGAATCCAGCATGACCCCCAACAGCTCTGAAAAAGCCTCATTCCGCCAGACTGCAGAGGAAGCGGATGATTTCGGGAGTATCTTCGATGAACTGCCTCTCGGATATGCTATTGGATGGATATGCAGGACATCTGGAAAAGAAACAAAAAAAGTATATCCAGAATTTATCCCAAAGCGGGAAGTACCTGCTCACACTCATCAACAATATACTCGACATTGCAAAGATAGAAAGCGGGAAAATCGAACTTGACCCGGAATATTTTACAATTGAAGAAGTATTTGCCGATGCCGAGAAACTTATCAGCCATCTGGCAAGGAAGAAACACATAGAACTTATTGTTGATAAGCCTGAATGCTTCCGGATATATGCTGACAAGCTGAAACTAAAGCAGATAATCTATAACCTTCTTAACAATGCGATAAAATTCACCCCCGAGCACGGAGAGGTGAGACTATCGGCAACTGCAGGAAGTAATGAAGTAATGATATTGGTCCGGGATAACGGCATAGGTATCGCTGATGAAGATTATGATGAACTGTTCAAGCCTTTCAGACAGCTTGAGAGTTCTCTCTCACGCCAGTACATAGGAACAGGGCTCAAGCTCTCTATTGTTAAGAAGCTCGTTGAACTGCATGGCGGCAACATCAGTGTTGAAAGCGAGATTGGAAAAGGGAGCAGCTTTACTTTTATCATACCCATTATGTCACCGGAAGAAAACACATAATTACTGAGTACATTTTTGTGATAATAGCATCTGCAGAATCAGTTGAATAGCAGAATCATTACTTAATAAAGTTTCATATAGAACTATATCTTCCACAAGCACAGAATAAATTATGCGAATAGTTCAGGTGCTTATCCCAAATGGAAAACGGGAGCCAATACTGGCCGCACTGGATGAAGAAAATATCGACTATGCCGTATGGGAAGAAACAGGCAGGGGAGACTTTGAAGCCCTTGTGCAGTTTCCCATTCCACCTATCGGTGTCGAACCTATAATGGAGAAACTCGGAGGAGCAGGTGTCAGCAAGGATACTTACACAATCGTTTTCTCTCCTGAGACTGTAGTTTCCTCACGCCTGGAGGCATTACAAAAACGCTATTCCGGCAAACGTATAGCCAGAGAGGAATTATTGGCGCGCGCTGAAGAAATGGCACCTGCAACCTCGACATTCTTTGCTTTTCTTATCCTGAGCACAGTCATTGCGACCGGAGGGCTGCTACTCGACTCTGCTGCAACAATTATCGGAGCAATGGTCGTTGCCCCGTTGATGGGTCCGGCAATCTCTGCCAGTGTTGGAACGGTACTCGACAATCGAAAACTTACATCTCGTGGAGTGATACTACAGGTCACCGGCCTTCTTGCAGCGATCGCAGTTGCTGCTGTGATCGGATTTTTCGTACAGAATACAATACTTGTACCTGCCGGGCTGGATATCCGTGATATCCCCCAGGTCGCAGAGCGCACAAGCCCTAACTTCCTGTCCCTTTTCCTTGCTCTTGGTTCGGGACTTGCAGGTGCCATCAGTATTATGCGTGGTGCCGGATCGGCATTAGTAGGAGTTGCAATTGCCGTGGCACTTATACCGCCTGCCGCAACCTCAGGACTTGGTATTGCCTGGGGACTGCCGGGAGTGGCACTCACTGCAGGTGTACTGGTACTTGTGAACCTGCTTGCCATCAATGTATCTGCACTTGCCCTTTTCTGGCTCTCGGGTTTCAGGCCGACGGAGGAAGCTGCAGTTGGTCGTGCCCGTACGGCCGTGATAGGACGCGCAGTTGTCCTTGTAGTCGCCATTGCCGTACTTTCTATTGTCCTCGGACTGGTCACATATACTACCTACCAGACCACTCTCTTTGAACAACAGGTGCAACAGGAAGTAGAGCTCATGTATGAGGAATCCGGCTATGCCGAACAGGGAGCAATCCTGGAAAGTGTCACCGTCGATTACAAACCTGCCGACCTTCTGGTTGACACTCCACCCCTGGTAACTGTTGTGGTGGGTTATCAGGCAGGTACGACCATACCTTCGGGTATCGCCGAAAATATTGATGAACGTCTGAAAGAGACTACAGGCAGGGATTCTATTGTAAGGGTAGGGTTTGTTGAATCCCAGCAGGCCGCCTGAAATGATACGAGAAGACGCAAAGAAACTTCACTCTTGCGTCTTGGCGTCCTTGCGTTGATTAAATTACAAAATAGAATTCCACAGGACCATTTCCGGGTAATTGACCATACAAACCCGCAAAACTTTATAAATATTGATCGGGTTAAACGGGAAAACAAAGCTTATCCTCAACCGGCTATGTGACTGAAGATGTCGTCAACAAAAAAGATAACGAACCCGAAAACACCCCTCATTGAAATGAGGAATGTGACGGTATCCCGCAATGACAGGAAGATACTGGATTCCATCGATCTGCAAATCAATAAGGGCGAGAACATCGCCATAATTGGACCCAACGGTTCCGGGAAATCATCACTGATAAAGGTGATAACAGGTGATTACCGCCCCCGTGCAGACAGCATGGACATGGTTCTCAGGGTTATGGGAAAAGATACGTGGAATCTTTTCAATCTCAGAAGTCTTCTCGGGATAGTTTCAGGGGACCTCCAGCTGGATTACAACAGGGACATCAGTGGATTTGAGGTAGTCCTGTCTGGTTTTTTCAGCAGTATCGGCATCTACCCCAACCATAAGGTCACACTGGAAATGGTGAGTACGGTTCGCGAGGTAATGAGATTCCTTGAGATTACCAGACTTTCAGACAAACTCATATCCGAGATGTCAACCGGGGAGGCCAGAAGGGTTCTTATCGGAAGAGCTCTTGTCCATGACCCGCACATCCTTGTGCTGGACGAGCCTGCAAACAGCCTGGATATGAAAAGCCATCACCAGTTCAGGGAACTTACAAGGAAAATAGCATCCGTCGGAAAGAGTATTGTTCTTGTGACACATGATCTTGCGGATATCATACCCGAAATAGACCGGATCGTATTGCTAAAGGATGGAAGGGTTTTCGCTGACGGGGGAAAGGAAGATGTATTGAACGAAGACAATCTGTCCAATCTTTTCGGGCTGCCTGTGAAAATCACAGGGAATAACGGCTATTATCATGCCATATATTGAAAATGCGGTTTTTCGTTTGTACAATTTACATTTTCGATGTCTTATATCAATGACATTTGACAGTAGGAATTCTACAGAACCCTGACATCCTTATTTGAAATATAGATAAATGATTCTCAAATTCCATATAGCAGGGTTTCGTAGATATTATTAGAAGTTATACCCTGGCATGACAGTATCAGGCTAGAAATTATTGGCATAAGTCATATTAGTGTCATGATGCCATTCTATTCAACCACATGCTAGAGACCTCATCCGTACTTTATCCTCGTCCGGGAGGTATTCAAGTGAGAATAAACGATAGGCGAAGCAATGAGAAGAGTTTGGGATATGAAATATTCATCGGCTTCATGGCAGTGTTATCTATAATTGATATTTTTTTATTGATCCTGCCAAACGTCTCCTTCGACACCAAACAGGTGCTGGCCATTATCCAGAACTTTCTGAGTATATTCTTCTTCATGGATTTTTTATATAGATTCTTCACAGCAAGCTCGAAGAGAGATTACTTCTTCCGGGGACTTGGATGGGCTGACCTCCTGTCATGCTGGCCGGGCTATGGATTGAGAATCTTACGTGTATTCCGCCTGGCAAGAGTATACCAATTGATGAAGATATACGGTTATAGGCGAATAGTCAGCGAGATTACCAACAACCGAGCTCAGATGGCCATTTATATCGTCGTTGCTATGGTTACACTGATCCTTCAGATGGGAAGCACCTGGGTGCTCAGGTATGAGGACATGAATCCCGATGCCAATATAAAGACAGGTTCAGATGCCCTCTGGTGGGCTTTTGTGACGATAACCACTGTTGGTTACGGGGACAAATACCCAACTACGAACGGGGGTAGATTGATAGGCATTGCACTTATGACATCAGGAGTTGGCGTGTTCAGTGTATTCACCGGTTTCATTGCCAATTCATTCCTGGCTCCGAGGAAGAAAAAAGAAGAAGTTATTACTGAACCAAGTGACCTTGAAACAAAGATATTTGAGACAAAACAGATGCTGGAAATGCAAGAAAAGACAAGTTCCGAAATCAGGGATAAACTGGAAGAAATTGAAAAAATGCTTTAAGTAAGAAGGATACAGCCTTCACTAAAGGAAATTCATAGGTATTCAAACCCATATCCTGGGCAGAATATCCTAAGCAGTAATTCAATTTCTAAAAAACGCTTCTTCAAATTCATATAACCTCGTGTATAATATAATTTATAGTTATATTCAATTTCGAGGGTGGTAAAGTAATGAAACTTTTAGCGATTTTAATTGTCACTTTGTTACTGGCAGGGATTATAGTCCTGTCAGGATGCGTAAGTGATGAAGATATGCCGGTAACAGATGGTGCAAATGAAACAACCGATGGACAGGCAGACACCCAGAACGAGACCGGGCCGTGGGAGAACACCACGATGCAGACCGGTCAGGGTACGACGCTGACGCTCTTTCCGCAGACTCTGAAAGACTCACGCGACTATCGCTATTGCGAGCTCGTGTTTGACTACGGTGATAATGGCTCTGACATCTACAGCACGTCTCCATTGGCCGAGTGCTCGGAAGAGTGGTGGGACGGCCTGGACACCGATGCCCTCGCGGAGGAATTCAGTGCCGATTCAGTCGTGAAGAACGGGCCTCAGAACTGGTCGATGGACGAAGTGACGGTCCTGACTTCCGAGCCGATACCCGTGGCGGACGTAGATATGGTATTTGGAGCCCACCTGCCTCCGGGTACCCTGGAGACGCCGATGTACGAGGTATTCAGCCCGGCAAAGAATCAGGACCTGGTGTGGGATGCGGGCAAGCCGGCCTACGAGCTCGTTGATCCGGATGGCAACGTCTACGTCCTGCAGGGGTACAAGGTCCCCGAGGAATCGCTTGCAACGCTGGGCGATGACTTCGAGGAACTTCCCGAAGGCTGGGAGTATCAGGTCGTCGTTCTCGACGAGGACCTCGTGATGAACCTGACCACCGCTGAGCCAATTCCTTCCATCACGGATGAGTTCGACCAGATCTACATCCAGATTCCGGAAGACAACTCGACGTCGACCGGGTCTCCATAAGGACTGGCAAGGAGGTTGACACAGACAGGGATTAAGTAAAGCATTGCTAAGAACGCAAAGGCGCAAGGACGCGAAGAAGTTTTCCCCTTGCACCTTTGCGCCTTGGCGTCTTTGCAGCCTTGCGTTGATCGTATTTCAGACAGGGACAACACATAACTAAAAATCGCAATCCATTTATTGGGGTTTCCTGTTTTTGTTTCCGGTTTTGTTCTAGATATGGTTATATACGTTAACCGGACATAGTTTTAGTAGCCTGAGGCTATTGAAATTTAGTGGGGATGAGATACAAGTGACTACGGGAGTAAGCAATCTTGACAACAGTATAGATACGACCAATATATGGTTAAAGGATATCCTTGAACAGTTGCAATGGCAGAGCAAGGCCAGCGCGTATCAGGCTTTAAGAGGTACCCTGCATGCTTTAAGGGACAGGTTGCCGATCGAGGAATCCACCCAGCTTGCAGCCCAACTGCCGCTTCCGTTAAAAGGAATGTATTTTGACGGATGGAGACCTGCCGGCAAGCCAGAGAAGTACTCAAAGGTGGAATTTGCAAGAAAGGTCCATGAACAGTTCGATCTTGACCCGGACCTTAATCCCGGCAGGATAATCGAGGGCGTGCTCAGGGTCATGTACAACCATATGGGTGCAGGAGAGCTTGAGGATGTTCGGTCGAACCTGCCAAAGGACATGTGGGAATGGTTCCCTGAAGAGGTCAGGCCTCAAGAGAAATAAATACAGGTTTTTGGGCTCTGTAGAAATCCCGGTGGTATATTCAACTCAAGAGCGTAAAGCTGCAAAAAGAAAGTGTCCATACTGCTTCGCACCCTGCGCCTTTACGTTTCTGTTATTTCCGGCAAGAACAAACGGCAAACTAATAACAACACGACCACCCGCCGAAGGCGGCGCATTCCTCCGCTGCTGTACCGAATAATGTTTAATTTATTTCGGCAGTCAAGCTGCAGACCTTAAAGTTTCAGTTAATAAGATTTCTACGGAGCAGAATTTCTACATGAGTCCTATACAGAAGTCCTGCGGAAAAAGTATTCTAAAAGGCAGTCTGCGAATTATTTTTGTTGGTCTTGCCGGAGAATGCCGGCTTCGCCGGAACCCTTCGGGATCACTCATTTATTTTTGAAAAACTGCACTTCTGTCATCACCCGGTTGTTAAGATAATGATTTAAAGCAGCAATTTCCTTTATCTATCCATACCTGTAATACGGATGATACAATGAGGGAATTCATAGAAAAACTCAGGGAAAACGGGAAACTGGTCGAGATCACACGTCCTGTTTCGAAGGTCTTCGAAGCTCCGGGTATCGCAAAGCAGACCGATGCTCCCGTACTGTTCCATGATATCGACGGCAACCGGGCCATCATGAACGTCCTTGGTTCCAGGGACGAACTCGCAGCGATGTTCGGTGTGGAAAAAGAACAAATCATACGAAAACTCTCCGAAATAAACCCCGATGGAGAGGTTGTCCTGGTAGGGGACTCGCCTACGAAAGAAGTTCTTGAAACGGATGTAGACCTCACCAGATTACCAATAATGACACATTTCGAGAAGGATGCCGGACCATATATTACTGCAGGGGTTGTCGTTACCGAGTACGACGGGGTCATGAATGCGGCCATCCACAGGCTGCTGGTGGTTGATAAGAACAGGATTGCTGCAAGACTGGTGGCCCCGAGGCATACGTATGTGATGCACAGGAAGGCTGCCGGAAAAGGAGAAAAGCTGCCCGTGGCGATAGTCATCGGAGCAGACCCTGCGGTCACCTACGCTTCCACAACAAGGGTGCCTGCGGGAAAGGAATTCAACTACGCCGCTGCGCTCAAAGGCAAACCCCTCGAAGTATTCGAATGTGGTAACGGCATAAAGGTCCCGCATGCCGAGATAGTTCTGGAGGGATACATAGACCCGGAAGAACGAGTGGATGAGGGTCCGTTCGTTGATATTACCGGCACGTATGATCTTGTAAGGAAAGAGCCTGTGATACATATCACCCGAATACTGCACCGCAAGGACCCCATTTACCACGGCATACTTCCTGCTGGACCCGAACACCTGCTCATGATGGGAGTACCATACGAGCCAAGGATATACAAGGCAGTGAGCGAGGTAACGACCGTGAAGAATGTGGTGCTCACTGAGGGCGGCTGCTGTTACCTGCATGCAGTTGTCCAGATAGAGAAACAGACCGAAGGGGACGGCAAGAATGCCATCATGGCGGCATTTGCCAGCCACACAAGCCTGAAGCACGTTGTTGTGGTGGACGAGGACATTGATATCTTCGACATGAAAGATGTGGAATTCGCCATCGCCACCAGGGTAAAGGGCGACATGGACATCATGATAATACCCAATGTCCGTGGAAGTTCCCTTGACCCGAGGGGAGCGCCGGACGGGACCACCACGAAGGTCGGTATAGATGCAACAAAAGTGCTGGCAGAGGCACAGAACTTCGAAAGGGCAAAAATGCCCGAATACTTCCCAAATCGAATCAACTAAAAATAAGACGGGATTCCAATGTACCTTACAAAGGAAGAGGAAAAGACCCTTGAAGGGGAGTACGGCGAGACTCTCCGCAAGGCCATTGAGATACTTGTGGCGCTCGGGGATATATACGGGGCTGACAGCCTGATACCTGTCAAAAGTGCCCAGATAGCCGGAGTGTCCTACAAGACCATCGGTGATGCAGGACTTGAGTGGATATCCGACCTCAAAGGAAAGGTCAAGATCCCTGCGATACTCAACCCGGCAGGCATGGATATGCTACGCTGGGAGGAGATGGGCATCGAACCGGATTTTGCCAGGAAGCAGCAAGAGATCATTGCTGCCTACGAAAACCTTGGCATCAGGACAAAATGCACCTGTACACCCTATTATCTTGAAGGTTTTGATGCAAAGTTGGGAGATCATCTGGCATGGAGCGAATCATCTGCAGTGTCCTATGCGAATTCAGTCATAGGCGCGAGAACAAACAGGGAAGGAGGACCTTCAGCACTCTCAGCCGCACTTGTCGGGAAAACAGCCAATTATGGATATCACCTTGATGAAATGCGTGAGCCTGTGGTCGCAGTCACCGTTGACTTTGAACTCTCGGGTTCCGATTACGGTGCCCTGGGATACGTGGCAGGAAAAACTATCGGTAGCCGCGTACCGATCTTTTTCATGAAGGGAAAGCCTTCCAATGACGAGCTTAAGACCCTTGGTGCAGCCATGGCAGCATCCGGGGCCGTTGCATTGTACCACGTGAACGAAGTCACACCGGAAGTTATCCGGTCGGACTTTGAAAGACCTGATGAGAACATTATCATCGAAAAACAGCAGATAGCAGATGTCTACGAAGCTTCCGGGGAATTCACAGAAGGAGGACTGGACACCGACATAATCACCATAGGCTGCCCGCACTGCTCGCCTGAGGAACTGAAGTCCATTGCAACACTGCTTGAGGGCAAGAGCATACAGAAAGAGATGTGGGTATGCACTTCCAGAGAGGTTGCCCGGAGATGTGACGATCTTGTAAAGACTATCGAAAAAAGCGGGGCCAAAGTCGTGTGCGACACGTGTATGGTGGTATCCCCTGCGGCAAACAACTACAAAGCTATGATGGTGAATTCCGGGAAGGCACTGGCCTATGTCCCGAGCATGTGCAGGGTTGCTGCAAGGTACGGAAGCATTGAGCAGTGTATCAAAGAGGCAGGTGTTATCGATGAGAATTAAATGCAGGAGCATCTCAAGGGGAACTGCCGAAGGTGAGGTACTTCTCACCCATGATTCGATATCATTCCTTGGTAACGTCGACCCCAAAACTGGAGTGATCGTCGAACACGAACACGAGCTCTTCGGGCAATGCATCAAGGACAGGGTCCTGGTCTTTCCCCATGGGAAAGGATCAACCGTGGGTTCATATGTCCTCTACCAGCTTATCAAGAACGATGTCGCACCTGCAGCCATGATCAACATTGAATCAGAACCTATCGTTGCGGTAGGCGCAATCATTTCCGGCATACCTCTTGTGGATAAGATGGAGAAGGACCCATATGAGATATTGAAGAACGGAGATTACGTGAAGGTCGACGGTACTTTCGGGTTCGTGGAAACCGATGACTGACCATTCTTGCAGACTTTAACTGAACATGGACGTCAATTTTCGATGGAACAGGAAGAATTCCTATAGTCTTGCTGCACTTGCGCCGCTTCTCCCGGATTCTAAGATGGTTAAAAAACCGGAAAACGGCTTGATGATCTACAGTTTTGCATCAAGGCAAAAGGAATCCATATTTAAGGAAGTGGAAAGTGCCGGCACAGATTCCATTTTCATAGCTGGCGGGCCACACCCATCAGCTGCAGTTGAGGAAACACTTCGTTGTTTCGATTATGTGGTCATCGGAGAAGGCGAAGAGACACTTCCCGAACTGATAAAAACGCTGATATCCGGCGGCGATGTCAGCAGGGTCAAAGGAATTGCATACATGGATGACGATGGAGGTGTTGTCTTCACGAAAGTCAGAGGACCGGTTGACCTCGACATGTATCCATGCTTTGATCCCGCCGGGGTCATGGCACCGCTGGAGATAAGCAGGGGCTGTCCTTTCAGGTGCAAATATTGCCAGACACCGCGGCTTTTTGGAGGAAAGGTCAGGCACAGGAGCATTGACTCCATTGTAAGGTTCGCACAATACTATAATGATCTCAGGTTCACATCATCCAATGCACTTGCCTACGGAAGCGACAGCATCCACCCGAGGTTCGACAAAGTGGAGAAAATGCTCTCGGCCCTCCGGCAAATAGAGGGCAAAAACATCTATTTCGGGACGTTCCCTTCCGAGGTCAGGCCGGAATTCATTACCGAGGAGTCCATTGGGCTTATCACTAAGTATTGCAGCAACACTAAACTGAACCTGGGAGCGCAGTCAGGAAGCGACCGTATCCTGAAAGAGATATGGAGGGGACACACAACGGAAAATACTATCAGGGGAATAGAACTATGTTTTGAACACGGGATAATTCCGGTAGTTGACTTCATTGTCGGGTTCCCTGATGAGACCGAAGAGGAACAGAATGAAAGTCTTGAGATGATCAAGTGGATATGCAAAAAAGGTGGTAATGTGCATGCACACTATCTTACGCCCCTTCCCGGGACACCTTATGAGAATGTCATCCCTTCTGTTGTAAGCGACCGTTTCAAGAAAGTGCTGGGAAAAATGGCACTGGAAGGGAAAGCTACGGGTTCGTGGGAATGAACGGCCTGCAGGAAAAGGCATGCGCCTAATCGGTTACCGGTGTTGATCTCTTTAGATAGGACTCAAAGAACTCCCTGCCCCATTCAACTGCTGCCGGACTACAGCTCATGATCGTCTTATTGTCAAAACCATTATCCATATTGAACAGCCTGAACATAACGCATGTATCTGTCAGCCCGAAAGATATGAAGCCAAGATCTTCCGGGTACAGGTATACCCTTAGATTTTCATTTTCTATGAGTCCTTTGCATTCATCGTGCCTTTCCCTCCTCAACTTTTCAAATATTTCTTTATTGATAATGACAGATACATCCGTTCCCCTGTCCATCAGTTTGGAGGTAAGATCCGAAAATGTAGGATACATAAAAGTGCTGATTAAGGAGAATGATGTTGATACCGTGCTCATGAATTCTTTATCAGGCTCATGGATCTCGGAGAGCGCAGGTTCTTTTACTTTTAAGGACCCCAGTTCATGGAACCTTTCAAGCAGATCTGGGGGAATAAAATCAAGGTTATAATTTCCAAGGAAACTGGAGTTGTTATCAAGGAATTCAAGTGTCTCAAGGAAAGGTATCATTTCAGATACGGTTATTTTTCCGATACCTGTCAATCCATAGCTATCATCCTGCCTTGTAATCAGACCATTCTGCTCCAGCAACGTTACATGAGGGACCAATGCCTGCCGGCTAATTCCCAGTGATTCCATTATTGTCTCTTTTTTTTTCGAACCGTCATTCAACAGTAAAAGCAAATTCTTTTTCTCTTCCGATATACCTAGCAATTCAAACAATTTCGTTTTCAAGTATAGACCCCTCATACAATCTTCTGTCCGCTGCCAGAGAGATAGTAAAAAGCCCAAGCAAGCAGCAGATCGAGAAAACCAGTTCTCATTTACTCTATTTCTATTGCGGAGTATTTATGCATTCCTTAGATGAAATTAAGTCCGCACATTCTGTATTTTAAGAATCAGTTAGAAGCGGGGAAGCAAAGATCAATCTGTTTTGACCTTATGCCCAACGAAGTCGTCTTTACAGAACACAAAGACATTTATTTCCCCACCTTTGTTAAATCGTCTCATCTCCCGGTCATATACTCCCTGTACGTGCCGGAGTTTCTTTTCCCTGAAATCTTGTTTTGCCTTTTCAAGGAATGCGATCTTTTGCTCGAGGAATGAACGCTCATATGCTTTTACTTCTGAGGCTATTACCCTACATTCCTCATCATCGATGTCGGCATGGTAACAACCGTGGAGATCCAGTCCGCTTATTTGCCTCCATCCTACGTTTCCCTCTTCATCGGCTTCCAGATGCAGCATGTAGGGGTACAGCCTGCAGATAGAAGGACGTCTGTCATATATCGTGCAACGCCGGTCTTTTAAGAAGATACATGACCCGTCTTCTTTTGCTTTGAGCGCGTAGCCCGAGACATAGAAATTACCATTCTGGTCGCAGAGTTCATAGTAAGGGGCAGGCTCCATTGTTTCAGGATCGATCTGTTGAATGACATCAGTGTCCTTCTCAAGCAGGAATACATGGTCGTTGAACTCCTGAGTACAGCAGCGTGAACAGAGGTCACACTGGAAACCTACCTCCCTGATGATATCTACAAGTTCATCTTCCGGATAATCCTGCAATTCCTTTAACTCTTCCCTGGCAAGTGACAGTTGTTCATCTATTGATGTTTTGAAGGTGATCAACTCCTTTCAATAGTACCTGCATAGAGGCTCGGACTTAAAAGCAATTTTGGTCCCTGGCATTGACGCCATCTTAGCTTGGCATTGCTCACGACGTTCCCCGCAAGATTTAATAGGAAGCATCACGTCTAGGAGTAAACTCTAAAAGTTAATTAGTTATTATTATCACATATTAAGATCATACGAGGACTGATAATGGGTAAAACTGGCAGCATTGAATGGGTCAAAGTAAAAGGCCGCAAAGGTAGAGCAATAAAAGTACAGAAAGCCAAGGCGACAAAAGCACATCCTGGCCCGGCACAGAGGTACACCTCATCCGGCTCCAAGAGAAGATTCCTGCAAAGATCTCCTAAGGCACTTGTAAAGTGAGTTTATCTCACTCTCTTTTTATTTGATTTTTAAGTTATTTGAATTGATCCTGAGTGGACTCGCTATCATTTAAAGCATAAACTCATTTGGAAGGATATTTTTTTATTAGCGATACGCTTATATAGAACTACATTCATTAGAAAACGACCGGAATTAATAGTTATTCTATAATTTCCATTACTAGGAGGATAGAAACAAATGGCAGGACAGATGGCTGGACAGCCAATTTTCATATTAAGAGAAGGAAGCCAGAGAACAAGAGGCAGAGAAGCACAGAGTAACAACATCATGGCTGCAAAGGCAGTCGCTGAAGCTGTTAGAACAACACTTGGTCCAAAAGGAATGGACAAGATGCTTGTGGACAGCCTCGGAGATGTTGTCATTACCAATGACGGTGCAACAATCCTTAAGGAAATGGACATCGAGCACCCTGCAGCAAAGATGATCGTCGAGGTCGCAAAGACACAGGACGATGAAGTTGGTGACGGTACCACCACCGCTGCAGTGATTGCCGGCGAACTTCTCAAGAAAGCTGAAGAACTTATCGACCAGGACATACACCCGACAATCATCGCTTCCGGTTACAGGATGGCTGCTGAGAAGGCTGGGGAGATCATCCAAACACTTGCAAAGTCAGTCACCAGGGAGAACAGGGATATTCTCATGAACATCTCCGGGACCGCAATGACAGGCAAAGGTGCAGAAGCAAACAAAGACATTCTCTCAGAGATTGCTGTTTCAGCCATCATAAGCATTGTTGATGAAGACAACAAGGTGGACATGGACAACATTAAGATAGAGAAGAAAGTCGGTGCACGTACCGAGGATTCAGAGCTCATTGAAGGCATGATCATCGACAAAGAGCGCGTCCACACCAACATGCCAAAGAAGGTAAGCGGTGCCAAGATCCTGCTCATCAATACTGCAATTGAACTCAAGGACACCGAAGTCGATGCAGAGATCTCCATCACATCGCCGGAAATGCTCCAGTCCTTCCTCGACCAGGAAGAGAAGATGATCAAGGACCTCGTTGACAAGATCGTCTCATGCGGTGCAAATGTCGTATTCTGCCAGAAGGGCATCGATGACATGGCCCAGCACTACCTTGCAAAGGCAGGTATCTTCGCAGTCAGGCGTGTCAAGAAGAGCGACATGCAGAAACTCGCAAGAGCAACCGGTGCAAAACTTGTCACCAATGTTGACGAGATCACTGAAGCAGACCTTGGAAAAGCAGAGCTTGTCGAAGAGAAGAAGATCGGCGGCGATGAGATGACCTTTGTTACAGGATGCGACAATCCAAAGGCAGTATCCATTCTCCTGCGCGGCGGTACAGAACACGTTATCGACAACATCGAAAGAGCACTCAACGACGCACTCAGAGTGGTCGGTGTTGCAATCGAGGATGAGAAACTCGTAGCTGGTGGCGGATCACCTGAGGTTGAGGTCGCACTCAGACTCCAGGAATTCGCATCAACCCTCAGCGGCAGAGAGCAGCTTGCTGTCAAGGCATTTGCAGAAGCCCTCGAGATCATCCCAAGGACACTTGCAGAGAATGCAGGTCTTGACCCAATAGACATGCTTGTAGAACTGCGCTCACACCACGAGAAAGGTATAAAGACAGCAGGTCTTAATGTCTATGCCGGTGAGGTAATTGACATGTGGGAAGCTGGTGTTGTAGAGCCACTCAGAGTTAAGACACAGGCAGTCAACGCTGCAGCAGAATCCGCAGTCATGATCCTGAGGATCGATGACATCATCGCATCCAGACAGGGACCATCCGGACCATCTCCAGAAGACATGGTCCCAGGCATGCCACCAGGTGGAATGCCCGGCATGGACATGATGTAAAGTTAACATAAAAGAAAACTAACAGGAGCGCAGATTATAACCAATTCTGCGCTCAGACCTTTTTTACTAAATCTATTTGGGCATTATCGCTTTTTTTATCAGACAGCATTCATTCATACTTAACTCAGCGTAGGTTCGCATTAATCTATCTCTTGAGAAAATTAATCCAGGAATATTGCCGGCTTAAATGAAAAAAAAGGATTGTGAACTGAAATTCTAATTAGAAGCCCTTAATAATATTGATTTTAATTGATGATTTCCTATCATCATAGATTAAGTAAGTTTATAAATTACTTAACAATATATTAATATACAGTAATGCCATTACTGTAATACGTGCACAAAGCAATAATCAAAGATATAGCGACAGTACATACAGGATATTCATTCAGATCCAGACTTGAAGCGTCTGAAAATGGAAATGTTGCTATCATCCAGATGAAAGACCTGCTTGATGACAATAGTGTAGATTGCAGCGGATTGATGAAAATCGACGTGCATACTATAAAAGAGCAACATTTTGCCCGGAAAGGAGATCTGGTGTTCAGGTCAAGGGGCCAGGTAAATACTTCTGCAATTATCCCTGAAAATCCCGAAAAAGCTGTTATTGCTGCACCTCTGCTAAGAATCAGAATCACAGATACTGAAAATGTTTTACCGGAATACCTGAACTGGTACATCAGCCAGACGGATGCACAGCGCTATCTGACTTCCATGCAGGCAGGAACATCTGTTAACATGATAAGGAGCAAGCAACTGGAACAGATGCCCGTTCACCTGCCTTCTTTGAAAATGCAAAGAACTATCGTCGAGCTGGCAGCATTGTCCGCCAGAGAGCAGGTGATATTGAGCACACTGGCTGAAAAGCGGGAGAGATACATTTCAACGTTACTGATGCAGCTTGCAAAAGAGGATAAAAATGATTAAACAAGTTGACCAGAAAAATATAAACAATGCAGCCTGGGCGGCATGCGACACGTTCAGGGGAGTTGTTGATCCGGCACAGTACAAGGATTACATTCTTGTTATGCTATTCCTGAAATACATATCCGATGTGTGGCAGGATCATTACGAATCATACCAGAAGCAGTACGGAGATGATGATGAGCGTATAAGACGCAAGCTGGAGCGTGAGCGGTTTGTCCTCCCGGTTGTCAGATTAACCGAAAAAGATGAGAAAACAGGCGAAGAAACCTTACTGGATGAGTTCCCTGCCACCTACTACAGCCTTTATGACCGCAGGGCCGCCGCTAACATCGGCGAACTGATCAATATTGTGCTCGACCATATTGAAGAGTCGAACAAGAGCAAGCTTGAAGGGGTTTTCCGCAACATTGACTTTAACAGTGAAGCAAACCTGGGAAAAACAAAGGACAGGAACAGGCGCCTGAAGCAGCTTCTGCAAGACTTCCACAAACCACAGTTGAATATGAAGCCAAGCCTTGTTTCGGAAGATGTGATCGGGAACACCTACATATACCTGATAGAGCGCTTTGCTTCGGATTCCGGTAAGAAGGCAGGGGAGTTTTTTACCCCGTCTAAGGTTACAGAACTGGTTGCCAGGCTTGCCAGGCCAAAACCGGGAGATCGCATATGTGATCCTGCATGTGGCTCGGGCGGCCTTCTTATCCAGGCTGCCAGACAAACAGGTGGCCGTGATTTTGCTCTTTTCGGACAGGAATCGAATGGCAGTACCTGGGCACTGTGCCGGATGAATATGTTCCTGCACAGTTTTGACAGTGCCCGTATCGAGTGGTGCGATACACTGAACAGCCCGCTTCTGGTGGAGAACGACCGTCTGATGAAGTTCAATTGTGTTGTTGCGAATCCGCCCTTCTCACTGGACAAATGGGGTGCCGAGAATGCTGAAAGCGACCGGTATAACCGTTTCTGGCGTGGTGTTCCCCCGAAAAGCAAAGGAGACTGGGCATTTATCAGCCACATGGTTGAGATCGCACTGGAAAAGGAAGGACGTGTGGCTGTGGTTGTACCTCATGGAGTTCTTTTCAGGGGAGCTAAGGAAGGTCTGATCCGCCGGAAGATGATAGAGGAGAATCTGCTTGATGCGGTTATCGGACTTCCGGGAAACCTGTTCCCCACCACCAATATACCCGTGGCTATCCTGGTTTTTGACCGCTCACGGGAAAAGGGAGGAGCCAGAGAGGACTGCAGGGATGTCCTATTCATCGATGCCAGCCGGGAATTCGTGTCCGGCAAGAACCAGAACACACTTTCGGACGAGCATCTGGCAAGGATCATGGAAGTGTACAATTCCAGAGAGAACGTGGAAAAATATGCCCATGCGGCAGATCTTAAGGAAATCAGGGAGAACGATTTCAACCTGAATATCCCCCGCTATGTGGACACGTTCGAGGAAGAAGAGGAAATCGATATCGATGCCGTCCAGCAGGAGATCGACGAGCTGGAAAAGGAGCTGGCAGAGGTCCGGATGAAGATGGCTGAGAAGCTGAAGGAGATCAACAGAAATGCTTAGGCATGAGTATGAATGATGAATTAAACAGAAATCAGGACCAGGAAAGCATGATACAATTTGCCGAATTATTCCATGATTTTGAGATTGTCGTTCCACTGGCACGACAATTGAGTTGGTCGCATTTTCTGGCGATCATCCCCTAAAGAAGCGAGTCCACCAGAATATCCCCCACTATCTACAATTAATGATAATGGAACTATTCGGAAATTCCTAATAGTTCAAATTGAAGGTTCATGACAAGCCAACAATTTGGTAGAACCATTTTGCTGGCGTCAGCAATATGGTTTGATTATGGATGAAATGTATCCCGACCATTTCGAGGAACTCCTCGATATGGATATAAGCATAACAGGTCGCAAATTGCGACTGGTTCAAGCACTCATAACTCATCAATCAGCATCCAGCGAAGGCGCGAGGAGAATAGGTGTATGAATTTACAGCAGATAAAAGAATTGCTAAGTAGGGGCGAAGGGCTTAATTGCGAATTTAAAGAGGCAAGTCAGCAACTCCCTCGCAATATATTTGAGACTGTTTGTGCTTTCCTGAATACAGACGGAGGTATCATTCTGCTTGGAGTGGATGATGACGGTACTGTGCCCGGAGTAGATCAGGATGCAGCAGAGCGATTGAAAAATAATTTGGCCAATCTGTCCAATAATCCGCAGAAACTGAATCCTCCGTGGTTATTGTTCCCTGAGATCATAGAAATGGATGGTAAAATTATCATAGCTGTTCAGGTCCCTTTAAGTTCTCAGTTGCACCGAAGCAGTGGCGAGATTTTCATTCGCAGTGGAGATGGTGATTACCGAGTGCAGGGAACTCACCAACTGGCAGGACTGCTTAACCGGAAACTCGGACTCTTTACGGAACAACGAGCCATATCCGGTGCAACTATGGACGATCTGAGACCGGAATTGTTTGATAGAGCCCGACGTCTGATGCGTTCCTACAACTCCAAGCATCCCTGGATAAGTTTGAGTAATGAAGAGTTATTGCAAATCGCAGGTTTTTATTCTGAAGATGAACAAACCGGATTAAAACATTTGACGCTGGCTGCAATCCTTATGTTTGGCACTGATGAGGCCATTCAGCATGCTGCTCCGGCTTATAAATTCGACTGTCTGCTCCGCCGGGACAATGTTGATCGTTATGATGACCGGGTTCAGATCTATACCAATTTGATCGATGCTTATGATCTTATGATGGAATTTGTGGAAAAACACCTTAATGATCCGTTTTATCAGGATGAGAAAGCCAACAGGATAAGTTTGCGGGACATAATTTTCCGTGAAGCTGTTTCCAATATAATTTCACACAGGGAATATACGGGAGGAGCACCGGCCCGATTGATGATTTATAGTGACAGAGTTATTCTCGACAATCCCTGTACACCGCACCACTTTGGTGAAATTACCCTGCAAAACCTTCATCCTTTCGCTAAAAATCCAAGCATCTGCAAATTTATGATCCAGCTCGGACGATTTGATCAGCTTGGCTCCGGGGTTACCAATATCAATAAATATCTTCCGCTCTACGCCAATGGTTCGAAACCTGTTTTTAAGGAATCTCAGCATGGTTTTGAGTTGATCCTTCCGCTTAATAATGAAGTCACCCCCGAAGTCACCCCCGAAGTCACCCCCGAAGTCACCCCCGAAGTTTTAAGGATGCTTCAGATTATCACTGGAGAAATGTCACGAATTGATATCATGACCGCTCTTGGCCTGAAGGACGAAAAACACTTCAGGGAAAAATACCAGCAGATTGGGATCACCACAGGTGTAATCGAGATGACTGTCCCCGATAAACCTAAAAGCAGTAAGCAGAAATATCGACTGACCAATGCCGGAAAGAATCTTTTGAAAGGGAGGAACCACGGATGAACACGGATAGACAAAGATTGCCGGGGAAATTGGAGGTGGAAGGATGAGTAACTTATCTAAAGCTGTTATGGCATGTGAAAACGCCGGAAATGATATCACAAACCATTTTCCTGACGGCACGAAATTGGTCAGGACAGAACCAGATGCAGAGAATTACATCAGACAGGAAGAAGAACTGAAAAAGCTGGAACGCCGTGTCAAGTCCGCCGATAAGAAGATGATTCAGGGTAGTGAACTGCCGGAGAGGCTGGAGAGTGGAGAATGAAGTTGCCGGATGGGTGGGAAATGCACCATTTGAGAGAGCTTTTCTCATCTCGAAAAGAGAAAGGAATTGAAGGATTGCCCACTTTATCTGTCACTATAAACAATGGTTTAGTAGATCGTTCTTCAATTGAAAAGAAAACAGATACAAATCTTTCTCCTCAGGAGCATTTGCTAATTCGCAAAGGTGATTTGGCATATAATATGATGCGCATGTGGCAGGGAGCATTTGGACTGGCTGATTATGACGGATTGGTAAGCCCTGCTTATGTAGTGCTATCCCCCACAGATCGCATTGATTCTAAATTTGCTTTTTACTGGTTTAAATCTCCAAGAATGATATATTTATTTTGGGCATATTCCTACGGTTTAACAGGAGATAGATTACGATTATATTTCAAGGACTTTACCAAAATCAAAAATATTATTCCCCTACTCCCCGAACAAAAAGCCATTGCCGACATGCTCTCCACATGGGATGAGGCCATCGAGAAGACTGAAAGGCTGATTCAGGCGAAGGAGAAGTTGTTTCGCGGTCTGCTGTACTCATTAATAAGTAATCAATATTCAAAGAACAATGAGAAAGACATAGAATGGAAGAAGGTGAAATTAGGAGAAATTTGTGAAGTTATTACAAGCAATGTAGACAAGAAAACAATGCATGGAGAAAAACATGTTCGACTATGCAACTACATGGATGTTTACAAAAACTACTACATCACCTCCAAACTTGACTTTATGTCGGCTTCGGCAACTCCAAATGAAATTCAAAAATATCAGTTACAAAATCATGATGTGTTGTTAACGAAGGATTCGGAGACACCGGACGATATTGCTAACTCAGCTTGTGTTTTAGAGGCTTCTGAAAATTTATTATGCGGCTATCACCTCACCATTCTTCGCCCTAAAAAGGGATTGTTCGGACCATACCTAAATTTTGCACTCCATACACCGAGAATTCGATATGAATTCTCCCGTCAGGCAAATGGAGCTACTCGTTTTGGCCTTAACATGTCTGCTTATAACATGGTTGAGTTGTCACTCCCCCCACTCGAAGAACAAAAACAAATCGCAGAAACCCTATCCACTACCCAGCACGAGATCGACCTGCTCAACCAGCTTGCCGAAAAATACAAAACCCAGAAACGCGGCCTCATGAAGAAGATGCTTACAGGTGAGTGGCGGGTGGAGGAAGAGATAATCAAACAGTATTCAGAGGCGTGACTATGGCAAGGAGAAGGCTGAATTCCCTGGAAAAGGCGGAACTGATTACTCTGGTGAAGGACATGATGGAACTGTCTGTCGACAATAAGCTCTTTGTCAGGTCGGCGCTTGTAGACGCCGAAGATATTGAAGTTGATAAGTATAAGAAGAAAATATCCCATGCCCTGAGTTACAATGAGCGGGGAACGAAAGACTGGGACCTTAAAGAGGCAGGGCGCATTATCCGGTATCTTGAAAAGGCCACCGATGATCCGATGATCAGGGCGGACGTTTATGTGCATACGGTGGTGCAGGGGCACAGGATTACCGATGAACTGGGAGATATTGACGAAAAGTACTACCTTTCAATGGAAGATTTCTATGAAGACGCGGCAAAATGGGTTCTTGCTGCGGAAAAGCAGGGACACGACATTTCCCTCCTGAAGGAAAGCCTGCATGAGGTCATGTTAAAAGCACAGGGCATCGGCTGGGGATACTGTGACGAGCTGTCAAGCCTCTGGTCAGAATATTTTGGAGACAACGACGCAGAATAAGGAGGAAAAAACATGGACACATTCGAGACAAACGAAAAGGCACTTTCCCAGATTCCGGCTGTACAACTTCTTATAAACCTGGGTTATGAATATTTAAGTCCGGGCGAGGCCCTGAAGGAAAGGCTGAACCGTACATCCAATGTGCTCCTTGAGAACATCCTGCGCAGCCAGCTGAAGAAAATAAACCGGATACAGTACAGGGGAAACGAGTACCTGTTCAGCGAGGAGAACATCCAGTCAGCCATCGAGAAGCTCAAGAACATCAGGTACGACGGACTGCTGAAGACCAATGAAGCGGCCTACGATCTGCTGACCCTCGGAACTGCAATGGAGCAGACAGTTGAAGGCAACTCAAAGAGCTTCAACCTGAACTACATCGACTGGCGCAATCCTGAGAAGAACAGCTTCCATGTAACCGTTGAGTACAGTGTCCAGCGCTCCAGAAGCACCGAGACCGTGCGTCCGGATATTGTGCTGTTCGTCAACGGTATTCCTTTCTGTGTAATTGAATGCAAGGCTCCGCAGGTCGATATCGGGCAGGCAGTATCACAATCCATCAGGAACCAGACAGATGAACACATTCCAAAACTCTTCACTTATGCCCAGCTGCTTCTCGCCATAAACAAGAACAGTGCTATGTATGCAACAGTCGGAAGTGCTGTAAAGTTCTGGAGCATCTGGAAAGAAAAGCAAACGGAAGCAGGTAAACCGGAGTTCGAAAAACTACAGGAACTGGTCAACAGGCCGCCGGAAAAAGAAGTCATCTCCAGAATACTAACCACCCTCAAAGCAGACCCCGAAATACTGGAAAATGAACGCCTCGTCACCGAACAGGACAGATCGATATATTCGCTGTGCCGTCCTGAAAGAATGTTAGAGCTGGCTTGGAAATTCACCATATTCGATGCAGGCATCAAGAAAATTGCCAGATATCAGCAGTATTTTGTGATCAGATCGGCCCTCAGGCGCATAAAGCAACTCGGCGAGGACGGAACCCGCAAAGGAGGTATTGTCTGGCATACACAGGGGTCCGGCAAATCCCTGACAATGGTCATGCTGGCAAGGAACCTCGCCCTTGACCCGGAAATATTAAATCCCCGGATTGTGCTGGTCACGGACAGGGATGATCTGGACAGGCAGCTTGGCAACACATTTGCAGCCTGTGGCCTTGAAGCGAATCGCGCCACTTCCGGGCGCAACCTTCTGGAGTTGATTACCGAAAAACAGTCAGGCATCATAACAACGCTGATCCACAAATTCGACAAAGCCTATGCCGCCGGGAAATACCAGGACGGATCGCCCGACATCTTCGTTCTGGTCGATGAGAGCCACCGCACCCAGTTCGGATCATTCTCCGCGCGCATGAGGCAAATGTTCCCCAATGCATGTTATCTGGGATTCACGGGAACCCCCCTGATGAAAAAGGAAAAGAACAGCTTCACCAAATTCGGCGGACTGCTTGAGCCCCATTACTCCATAACACAAGCCGTCGAGGACGGTGCGGTTGTGCCGCTCCTTTATGAAGGAAGGCATGTGGAAATGGCCCAGAACCAGGCAGCAGTCGACCTCTGGTTCGAGCGACATACCCAGGGACTCACCGACCAGCAGAAAGCTGATCTCAAACGCAAATATGCCAGAGCTGAAATGCTGAACAAAGCAGATCAGGTAATCTACATGAGAGCTTTCGACATCAGTGAGCATTACCGTGCAAACTGGCAGGGAACCGGGTTCAAAGCCCAACTTGTGGCACCAAGTAAACCTGCCGCCCTGAGATATCATGATTACCTGAACGAAATCGGCATCGTTTCATCAGAGATCGTCATTTCCCCGCCGGACATGCGTGAAAGTTACGATGAGACCGATGACGAGGCAACCGACGAGGTTGTCAAATTCTGGCAAAGGATGATGACACGTTATGGGAACGAGGAAGAATATACAAAACAACTCATCAACCAGTTCAAACACGGCAGCGATCCGGAGATACTGATAGTGGTAAGCAAGCTCCTGACAGGATTTGACGCCCCGAAAAATACCGTATTGTATCTGTGCAGGGTTTTACGGGAGCACACCCTGCTTCAGGCTATTGCAAGAGTTAACCGTATTCACGAGGGCAAAGAGTTTGGCTTCATTGTTGATTACGCAAGCATTCTCGGAGAACTGGACAAAGCCCTGACCATGTACAGTGCATTTGAAGGCTTCGATGAGTCAGACCTTGCGGGTACACTCGGTTCGATAAACAGAGAAATTGAAAAACTACCCGGTAGATACTCTGACCTCTGGGACCTCTTCAAAACAGTAAAACATACCTATGACGAAGAAGAATACGAACTTTTGCTGGCAGACGAACAGCTCAGGGAAGAATTCTATGCCCGTCTTTCCGAATATTCAAGAAATCTTGCAATTGCCCTGTCTTCCGACCGCTTTTTATCGGAAACCGATGAACAGACACTATCCAGATACAAAGCCGACCTTCGGAAATTCCAGTCCCTGAAAAATTCAGTTAAACTGCGATATGCCGAGGCAATCGATTACAGAGATTACGAACCAAAGATCAAGAAACTTCTGGACACACACATACAGGCAGATGAAGCGATCCGGCTCAACGAGCCCGTCAATATCTTCGATGATAAAATGTTCGATCAGGTAAAGGAAGAACAGGGAATCTACGAAACAAAAAAGACCGCTGCATCCAGAGCCGATACTATAGCACATGCCACCAAAAAAGTAATTACTGAAAAATTGGACACGGACCCGGCATTCTATGAAAAGTTCTCAAAGCTCATCCAGCAGGCCATTGAAGATTTCAGAGCAAAGAGACTCTCGGATCTAGACTATCTGAACAAAGTCACTGATATCAGGAACAAGGTTGTTGGAAAAGTACATGATGAAGTGCCAGCTCAGCTAACTGATAATGAAGATGCGATGGCTTACTACGGAGTGATTGAACCGTTTATTAAAAAACATGAACTGGGTGAGAATGAGCTTGAAAACATTATCACCGATACTGCCGTAGCCATTTATGAAATTATTGAAAAACACAAAAAGGTCAATTTCTGGGATGATGAAGATGCTCAAAATCAAACAGCGAATAAAATTGACGATTATTTGTACGACGAATTGAAAAACGGAAAAAATATCGATCTGTCACTTGAACAAATGGACGGGATCATCGAAAAGGTCCTGCAGGTTGCAAAACACAGGAGCTACAGATGACCGGGGCAACAAATTGTGAAAAACGCTCAGTTACCTATGGTCAGAAAACCATTGAGTACCAGCTCTTTTATGCAAGAAGGAAAACACTGGAAATTGCAGTCCATCCGGACAGTACTGTAATTGTTAAAGCACCTGTTGATTCAGAAATATCACTAGTTGAAAAAAAATTACATAAGAGAGCACGGTGGATCTTAAAACAGATTGATTATTTCCGGCAGTTCACTCCAAAAACACCAGAGCGGCTTTACATTAGTGGAGAGACGCATTTGTATCTTGGAAAACAATATCGTTTAAAAGTCACCCAGAGTCAGAAAAATAGCGTTAAACTGTCCGGAGGTGTTTTTCAGGTCACTTGCCGGGATGAACCTGAACCAGAACTGGTAAAAAAGCTCATGAAAAAATGGTATTCGGAGAAAGCAAACATTCAGTTTGACGAAAGTTTTGAGAGATGCTGGCCAAAGTTTAATTCTTTGGGCTTCAGCAAACCTTCAATTTCTGTAAAACGCATGCAAAAAAGATGGGGAAGCCTGTCAGACAAAGGTACCATGATACTGAATACGGAACTGGTCAAAGCTCCTAAAGAATGCATTGACTATGTTGTTATCCATGAGCTCTGCCATTTAAAGTATCATGACCATAGCCCCGAGTATTACAGGATGCTTGATTCACTGATTCCGGGCTGGGAAAAAATAAAGCATAAACTCGAGCTCAGCATGGCTTGAAAATAAAATCCCAATCAGCTATTGTTCAAGACACTTCAAAATATCCCGAGAATCATACCTTGGCTTGATAACCCGAGTCCTGCCACGCATACCCTTCCCTGAAAAATCCGCATCCAATAGTTGAGAAGAGCTCATTTTTTCGATAATCTCATAGAAGCGGGTGTACCCAAGCCCCGTAAGTTCATGGAATGACCTGTACAGGTCACCTGCCTGCATATCCTTGCCCTTCGCTATGAGGCCTAAAAGGGTTTTTTCATGCCCTGCCAGGGAACGTATGTTACGACACAGGTAGACGAGCCTGGAAGCTTCGTAGGCCTTTTCCACATCCTCTAGCGAGATTGTGCGGCTTGCCCTTCTCTCTGCATTCAGGCCGGAACGCCTGAGCAAATCAATACCCACCCTGAGATCGCCCGTGAGGTCCACGTATTCCACCACCCGCTCACATACCTCATCAGGCACGACATCCTGATAGAAGGCATGCTGGACCCTGTTGGTGACAATATCCCGGATCTCCTTCGCACCATACCTTGGAAACTCGACCTCCTCCGGGAGGAAGACAGAGCCCACCCTGGGATCGAAGTGATGGGAAACACCTACGTCACTGATGATTGCAATGACAGCTATCTTTACTCCCGGATATTGCTCATGTGCACGTAAAAGAGAATACATGACCTCGTCCGCATGTCCCTCGTGGAAAAGGTAGTTTATGTCATCGAGAGCCACCACGAGTATCTTATTGGAATCCACAAGCTGTTTTATGACCTTATCAAAAAGCTTCCTGAAAGCAACACCGGATGTTGGCGGCTTGATATTGACGAGTTTTTCATATATTCGGGATACAACTGCAAAACGCGTGGAATCCATCTGGCAGTTCACCTTTACAAAGACCACATTATCAGTATGCTCCTTCATTTCACTGAAAACCTTCAGGACTGCGGTGGTCTTACCGGTCCCAGGAGGGCCTTTTACGAGACAGTTGACAGGCCTCATTCCCCTCATTGCCGGCCTCAGGCTGAACTTGAGTGCCTGCATCTGGGAATCCCTGTGTGCAAAGTACTCAGGAACATAGTCGAGTTCAAGCACTTCACCGTTCTTAAACAAAGTCTCATCCCAGAGTAGCATGTCCTTGCTCACGTCAGATCCCCTTTTTTGATGAAATAGATTTTCCGGTTGCAAATAAAGCAGGTTCACTAATATATAAATAACTGCGCATAATAAGTTTTTGCTTTCATCTACTGTGAGATATCTCTACTTCATGGAATAAAAGATAAACACATGTATGCCGGGATTGCACCTTACGCAACCAGTGAGACGATACTTGAAACGGTCTCAACAAGTGCATCGACTTCTTCCTGCGTATTGTACAGTGCAAATGATGCCCGCACAGTCCCGCCAACACCGAGCAGGCCTATTCCAGGTATGGCACAATGATAGCCACTACGTACGCATATCTTTTTGGTCTGGTCCAGTATCATAGCAACATCATGGGCGTTCATCCCGTTCACGTTAAAGGAAACTACCGAAGCCCTGTCCTGTGGACCATATACCTCGACACCATCGATCTCAGCAAGCCGTAATGCAGCATTCCTGGCCAGTGATACCTCATGTTTTTCGATGTCTGCAACACCAATATCCTTAACGTATTCCACCGCTCTCCCAAGACCGATGACGCCTGGCATGTTAGGAGTTCCGGCCTCGAACTTTGCAGGGCTTGGTTCGGTCTCATAGCCCGAATCCGTGACAGAGCGAACCATGCCACCTCCGACGAATACCGGTTCGATCATATCAGGCTCCTTCATATATAGTACGCCCGTTCCCTGCGGACCCAGCAAGCCCTTGTGACCGGGAGTTGCAAAGAAATCCGGACCCATGGAAGCAATATCCAGTGGCATGTGCCCTGCCGATTGGGAACCGTCCACAAGCACCCTGACATTTTCCCTATGTGCTGAACGGACTATCGTATGTACATCCTGAGTGGAACCGAACACATTGGAGACGTGATTCACTGCGATCAAACGGGTCCTGCCATTGATAGCAGACATGATGTCCTCGGGGTTAACTACACCTGTGATAGACGGCCTGATTACGGTAAGGTCCACACCTTCATCCTTCAGGCGCATCCACGGAAGCAGATTTGAATGATGCTCTACAAGCGTAACGATTACATGGTCACCTTTTTCCCAGGGAAAACCGCGGGATACTATATTGATACTTTCTGTTGCATTCCTTGTAAAGACAGTCTTTTTTGGATCCGTTCCCAAAAAGCCTGCAACACTTTCCCTTGCACCCTCGTAATGGTTGGTGGTCTCGCGGGCAAGTCTGTGAGCTCCTCTTCCGTGATTACCTGCATACCTGAAAAAATATTCTTCCATTTCCCTGACCGCCTGTACAGGAGTCTGGGTAGTAGCTGCATTATCCAGGTAAATGACATCTTTTAGAACAGGAAAGTCTTCCCTGACGGAATGAACATCATACATGGACTTCCTTATGTCAGGAAAATAAAAATAGTTTTGCAGGCTTATTTTGCCTGCATGCCGCCTACCATAAAGCGGCAGAGATCCATTTCTTCTGCACTGAGCTTGTCTTTCGAGATTCCATCGACAACAACGTGGAAATCCTTCCTGAGACAATCGTGGGTGCTGGATCTGGATTTGTATTTCTTGTCTCTCATAATATCCTCCTGTCTCTCATTTATTTTAACCACCGGGCTACATATATAACATTGCAAGAATATTTATAGAGGTTCTTCCGGTAAACACTACTGTAAGTGTAAAAAATATATAAATTTATCGGATGAACTGAGGTTTTAGTGCATGGATCGAGAGATGTCGCAAGAAATATAATATATGCAAGAGACTTTGGCTAAACATGCCAGAGATTACAATCGATCGATCACTTTCATATATTGAAGGCACTCAACGTGTCTTTGATGAGGCCGGGACCCTTGAGAAAGCCAAGAGAAGTCTTAAGAAGATAGGAGTGACCAGGGTGGCAGGTATCACTGACCTTGACAGGTTGGGCATACCGGTATTCTCCACAATAAGGCCAAGTGCCGCAGAAGGGGCCATATCCGTATATTCCGGCAAGGGTATCACAGAGGACCAGGCGAGGATCTCTGCCATGATGGAGAGCTATGAGAGGTGTCTTGCAGAAAGGAACGGATTGAACAAGGATGTCAATGAAGACATCGCTGCACCACATGTAATTGTAACTTACGAGGAAATATCCAGGCATGGCTCTGCAGTGGACCCTGCATCCCTGCTCATGTCCGAGCCGTATTCCAATGATAGCCTTGTCGAATGGGTTCTCGGATGGGATCTCCTGAAAAAAGAAGAGGTTGCAGTTCCTGCAAATGCAGTGTACCATCCATATGACGCCCCCGGATTAACAATGAAACTCTTCAGGACCAATACCAACGGACTTGCTGCGGGGAATATACCTGAGGAAGCTATACTGCACGGACTGCTGGAGGTCATCGAGAGAGACGCCCTGAGTACGGCGGAATTCTGCAGAAACCCTGAGAAAGAGATACTCCTCTCCGAAGAGGACGGGGAAAACTATGAACTGCTGCGCAGGTTCACTGATAACGATGTAGATATCAAGCTCTGGCTCCTGTCACATGATACGGAGATACCGACCGTTGTAGCTGCCACAGATGACATCAGGCTGAAGGACCCGGCACTGCTGGTGATGGGCGCAGGTTCACACCTGAAACCTGAGATAGCTATCAAGAGAGCACTCACAGAAGCTGCCCAGTCCAGGGTTGTGCAGATACACGGAGCCCGTGAAGATACCGAGCGTGAGAAGTTTGTCAGGGAAATAGGTTATGAAAGAATAAAGCGCATGAACAAGTACTGGTACGAGGAAGGTACTAAGACCACAATGGCAGATATAAAGGATCTGTCAAAGAGCAGCCCTGCCGAAAATATCGATACTGTACTTGAGCAACTCAAAAAACTAGTTGACAGCGCAATAGTTGTAGACCTTTCAAGAGAAAGCATTCCGGTCCCCGTAGTCAGAGTGCTCATACCTACCTTTGAGATGTATACCCTTGACCGGGAACGCCTTGGAGACAGGGCAAAAACGGGAAAGAAAAGAAAACTGGAACGTCAAGAGCGTCCCTGGAGACAAAGAACACGAAAATGAATGCAAAGAATCCCAAAACACTGGTATTCACCGGCACAAGCATCAGCCACGATGCAGCAAAGGATATACTTGAAGGAGTTACCTTTCGCCCACCAGTCTTCAGAGGAAATGTCGAAAAGGCTGTCAAGGAAGGCTACACACTGATAGGTATCATAGACGGCGTGTTCTTCAGCAAGTCGGCTGTGACCCATAAGGAAATAGTCAGGGCTATGGAAGCAGGAGTTACAGTAGTAGGAGGCTGCAGCATGGGCGCCCTGCGTGCTTCAGAGCTTGATGTACATGGCATGGCAGGAGTAGGCAGGATCTACGAATGGTACAGGGACGGGGTGATCGAAGATGATGATGAAGTGGCCGTGACTACCAATCCGGATACCTTCGAACCCGTTTCAGCACCCATGGTGAACATCAGAGGGACCTTCAGGGCTGCATGCGACGAAGATATCATCGATGAAGAAAGCTGCAAGTTGCTGACAAATCTTGCCAAAAGGACACATTACGGAGAGAGGAGCTATTTCGGGATAACAAAAAAAGCTTCAAAGGAAGGGATAGTTCCCGAAGAAAAAGCCCTGGAACTTTTCAATTATTGCAGAGACCACGAAAGAGATATCAAGAGAGAAGATGCAATACTGGTCCTGAAAAAAGTAAAAGAGCTGATGAGCAGATAAGACTGATCAGCCTGCTATTTTTGGTTTTAGTCCATCGTACAGGAAGTGTAACATATATACTGTTGACATCACAAGGATAATCGTTGCACCCGAGGGCACATCGAAAGTGTATGAAAAGAAGAGGCCTGTAACACTAAAGAGTGCACCGAAGAAAATTGCAAGATACATCATCTTGCGGAGGTTGTTGGTATAGTGACGGCTCAGAGAGGCAGGCATTGTAAGAAGTGCGATTATGAGAATGATACCTACAACCTTTATGAGCAGGACAATTGTCAATGCTATGAGGCAGAGCAATAAAAGATAGAGTTTCTCAATATCGATACCTGCGACCTTGGCGAATTCCTCATCAAAGCACAGGGCCATGAATTCCTTATAATAAGCATAGACCAGAATGATGATCACCAGATCGAGTGCGAACATCAGATAGATATCCGAACGTGGCACAGTGAGTATATTCCCAAAAAGATAGGACATCAGGTCAGGCGCATAGCCGGGTGTCAGATAAATAAGGATGATACCTATTGCCATACCCAGTGACCACAGAATCCCGATGATGGTATCTTCCGCGACCTTCGAGCGTTTGCTGACAAGCCCCATGACAACGGCCGAAAGCAGGCTGAAAGGTATCAGCCCGTACAGGGGATTCACGCCAAGATAATAGCCAATGCCTATCCCTCCGAAGGAGGCATGGGATATGCCGCCGCTTATGAAAACTATTCTTTTGACAACAACATATACACCGATGATACCACATGCGACACTGGCAAGAATGGCCGCCATAATGGCATTCTGCATAAAACCGTACTGAAGTATTTCCAGCATTCTAAAGCTCCGTTCAGTGGACCTTTAAAACCCTGTGAGGGGCACCGTGTGCGATAATTTCGACCGGGCACTGGTATGCCTGTTCAAGATCATGGGAACTGAGCTCCTTGGAATTGTGGTAATACAGTTTCCTGTTCAGGCAGGCAACCTTATCCACATAGACCGAGAGAGCGCTCATGTCATGAGTGACCAGTAAAATAGCAATTTCTGATTTGAGCCTGTTAAGAAGTTCGTAGAATTCTTTCTGTCGCTTTGAATCAATGCCGGTGGAAGGCTCGTCCAGGATAAGCAATTTCGGACTGGTTACAAGGGACCTGGCAATGAAAACCCTCTGCTTCTGCCCGCCGGATAGTTCGCCTATCTGCCGATCCCTGAATCCGAGCATGTCGACTGTTTTAAGAGCTTCTTCAGCTGCTTTTTTATCCTCATCATCATAAGATTTAAAAGGACCCTTATGACTCAGGCGCCCCATGAGAACGACTTCCCATACACTTATCGGGAATTCAAGGTTGGAAGAGATAGATTGGGGCACGTAACCTGCATACTTCCTTGTCTTTTTGGGATTGCTCCCCAGCAGTTTAACCGAACCCCTGTCAGGTTTGATCAATCCCAGGATAACTTTCAGGAGGGTGCTTTTACCACCTCCGTTGGGGCCTATGATGGCAAGAAAATCCTTGTCCTCAACTACAAGGTTCACCGCTTCAAGCACGGGAACATTGTCATAACTTACCCATATATCCTTGAGATTGATCACTTCGACCATTTTACGCCAGCCCTTTTTCAAATGCTGCTGTTACATTTGCGAGATTATCTATATAACCCTTTGCAAGGGGATCGACCTGTATTACCTCGCCGTCAATCTCGTCAGCTATTGTTTGCGCACTTGTGGTACTGAAGCCGGACTGCACGAATATGACTTTTATATTCTTTTCCTTTGCCGTATCGATCAGATTCCGCATGTCCTGCACACTGGGTTCCTTACCCTCTATTTCAACGGATATCTCTTCAAGGCCATACTCATCTGCGAAATAGCCCCAGGATGGATGGTAGACCATGAAACTACTGCCTTCTTTTCCTGCAAGTGTCTCCTTGATACGTGCATCCGCAGCCTGTAATTCTGCAATATATGCATTTTTATTTTGCGTGTAAAGCTCCGCATTATCCGGATCTATCTCCACCAGACCGTCATAGATATTCTCCACCATTATTTGCGCTTCCTGCGGGGAAGTCCAGATATGGGGATCCTTGGATCCGTCACTTTCTTCAGCATCATGTTCTTCCTCACCCTCATGTCCTTCTTCAGCATCATGCTCTTCTTCACTTTCTTCATGCGAGTGAGCTTCCATGGTCCTTAACTGAATACCGCTTGAAGCATCGACTACCAGCATGCCAGGATTTACGGCGATCAGCCTGTCCATCCATACCTTTTCAAAGTCCAGACCCGAACCGACCTTTACATACATATCGGCATCACTCAGCTCCCTGAGCTGCCCCGGAGTCACTTCATAAGAGTGTGGGTCCGCACCGGGAGGAACCATTACCATTACCTTAACCTGATCTCCTGCAACCTTTTCCACAAACTCAGCCTCAGGCTGAATGCTTACCACCACAACAGGTTTGTCCGCAGACGATGCGGAAACCTCCTGCCCATCAACACATCCGCTCGCAAATGCAAGGCATAGAGAGAGGAATACCACAAACATCAATTTTCTTCTGTTCATCTGATCATCCTTGTTTGGATTTAATGCAACTTATTTGGACTAATACCAAATTTACTGTTAAAAATATCAGGGAATACCACACGATATATGTTTGATCTTACCGCAGACGCCGACCGTAGGATGGCCCATGGAGCTGCATATGGTGTCAACTGCAGATTTGGAGACAAATGACTCAAAACGCGATACTTCCTCACATGCATCCTCAGGCGACAGGCCGTAATGACTCAGCATCAGGCTCAGTATATTGTGCCTGTTGACCAGGAACTCGGCATATGCATGCCCACCTTCAGTAAGTCTCACACCCCGGTAGGGAATATGTTCCACATAACCTGTTTGTGCAAGGTCACTGATAGTCTTCGTAGAAGTAGATGGATCCACACCCAGCTGAGATGACAGATCCGTCGTCCTTACAAGCCCCCCTTTTTTAAAGAGAAACTTGAGATACTCCACTTTTTTAGGAGAGAGTTCAAGCCCTGTTATTTCCTGCATGGGATATGCATTATTGCAGGAGGTATATATTCTTTTTGAATTTTGGCCAAAAATACAATCTATTTTTGGTATGAGACCAAAGTTATTCCCATACTACCCTTTAAAGTGATACTCCTGCATTTCTCTGGTCAAGAAGTACCCAAGTATAGCCCTGATGATAACTATCGCACCCAAGAGCAGAATGTCCCTTACACTGGGGTTCTTAATAGTCAGGAAAATATCCGCAGCAATCAGGAATTCAAGGCCGAACAGAATCCTGTCTGTAAACATTTTCCTGATATATGCGTAGGTATAAGGTTTTTTTCGGAATTCATGGAGAAGAATTTCCCCTGCTGCAATGACACCACCATAAAAGATGAGCAGTGCACCCACTATGGTCAGAATCGTCTCGAACAGAGTAAGTAAAGAATAACTCCACTGGAACAGAAATTCAGTATCCACCATATATCTTACCTCAGGGATTTCAATATTAAGTTTAGAGGAAGAGCTTAAAGTAATTTTTCATACACATTGCCAGAAAATGGAGTAACTGCAACTTATGTGTAATGTACCTTAAATACTATCTATAAAAACAGGAAGGGAACCGGGAGTCAGGACCACACAAAATTGAAACACACCTGCATGCAGATTTATACCAGGCCACCTAGACATTGAAGAAAAATTCCCCGGATGTCAATCTTGTTCTTATGTAACATCCACTTCTATTTCAATTCCGCCTACCCATCCGGCTATAATGTTATAGAACCATGCTGCAAGGGCTCCGACAATAAAACCCATTATTCCGTAGAAGATAGGAATCACAATAACCGAGCCGATGCCAAAGAACAGGCTCATCGCACCGGAAAAACCAAGCCCTTGCATTGCCACGGCCCCCAGAAGTGAGAATATAGTTATTATTGCCCCTATTATCACTCCAAAAATAGCATATATAAGGCCGACTACTTTTCCCAGGGAGAATACATCTATTCTCTTTACAACAGTCATCTTTTCAACCATGAAAACCCCACTAATTCATTATCTAAATTGTATATACTCCGGCATTCAGCCACTTTTTGAGCTACAGTGTAAATTATATGTAGCATATTCACGGACCACCGCGATATATGAACGCATCGCGTACCAGGCCCATAAAGTTTGCAATCTCATCAGAAGACATCCATAACAATGCCAGAATCAAGATCAGAATGATTATCTCGGAGTAATCGGGGATCGATTGCACTACATGTGCAAAGGCGCCTGGACTCCTATTAGCAGAATGTACCATACCTTTTCCCCATTAATTATCGGTTTTAATCTGATAAAAAGATTGTGAATATCCGCCACTATTTTTTATTATAATAATAAAATCATCAACACCACCCAGGCCAAAATACAAAGAAATGGTCTGTGACTTACTTTTTCATTTAACGTACCTAAAAAGACAACTACTTATAACATAAAATTAATGTGTGATTTTGTTGATTCTATACAAACATTTTATATATAATTTCAAATATACTAGTTAAAACTATCTAATTCTATATTCATGGGTTGGATGTGAAATGAATGAATTCTGATAAACGATATTTTCAAAAATATATCAGGACTGGCGTTCTGATATTTTTAACAATTGTGATATTGTTGCTAATCAACCCTACTGGTTCAGCAGCATCTATCCAAAAGTTCAGTATAGATGGAAGAACATACGGTCCGAGTGATACGATAAGTATAACCGGAGAGATACAGGATGGCAATAATTCGGGAGAGGTCAAGATAATAATATGGCCTGCAGGAGATGAATTCACCGATCCTGCTAACCAGACATCCAATAAAACGATCACGGCTTCAGGAGGAACATTCTCTACAACGGTGACCGCACCGGATGACGCGGGGAGTTATACAATAGTTGCCGTGGACACAGAAACCGGCGTCACTTCGCCATACCTGTTCATGAACGTTGTCGGAGCAAACGACCCCCAGACAATCGAAGTAATGTTCACAGAAGGTGATGTAATCAGTATTCCCCTAAATGATAGTCACGGCATCACCGGATCACTCAATGTAAGCAAGACCGGAGGCAGTGTGCTCCTCGGAAGCACCACATATTACTTCCTGGTGTCAGACACAAATGTAGCTTATGTCGACGATGACTCTGACATGGAGATGAACTCTGATAGTTCAGGCATGAGTGTAATAGGAAATCTTGTAGAAGGGGCAAAAGTAAAACTCAATGGCATCACCTACAAATTCATAAACATAAACAATGAAAACAGTATCATACTGGCAAAAACAGTGAGACCGGGTTTCACAGGTGGTGAATCGGTTAACGTCACGATCCTGGCTTTGAACTCTACCGGATATCCCGTACAGAATACAATTACACTTGAATATCTGAGGGATAATGGTACTGAAATAGATTCTGTGGAACTGGTAACCGATTCCATAGGACTTAATACAACAGCCATAAATATCACAAATACTGCAGGTACCTACCACCTTGTTGCAGGTGACATCGGACATATATCATTTGTCGTGAACACCATGGACATGTTCGGTGACATGCTGTCAACCGAAAACACACCCAAGCACACATTTGCCCGCGGTGAAGTAATGGTGCCGGTAGTATACCTCAAAAATCTCAGTTCAGGGGCACCGCTGACAGGTGCTGCAGTGAATGCCACCATTACAAGCAAGAACAACGAGTCATACCTCAATGAGCTGGAACTTGAATACGACAGTAGTATCGGTGCCTACACAGCAAACTATACGATTCCCGAGGAAGAGGAAATAGACACCTATTATGTGGAATACGAAGCTGTCACAAGCAGCCAGACACAGAAAACGTACACCAGCTACAACATAAAGGCTTATGATATCTTTTTGAAGGTAGTGTCCAAAAATAAAGGAGAAAGCGACGGCTTTGCACCCGGGGAAGAAGGTTTCCTCATCGTTGCCGGGACAAACCTCAGCAGCGGGGAGAACCTGGATTTCGAATCACTGACAGGACTCGATACAGCAAAATTCAGCCTTAATGTCACTGGCAGTACGGGAACTGAAATCATGCCTTCCTGGACCATAATGAATGCCACCACCTTCTACACCTATCTTGACGTTCCGACAGATATCCAGAACGAGATAGAACAAAACCTCGGGAATACCTTTGCCGTGATCAATTTCACAGCACCTTCCCAGAACGGTGTCTATGACGTGCTTGTAAAGGTCAACACCTCAACCTGGAACACGGCAAGAAGAAGTATTATCGTACAGGATCTTTTCATACACGGAGAACCTGTTAACAAGATGGGATGGTTCAGCCCTACAGTAGCCCCAAATTCCACTGCAAGGATTATGATCACCGCATTTGACCCGTCGACCGGCTCTGAGATACCCGCATCGGACATACATGAGGCAGGGCTTGTCGAGGTATGGAGTGACAGTGCTTCGGAAGTGGTTACCGGATATATGGAAAATCCCGCAATTACAACCATCAACGTTCCTTTTATGGGTGACAGAAAGGTTCTCAAATTCAATGTCACAGACTCATATCTTGGCTTCCATTACGTCAGGTTCTGGGTCAATGCCACAGTGAACGGCACACCAAAGATAGTAATAGGAGACGGATGGTTCGATGAGAAACTCTACAAGATCAAAGCAAGACCGGTGTTTGACAAGAATTCGAACATGTTTAAGGTATTCGGATCGGATGACACCATCGAACTGGCAGTACATGTCCAAGACATCAGTGGAAATAACGTATCAAGTGCTTCCATTGAAGTTGAAAGCGTGAAATACGGGATGAACGGTGAGACAATCTCCGTGACTGGTGCCACAAGCTCGGTTACGACCGATTCCAGTGGCGACGCCACTTTAAGCATTTCACCCGAGAACAGCCTGAAGTCCGGATTCTACAACGTCAGGATAAAAATGACAACCCAGGACGGCGTTGTGGACTACGGGAACGGATGGTTCGAGGTCAGTAACTTCATATTCTACCCACATTCCACATCATGGGAGGCGGGAATTGACCAGCCCATTAACTTCACATTGAATGCCTTTGACAGCAGTTTCAGTTCCAAGGAAGTCAACGTCACCCTGACAAAGGTCATTTCAATGGGTGACTGGAACATGATGACGCCTCCGACCATGTATAATGATACGGATGTTGAGATAGGAACCATCAACGGAACAGGCTACTACGAATATCCGGGACTGTCCAGAGGCGGTAACTTCGAATTTGTCTTCGAGGCAACCGACGGGAATTCCACAGAGGTTGGAAGGGCCTGGGTACACACCACAGCCTTTGTTGCGTGGGTTGATTCCGGGTGGGAATACAGGTTCCCGACAAACGGTTTCATCAACGTCACCGTAAAAGCATCTGATGATAAGATGTGGGGAAGCAGTACGCATAATATTACGAATGTGACCGTGGAGAAAGTGATGCAGGAAGGAATGTGGATGACCAGTTACAAGACAAAGAGCCAGATGGCCGGCATCACCGCCACGGAAGCCGGGGAAAGTGCCAATGAGATCAATGTATCCATCAACACCAGCGGCTGGGCACAGGGTGCCTATATGATGACACTCAAGGTCACGGACGGAGACGGCAGTGAAGTGTACACCGATTTCTGGTTCCAGCTTGAACTGGCAAGTGTCACTGTTACAAACCCCATGAGAATTACCGTCAGCGGTGCACAGTTCTATACCAATGCAACATCTATCAATGCCACAACGGACATACTCACAAAGCAGAACCAGTTGGAGAGTATCGGCAATGTAAGTGCAGGCAAGATTGACGGATGGATAATAGGAGGAGAAGGAATCTCACCTCTCACGACCAGTTATGAGGTCATGGGCGATGATTCATGGAATCACAGTTTTGTGCCCTATTACTCAATGGTGGTAATCGATACCATCCACGATACGCTTTACATCGAATATGAAGATCTCGAGGGAGGCGGAGTGACAGGTAACCTATCCAATGACACGACCACGCAGGTGTTCAATGCATCCGAAGGGTCCTCGTTCACCGATTATACAGGAAGGACCTGGAAAATTACCGAGATCAAGTCTGACGGAACCGTTAAACTGGAAGGCCAGAACACCCTTAAGAACGGTCTTCTGCTGAACGAGACGATTCTATCCATGAGCAAGTCAGGAAAGTTCCTCATAGGCAACTTCCATGACGAGGAATGGATGTCAATTGACCTGGACGGGGATGGCGAATACTTCGATGATAACTACATCGTACTGATGGCGGATTCCATTACAGCCGGAAAGTATGACAAGGTGCTCATCAGTAATTCGTACAACTTCTCCGCAGGATATATCGACGCAAGTGCGGGAGAGCCCGTCCAGTTCGGAGGTGACCCGATATACCTGCTCAGCAATAAGTACCAGTCCTCTGCGTATAACCTGCAATTCAGCACATATGAGGAAGGCTGGAACGGAATGCATATCGGAACATTCCAGAACGGTTCCGTGATGAAGATACCGTTCCTTGTAACGACACCGGCTGGTGAACCTCTCGCGGGCAAGGATGTCAGGATAGATTACCTGATAGACGAAGGCAAGTCGGTGCAAACTCTTGAGAACATCAACGCCACCACGGACTCCGGCGGACTGGCCCTTATAGAGATCAATACTTCCGAAGCAGGTATACCAACCGGCTCATGGATGATACACTACAATGTTACCATCGGCGATGAATATGCTGTCGCGAACGAGGAGATGTTCTGGGAACTTACACGATTTGAGCTGCGTAACTTCGTTGTTGCGGGAGCACTGGGAACTCCGGGAGAGATCGAACTCATCAGGCTGAGTGACGATGACAGTTCGGACGGAATGCCGGGGAACAATATGCTTCTGGCATATGGCGATGAAGTGGAGTTCAAGAGAGGTGTTCCTGCCTATAACTACGGAGAGGGAGATATGTATAACATGAACTGGCCATTCAATGACTGGTACTATAACAGCACCACAGGCTCATTCAACTATTCCGCAAACGGAGGATTCCCTCTTGAACCGGGAGAGATCGGTGTCGGTGCCACAATCAATACAAGTGGTTCGAGACTTCCACTGGACTACACGGTCCTTCTGATTAAAAATGAAAGTGATACGGTAACCCTGAACCTAGGTGAAAGCACACGTTTCTATGAAGATATGTGGAACTTCACCCTTACCGAGGTTTCAGAGGGTTCCTCGGCAACCATAGCCATGTCATATGAGGGATGGCCCTGGACAGTAGCCGGATATAGCTGGGACTCAGGTCCCGAGACCCAGACTTTCTCAGAAGGAAGCGAATACTGGATGGGCGGACTTGATTTCAATGTAAGTGCAATCAATAACGATAGCGTGGAACTCACGTTAAGATGGCCGCTGACGGTCGTTTCCATCGAAGGTATGGATACACTTATGGATGACAACACCGACAACGGAGAGATGACAAGTTACATGGGATCTGTTACGGGAGTGAACTTCAGTGACCAGGATTACTATGTCTTTGGTTACGAGGACGAAGCCGGCACAATGTATGACCTGATGCCCGAACACTACATGGAGACAAAGGATCGTGTACTTGTTGTCAACGCAAGCAATAGCAGTGATACGAACATATATCGCATCGGTGAGAATATTACCGAATTCGATAATTACTATGCAGCATCCGTGGCCAAATGGGGAGGCAGGTTCATACTGCTCAACGGAAGCGCCACCCAGGTGTACCCGATACCGGAATGGACCGCAGATGAGCCGGTATTCTATACAGGCAAATTCAGCGATGAGGATGTGGAACTTGACCTTGCAACCGCAGGCAATGAATTCGATGATGATGAACTGCCGGAAGGTGTCGGTGAGATCACTTCTGACAAGCGTTATCACATATTGCTCATAGACAGGCTCTTTAACGGAGTGAACATGCCCACTCAAGCCATATATGACGATGATGCGGATCTTACGACATTGCGTGACTGGGAGAATTACATGGACACTGATTCCATCTATGACCTGTACACCAATGAGAGTGGATACGGTGACTCCATACCCGACTTTTTCCAGGATTCTATCGTGACAATGAATATGTCAGAAGGAGAGGCATGGGACATCGATTCCGGTAATATGGAAAGCTGGCCGCTGGCGTTCCCCACCCTTAACATCAACGAAAGCGGAGATACCGCGACACTCAAATCCTTTGCACCGGTGTTTGATTTCGATATCAATGACAGTATTACCATATACCTCACTGCAAGGGAATTTGACGGCACGCCGGTGAACGGTACTGCCGAGCTGCAGTCACTGAAGATGAACTTCGGAGGATACTTCGAGGAAGGACCTGCTGACAATCTGCCGGTCTCATGGAACATGAGTTCCGCGATGATCAATACTACCCTTGTCAACGGTGAAGGCCTGCTTGAGATCACGTCAGGCGACCTGTCAGCCATCGACTACGACTTCGGCGAATTCACGGCTTTTGTCACCATCGAAAAGGATTCCGGCGGAACGGAGACACTGAAGATGAACTTCTTCAGAGTCAATGATGAGCTGATGGCCCTTTACGAAGATGAAGGCCACGCGAGCGGCGGAGGCGGCATAGGTGATGAAGGCGATATGGAAGGTGAGTTCCTGTGAAAAGAATAATTTTGTTTTTAGTAGCTATGCTGGTGGCAGCCGGGATGATCCCGACTGCTTTTGCTGCCGCTTCCCTTAGCATGGGAAGTATAAGCTACGATACGAGTGTTGTGAAAGATGAGAGCATCACTATAACATCAACTGTTACTGCTGCTAGTGTATCCGGTACACTGACAGTGGATGTGACCCTTACCGACAATTCGGGACAATTCACAATACCAAGCCCGACACAGCAGGTACAATTCACAAGCGACAGTACCAAATCAGTATCATGGACCGTTACAGCCGTGTCCACAGGGACAAGCTCATCCCCATTTACGATATCATCCACCGGGGATGATGGTAGCAGTGCTGCAAAAACAGCATCTACTGCTATTACGGTGAAGGACAGGCCCGTATTGGCAGTGTCTTCCAGCACCGATGTCTCATCCGTCAGTGCAGGGGATGATGTTGTTATAAGCTATGTGGTATCGAACAGTGCCTCCGCAGGTGCCGCCGACGCTACCAATGTCAAAGTAGACCTGGCACTTCCAAGTGGCTGGAGTCTTAGCAGTGGAACCGATCCCGCATCACTTGGAACCATCGCACCTGCCGCATCAAGTTCGGGTTCATGGACAGTGACCGCCGACAACCCTGCTTCCTCAAACACACTGACAATCTCTGTTACCTCCACCGTGCCCGGAGGAACGGTAACAACAAGTTCTTCAGTTGCCGGACCATCAACATCCTCTGATTCAACTACCAGCTCAAGCAGCGGTGGTGGCGGAGGCGGCGGTGGCGGCGCCAGCGGTGAAACCTACGAGAACATCGCCCTCAAGAACGTCAAGAGTGCATACCTGCAGAAAGATGTCCTTGCTCAATACGATTTCACCGATGAGGAAAATCCTGTCAGTGCTATATCCTTCACACCTCTGCTCAATGCAGGAACGATCTCTGTGACCATCGAGGTCCTTCACGATACTTCAGCACTTGCAGAATCAAAGCCAGAGGGCAAGGTGTACAGGAACATGAACATCTGGGTAGGCAAGGGCGGCTGGGCGAGCTCAAGCACAATATCCGGCCCGGAGATCTCATTCACTGTAGAGAAGACCTGGCTGGAAGAGAATAACATTGACCCTGTCAACATAAGGCTCATGAGGTATACCACGAAATGGAACCAGCTTGAAACCACAGTGACAGACGAGGATTCCGAACTTGTCTACTTCACAGCCCATACACCCGGATTCTCTCCTTTCGCAATAACCGCACTGGAGAATTCAGGTGTTGTCCAAGCTGCTGAGCAGGATTCTACAACTGCAGACGTTGAAGATTCAGAAGTTCAGGCAGAAGCAGAGAATACCAAGGGACAGGAAGAAACATCGAACGGCCTTCCGGGATTCAGCGCAGTGACCCTGATCGGAATGCTGGCAATAGCCGGTATGTTGAGCAGAAGAAAAGAACATTGAATAAGCAGAAGTAGCACACAAGTGCTACTCTGATCTCTTTTTTTTGAATATCTTTCGCATATGGGTATCTTTTTTCGGTTCTGTAGAAATCCTTGCGTTTCTGTCAGTTCTACTGAAAAACATT
>JAWSUM010000006.1:0-43618 GCA_033549165.1 Methanolobus sp.
CGGGGCGGAGCAATGCCGGATCAAGCAGGTCTATCCTGTTTGTTGCGGCAATGATCTTCACATCCCTTGTTGCGTCAAAACCGTCCATCTCCGCAAGCAACTGGAGCATAGTCCTGTTCACTTCCGCGGAACCTGTGGTACCGTCGTGGGTACGCATGCCTCCCACCGCATCGATCTCGTCGATGAACAATATCGTCGGGGCCTTATCCCTGGCCATCTGGAACACATCCTTCACAAGGCGCGCACCTTCACCAACGAACTTCTGGATCAGGTCCGAACCTGACATGCGGATGAAAGTTGCCTGCGCGCGGGATGCCACAGCCTTTGCGATAAGCGTCTTTCCGGTACCAGGAGCACCGTAAAGCAGAACTCCTGTTGGTGGCTCGATGCCGATCTTCTCAAAGAGCTCGGGCTCGGTAAGCGGTAACTCCACGGATTCGATGACTTCCTTGAGGACATCGTCGAGCCCTCCTATCATATCATAGTCTATCCCTGGTGAATTGATAAGCTCCATGACCTGCGCGCGCACATCCGCTGCCCTGCTGATAATGGATATTATAGAGAACGCAGCATTTACACAGACCCTCATTCCCGGCTGTATCTCGCCATGGAAATGCGGAGGGATCCTTGTGACAACCTCCTGATTGTTCCCATGCTGTCTTATAACTGCCATGTCATTTTCCACTTCCATCACACTTGCAATGAACAGTGGGGGCCTTGTCAGTTGTTCGATCTGTTTTTTGAGTTTATTTGCCTCTTCAAGGTAACTGTTGGCTAACATGCTTGCTTCAAGGGTCTTTGCCCGCATGCTCTCGTTGTTCATTTTCAGGATCTCGATTTCCCGAAGCAATGAATCAACATCTTTCTTTTCAGTTGCATCAGACTCAATTTGAGTTCCCATTTTTGGGTTTTCAGTGTCAACCGGCGACTCAGCACTACTGTTTGACATAGGGGCATACTATGGGTATCATCTAATATAAAATAATCTGCTATCTTTTCTAGGTGGTATGCTTTCCCGCATGTGTATTTTTTTTAGCCAGAAAAGTATCTTTTTTGCTTTCACAAAAAACACCTGTTTTTCCTGTTTTTGTCCTATTTTTGGAAAATAAATTGTTTTAAAGGTATTATTCCAGAATTAAAGACTTTAATGCTGTGTTCAGTCCAATTAATAAAAAATAAAACCTCTTATTAGAACAAAAAAGAAAAATATATCTACCATTAATTGCAGTTAATGTTGTGGTGAAAGAATAGTATAGCTGTCTTAATCCCTCAAAATTATGAAAAAAGGGATTTTAGAGCTTTATTCTCTCTAAAAACAAATGCATACTAATATCAAACGGAATATTTATATATTATTACTTCCATTGAAGTAATTGCAGGTCACAAGGAAACATTGTGTTCCGGAAGTGATCACGTATCAACGGATCAAACTTAAACGAGCAACCATTATCTGAGGGGATACATGGTATGTGAATCCACAAGTCTGAGGGGATGAATGGATCCGCAAAAGAGGCAAAAAGGATGAAGGTTCGGCTTGAGATCATCGGTGAAGATGGCGCGGAAAGCACGAGTGTCGAGTTCGGCGGGAAGCACTGGAAACGGTGCATCCTTGCGTTCATAGACTCTCTGGAGGACGAGAACCAACCATACACCGAACCTTCGTCCACTCTATTATCTAATTCTACTGGTCATGTTCCTAATACTGCACAACATGTGAATCCACATCCACAAGCTGTGAATCAGTTTCAGGGGCAACAAATGTCTATGCAACAATCGGTTCCACCACAGTTCTATCAGCAGTTGCAACAACAACAACAACAACAACCAGTATTCCAACCAAACAATTATTATCTGCCTCCCCCAGCAGCACCTTATTACTTCTACGGACAGCCGGTTCAGCAAAACTCCTCTATTGCCCAACCACCACTCCACAACCACCACGCTCAACCGGCTGTGCCAGAAGTAATAGCTTCCAGGGAGCAGGATACGCGCAGGGCCCAGGTCCGTGCGCGTACTACAACTCTGAGGGAACGGATCAACGACTCATCCCTTACCATAAACGAGAGGCTTGAGCTCTTCCTCAGGTATGAGTATCCAAGGGTCTGGTTCTCTTCACAGGATATCCAGCAGCAATATGAGAGGATATACGGTCCGATAAAACAGAGTACCGTATCCACCTATCTCTCCAGGATGTTCCAGAAGAAACTGCTCGACCGCCGTGGTAACAGGACCCAGCGTGAATACAGGTATGTTGCTGACGAAGTGGAGCCCTCCTATCCCGATGCCGGGGTAAGTGTTCTGCATCAGTTTCATAACAGGGTATAAATCCCACAAATCCTTTTCTTAACCATGAGTTTATCTCAGAACGCCATTAGAGTCGGTATTTTATTCATTGTCCTTGGTTTCATTCTGGTATTCCTGGGCATGCTCTCTTCGGCAGATGAGTCCGGTGGGGAGTTCGGAGGTGTCTTACTCATAGGTCCGATACCGATAGCATTCGGCTCTTCACCTGAGATCACATCTTCCATGCTGTGGGCCGGTGTCATTATAGCAATTGCTTATCTCCTGTTCACAACGAGGATGAGATAATGTCGACATTACTTATTTCCGCGGGTTTGCTACTGATCGCGCTGGGATTCCTACTGGTGATGTTCGGTAGTATCGGCTCGATGTTCGGGAACAGTGGCGGGAACGAAGATTCGAAGACCGAAGTAAAGGGTGGGGGTATCATCATGATAGGTCCGATACCGATCATCTTTGGTTCCGACAATAAGAGCGCACAAACCCTGGTGATTCTGGCAATAGTTCTTATGGTATTGTATTTCATTGTTTTCAGATGAGTTTGTGTGGTTAAACTGTGATCCTGTTAGGTTGTTTTTTGTTGTTCACAAGTATGTAATATGCACGCGTAGCCTTTGTGAATATGTTTATACAGGTTCAGTTCAATACTACAACTGATGCGTCCGTTCAAACTTGTATCCGAATATGAACCCCGGGGAGATCAGCCAAAGGCCATAGCGCAGCTTTCAGATGGATTCCAGAATAATAAGAAACATCAGACCCTGCTGGGTGTGACTGGCTCGGGCAAGACGTTCACGGTTGCAAACGTCGTCCAGAACATACAGAAGCCCACACTTGTGATCGCACATAACAAGACCCTTGCTGCACAGCTTTTCTCCGAGTTCCGTGAGTTCTTCCCGGACAATGCGGTGGAATATTTCGTAAGTTACTATGATTACTATCAGCCCGAGGCATACATCCCGACAACTGATACCTACATCGAAAAGGACTCTTCCATTAATGAGGAGATCGACAGGTTACGCCTGTCCGCTACAAGGTCCCTGCTCGAACGCAAGGATGTCATCGTTGTGGCCAGCGTATCCTGCATCTATAACCTCGGTTCCCCTGAAGAGTGGCGTAAGATGTCGGTCATTCTGACGGTCGGGGAAGAGATAGACAAAAGGTCACTCTTTGAGAGCCTTATCAATATACAGTATGAACGCAACGACATTGACTTCAGCAAGGGGAAGTTCCGCTCAAGGGGAGATACTATTGAGGTCTTTCCGGCTCAGGAACTCCAGGGAATAAGGATAGAGCTTTTCGGTGACGAGATAGACAGGATAGCATACTTTGATCCGGTATCCGGAAAGATCATTCATGAGCTGGCTGCCGGTGAGAGTGCCATGATATATCCTGCAAAGCACTTCGTTATGCCGGAAGAGTACATTGAAGAGGCGCTGAAGTCCATCGGGGCCGAGCTCGAGGAGCAACTGGTCCGTCTTAAGTCGGAGAACCAGCTCCTTGAGGCACAACGGCTTGAGCAGCGTACAAGGTTCGACATCGAGATGATAAGAGAACTTGGCTATTGCAGCGGTATCGAGAACTATTCCAGGCACTTCGATGGTCGCAAGCCGGGTGAACCACCTTCATCCCTGCTTAATTTCTTCCCGGAAGACTATCTGGTCGTTATCGACGAATCCCATGTCACGATCCCGCAGATAAGGGGCATGCACAACGGTGACCATGCAAGGAAGGACTCGCTCATATCCTATGGGTTCCGCCTTCCGTCCGCATACGACAACCGCCCCCTGCGGTACGACGAGTTTGAAAGGCAGTTGAACAACGTTCTCTACGTGTCCGCGACACCGGCAGAATATGAACTTAACAAGAGTCGTGCTGTGGTGGAGCAGATCATTCGCCCTACAGGCCTTGTTGACCCCGGTGTCACGGTAAGGCCGATAGAGAACCAGGTGGACGACCTGATCAACGAGGTAAGGAAAGTGACTGCTGAAGGTTTCCGTACTCTGGTGACAACCCTTACAAAGAAAATGGCCGAGGACCTGACGGACTACCTGGTGGAAATGGGTATCAGGGTACGGTACATGCATTCTGATATAGACACTCTCGAGCGTGCGGAGATCGTAAGGAACCTGCGAAAGGGTGAATTCGATGTGCTTGTGGGCATCAACCTCTTGAGGGAAGGGCTGGATATTCCGGAGGTTGCATTCGTTGCCATACTGGATGCTGATAAGGAGGGTTTCCTGCGTTCGGAGCGTTCCCTCATCCAGACCATCGGCCGTGCCTCCAGGAATTCTGAGGGGCGTGTGATATTGTATGCCGACAAGATGACAGGTTCGATGGAGCGTGCAATAAGGGAAACCAACAGGCGTCGCAAACTCCAGATGGAATTCAACCGTAAGCACGGCATCACTCCTACGACCATCAAGAAAGCGTTGCAAAAAGAGCTGGTTGAATCCAGAGAGTACGAACAGGTCTCGGAGATAATGTCAATAGCAGAAGACCTGTCCTCTGTGGAGCTTTCGGACATGGTCATTGACCTGGAGGCGGAAATGCATCTCGCCGCCAAGAACCTGGAGTTCGAAAGGGCTGCGGAACTCAGGGACAGAATCAGGGAGTTGCGCGAGAACTACGCACTGTAGTTCTGTTTCTCATTTTCCCGCCCAGCTTCTCCTTCGAAGTGTTTTCATCGTTCCTGCACCGGTGTCCGAGTCCCGGATGCCTTTCCCTGTATAGTGCAGGAAGACATCATCAAGGGTCGGCTTGTGCAGGCTCACGGATTGTATATCAAGTCCAAGTTGAGATGTGATCTTCAGCACATCGGGTATTGTGCGCTCACCATCTGAGGTGGTTATCTTTACTGTATTCTCCGATGCAGATATGCTACCCGTGAGCGAATTTGTCGGGTAGTTCTCAATGAGCTTTCTGGCATCATCGGCTGTGGAGAGTCCGAGTGTAAGGATGTCACCGCCAAGTGATGATTTCAATTCGGAGGGTGTTCCGCTTGTGATTATCTTCCCGTGGTCGATGATGGCCAGGCGGTTGCAGAGCCTGTCGGCCTCTTCCATGTAGTGGGGTGTGAGTATGATGGTGATGTTCTTTTCCCGGTTGAGCTCTTTTATGTAATCCCAGATGTGATTCCTTGTCTGTGGATCGAGCCCGAGCGTCGGCTCGTCCATGAAGAGCACATTAGGATGGTGCATCAGTCCCCTTGCGATCTCGAGACGGCGCATCATCCCGCCGGAATACTTCTGCACGATCTCATCTGCCCATTCCGAGAGTTCAACCAGTTCCAGTACCTCGCTTATCCGTTGATGACGCACTTTCTTTGGCAGGCCATAGAGCCTTCCGTGAAGGTCCAGGTTCTCCCTTCCGGTGAGTTTCTGGTCAAGGGTGGTGTCCTGGAATACAACGCCGATGGACTTGCGTACCTTTGTGGCATCCTTCCTGATATCATAATCCCATACCTGTGCGTTGCCCGAAGTGGGCCTGAGCATGGTGGAAAGCATGCCTATGAGCGTTGACTTGCCTGCACCATTAGGCCCAAGTAGTCCGAAGAGCTCTCCCTTCTCCACTGTGATGTCAATGCTATCGACAGCCAACAGCTCGTTGTATTTTTTTGTTATCTTTTCCGTATGAATTGCGGCATCGGTCAATTTTGTCCTCTGTATTTGATTGTAAGCTTCAGATGCGCCTGTACAAAATATACTTATTTGCCGTTATTTCAGCACCAGGCGAAAACGTTATATTTGAAAAACACTTGTATGGGTTGCAATGTGCGCCGATGGTCTAGCGGCTATGACTGGGGCCTTCCAAGCCCTAAACCCGGGTTCGAATCCCGGTTGGCGCATCTTCACAATCTTTTTCCTGAATTGTTATTGCCTAAGAGTTCACACTTTGTGTAAGGTTACTTTATACTGTTTCTTGATCTATCTCATTCCATGATCCGTCAATTATGGCTTTTCTGATCTCACGCTGGCTAAAGGTAACTCTTATTGTGTGGTTAGTGGGTGCTTCAGTTAACACTTCATCCGAGCGGTCACCATAGCCTTCATGACTGCTGGTGAATGTGTAGATCAACAGGTGTGTAGAAGGCAGTGTATCTTCGCGAATATGTTCGTCCAATGTCAGGTTTGACCCATCAAAACTGTAAGTCGGCATCGAAATGATCAATTGCTCAACAATTTCCTGTGCTTCATCAAAGGTAGGTTCAAATGCAAGTTGTCTCAAAGAATCCATATAACCTTCAATCTCATACAAATCTCCAATTTGATATTCTGGAGAATCTGAATCAATGGTTAATTTGTAGATAATGCCATCCTGCAGCACGGTAACTTCCAGAGTACCGGAATCTGAAGCATCTGGTCGGATTTTCTGTGCTTTGGAAGAGGAAGTTATCTCAAGGAAAGGCTTTCCTTTCAGCATATAAGGAGGCTGTTCCCACTGGTACTTGATCATTGGGGTGACATACCGTGCTTTGAGTTCATTGTCAGGACTATATATACTGAGATTCATGGAAGTTGAATTAATTATCAGTTCCTGCACTTCCATGTCAGTTGGTGAAGTGACCACATATTTCATGGATATTATAGTTGCATTATCTGATATTGTGAATTCTTCTTGTTCTGCGCATCCTGAACTTATCAGAATTAAGAACACAAACACTATCATTATTCTTCTAAGTCTCATAAATAAATATACATACTATCTACTATATAGAAATTTGTATATTTGAAAATTCACTACACAGATGTAGAGAGCAGGGATGCAGGAAGTTTATATCAAATGGCTCAGGGGTGATTCTCTGAAGAAAAATACCTCGGTTACCATATTGAATAAAACCGGATTAATAAATCTATTTAATGAAGTCTAAAAAGTAGGTTGTTAACTAAACTAATTGTAACTGTCAAAATCTATTAAATTAATAAATTGGACCAAAAATAAATCGAAATATCAATTATTAGAATCTGTTAAAATCTATTAAACTAATAATTAAAATAGTAAGAAAGAATAAAGGTGGATATGAAAAAGTTACCTGCAACTCCCATCCTTTCACCAGAAGAAAAAGAAGAGCCACTCAAATATCTTAACGATCACAAAGTTCTGGAACTCATCGGCGAGTATAATGAAAGATATCTACATTGGGACGAAATTAAAAAAAGAAAAAATCAGATTCCAATTAAACCTGAATATTTATGGTTTCTGATGAAGTTTTTCAGAATAATGAAACTCGAACCTTCTATTAACTTTGGAAAATATACGTTCACTTATACAATGCTACGGGATTTTCAAGAAAAATTACATATCCTCGATAAAGATGCTGCGGGTAATTTACAAAGTAGGTTAGAATCAATATCCGACACTCGTGAGAAATACATATTGAATTCCCTTATGGAAGAAGCCATTGCATCGAGTCAAATTGAAGGGGCAACGCCATCACGCAGGGTTGCTAAGGAAATGCTGAGGAAAAACCGGAAACCTACTAATAAAGACGAAAAAATGATCATAAACAATTATAACACCATGAAATATGTGTTAGAAATCAAGAATGAAGAATTAACTCCTAGTCTTCTACTTGAAATCCAAAAGAGGATGACTCTTGATACTTTGGAAGAACCTACGGACGAAGGCGTTTTCAGAGATAACGATGAAATCATGGTTTTTGACAATGATGGTGAGATTTTACACACCCCTCCAAAAAAAGAAGAGGTTCCTGTATTAGTAAATGAGCTATGTAAATTTGCAAATGATAATAACGATAAGTTCATACATCCTATAATTAAAGGAATCTTCCTTCATTATTTACTAAACTATATTCACCCATTCAATGATGGAAATGGACGAACTGGGAGAAGCTTGTTTTATTGGTATGTTCTCAAACAGGACTACTGGCTTTTCGAATATATGTCTGTTTCACGTTTGATATACAAGAAAAGAAGGCAGTATAAATTGGCATATCAGTATACTGAATCTGATTTTGCATTCAATAAGGATGAAGAGGTGGGGGATCTTACATACTTTATAAAATTTAATCTAGATGCAATAATGGAATCGTTGCATGAAATCCAAGAGTATTTGACCAGTAAACAGAAAGAGCAGTATGAAGCACTAAAAACTATCAAGGAATCAGACAGACTTAACAACAGGCAGCGCGACATACTGAAAGGTTTCATAAAATATCCTCACAAAACAATTACGATCAAGGAAGTAGAAAGCACGCACGGAGTGTCCTATGCAACAGCAAGGCACGACCTGTATTATCTTGAAGAATTGGGTCACCTCCAAAAACAAAAATCCGGAAAGGAATTTGTGTTTATCCTGAATCAGGATGAATCATAGGTTTCTATTATGGGGTTGGGGCACTTAACTTCTGTTTTTTATAGTAATTCTTTACTTAGAGTTTACATGTTGTGTAATCCAGAGAGCAGGGATGCAGGAAGTTTATATCAATTGGCACAGGGGGGATTCTCTGAAGAAAAAGACCTGGGCTAATAATTACCTGGAATTTGATCCTGAATTGGTGAGGAAAGAGTATTTGGCTTGTGTTCCGTTGTTGATACATTAAGATAAAGTATCTCTGAATAAATTATGGATAGGACTTATAATGTGCTCCCGACAGTATCTAAAAAAACTACTGATAACATTTGTAATATGTCCCAGGTAGTATCTCACTGATTCATTAAGGATTGATGTCAAATCATATCGATAAAAACCACATTCACTAATTGAATATATACTTTCATTATCAATATTGATTACACGCGAATCAGTAAGTACTCGTACATATTTGTCCTGTTTAAGGATAAAGCCTTTTTTTACAGATTTCCCTTTCGTCAATATTATTACTTTTTTAAAACCAACTTGTTCCAATCCAACAAGTACAGCAATCATGGACATAATAATAAAATCAGCCATTAATAGAACAGTTGAGTTAAATATGCTTTTCATGTTCAAAGGATGAGTCAATGTATTAGTAATCGAACTAGCTGCAACAAATATCAAAACCCATGAGAAAATCAACGAAATCAAGAAAGGAAACGAAAAAGAACTTAAAGACTTCTCTTCCTTGAAATAAGGCAAGTTGTTAACAAAACATGAAAGACATTTATTAAAATACATCACATATATAGCTGCTAAAAAAGCAGAAATCCATATTGAAAAAGAATCGATAAGCTCAATTAGATTTTTCAAGAAAGGAGAATAGATGTACAATGTCCCATATATCGAAATCGGCAGGACAATATACATTGCAAAAAATAATGCCCCAGAATAATATATATCCTCCCTATCTGATTTAGAAGCAGAAGTTTTTTGATGAAACATTCCAAACCAGTATACAAGCAGACCTAAAATAGTTAAAACAAGTGAATAATCAACAATGGAAAAATTCAATTGAGTATCCATAGATTAACAACAAATGGCAACAGATATAACATTTTTGATAAGCATTCCAATTTTAATAACAATCCTAGTAATTACATCTTTTTCATAAATCTGCAGAATCTAGTAAAATTATAAACCACGAAATCAGATTCAATCTATACTTCATACGTCGAACAATCCTTCGGTATAAGGAGCATAGGGGGCGCCCTGCGGGCGCCCCACGACCGCAGGCCCGACTAACCCAAAAAAACAATTCTTGTTTTCTGCAGATCTTGCTGCAGCTGTTCCAGATTTGACAATCAATTCAGATGACAACACCAATATAAACAATCAGATTAAATATGAATATAGTGGGGTGTTGTAATGTCTGTATTCATCGACTTTGTCATTGCATTAGTAGGAATATGTATCATTGGTTTAGGTATAGCCATCCAAAAAACTAGTTTTAACATAATGGGAATATTGGCCTTACTTGTGGGAATAGTTGTTTTGCTTTTTGCTGGATTTATAGCAATGTAATTCATGCGCTAGAATATGTATTGGTTAGTCCTGGCCTTATATTCTTCCAGGGTCGTGGGATATGAGGATGATGTCGTTTACCCGCTGTCCACTCCACGCGAAGAAGTCATGCTTCCTGAAATGGAAATCCTTGATGTTACGGGAATTTTTAATATAATGACCGGGGCCATTAATACTTGGAAGTATTAACCTCTTTTTTTAAGCCACCTTAAATTTCAATGCCATTATAATATTGTTAGCAAACAAAAGATCGAACCCTTCCTTTGATTCAGCTGCGCATAGGTTATATGCGAAAAAGAAGTAGTAGTATTTGGTGTGCAACGCTGCACACATTAACTTCTGGGAGTGGAGTTAAAGGGAGATATTGGGGAATATCTCGGATACGTAAGGAAAGAGGCACCATAAGCGTGGTGGTTTATCCGGTGCCTCATCCTGTTTCTCAACCGGCGGGTTGAGGGAGTGGGGTTAAAGAGATGTGGGGACATCTCGGATTCGCAAGGAGAGAGGCACCTTAAAGCGTGGTGGTTTGTCTGGTGTCTCACTCTTCTTCTATTTTATACTTCTAAGTTTCTCCTCGTATAAAGCCTACTCGTAAGTTAATAATTTTTCATAGCAATAATATTTTCACGAAAGTTTGGTGTGGGCATTTTTCCACAGGATAAATTCCTACCACTTCTTCAATATTTGCCATCACCATCCCTCGCCACACATAACTACAACCCAACTCGAAGTTTAAACAATTCTTTAATATGTGCAGGTACTTCTACTAACTGTAATAACCTGCCACAATTGGCGGTTAACAGAGCACCGAAAAGGGAGAATGTGAAAATGTCACAGGAAAATAAAAACGATAGATCCTATTTAGCCATAATTGCACTATCAGTTGTACTGGTGGTGATGTCGCTGACGATATACGCCATCGCGCAGAATGGGTCCGATAATAATGTAGCAGACACAATAACCATGAGCGGATACGCTGAACAGAAGGTCGTGCCGGATACTGCCACCTTAAGCATAGGTGTCGTGATTGAGTCCGAAACAGCAAAGGAAGCAGCCGATGAGAATGCAGCCATCATGAGCGCTGTTGTGGAAGAGCTTAAGGCCATAGGTCTGGAGGACAGGGAGATACAGACATCCTATGTCTCCGTGTATCCAGTCTACAACTATGACGGGGAAAGAAGCATCACAGGTTACTCCGCGTCTAACAGCGTGCAGGTCACAACCACAAAGCTCGACAACCTGAGCGAGATCATCGACAGGTCCACAGCCGCAGGAGCCAATCAGATAGGAGGCATCTCCTTCACAGTATCTGATGACATGCAGGAAGAGCTCCGTGAAGACCTCATGGATGAGGCCATAGCCGATGCATCATCAAAGGCCAATGAACTCGCCGGCAGCCTGGGTGTTAAGATCACAGGCGTGCAGACAGCATCCATAAACGAGGATAATGGTCCTGTGATCTACTACGCAAGGGGTATGAACGAAGCAGCAATGGACGATGCAATTTCCACTCCTGTCGAGCCCGGAGAGTCTCCTGTTTCAATGTCAGTGCAGGTCACATACTACATTGGATAAGGGATCCTGATCAAGACGCTTTACCACCAAAAAAATCGGGAGTTACAGAAAAACCTGAGTGTTATCTGCAACTTCTGCCACTATTTTTTAAACGTTTCTTATAGATAGGAGGCGCCATAGGCGTGGTGCCTCACATGCCTTCATTTTTCTAAAAAGAATATGATATACCATGAATATTACGACAACCTGATATTGTATAATTCGACCACAAGAGTCACTTTAACATGTAATGCTTTCCAAGATAATTCCTGCAGGCAAAAAATACGGCTGCAGTGCTGCTTGTTAAAATGTCCTCATACATAAGATCTAATTTCGCAGGTCTGACAAAGCTCAGTTTTGCTTCATTCATCCCCAGATATCCGCCCAATCTTTTCTGTTCCTCAAATGGAAGACCCTGAATAACCTTCATGATCTGATTGAAATCAGGCTTTTCAAGTTCATCAGTAAGGTATTCTGATGACGGGTCATCGATCAATGATTTAGTCCAGGATTGCTTTTCTATCTTATTTGATGATGTCAGGAACTTTACTCGTTCATAGATCTCTTCTATTTGTTTTTTCGGTATGTTACTTAATTCACTTTCAGACGTCTTGCTTAATAAATTTTCCACTGTTGTAATTGATTGGTCACGTTCCAGGAAGCTCAGCCCATCCCAGAATCTTGTTAAGTCATTTAACTCGGAGGCAGCCATGCCGATGTTTGATTTATCGGGTATGTTACTTTTGATATTGACCATAAGTACCTCTATCTCAACAAATGCTAATCATATAATAGTCCTGATACGACCTTATAGTTATGGTTCTGTAGAAATTCTTGCTTGAATGCTTGAATGATAGTACAACCCTGGCAAACCTGTCAAAATGATCTATTTAAAATCCTGGCTATATAGAGCTCCTATCCTGTAATAGGGATCAACGCAAGGATTCCCAGACGCAGAGAATGACATCTCTGCATTCTTTCTGATGACTGGAAATTGCCTCTTTGAAGGATGTGAATCCCGCGACCGGCCTAGAGCTTATTATCGGGTGGGATAGAAGGAACTTGATTTCTCGTGCTGAGTTCCTTTTTGCGGATTATGAGCCCTTATTTTAAAGGCCGCTTGAAATTTTAACGCCGTTAAAATAATGTTAGCAAACAAAAGATTGAATCTATCCAAAGATTAAAATGCGCATTGGTTATATGGGAAAAAGAACAAGTAGAGATTGCGAGCATTGGGACGCTCGCAAACCTTTGGAGTGGAGTTAAAGGGAGATATTGGGGAATATCTCAGACACGTAAGGGCAAAAGCGCCTGAATAGTGTTTTGAAAGGCGTTTTGTCCTGTATTCTCAACCAAAAGCGGGTTGAGGGAGTGGGGTTGAAGGGATGTGGGGACATCCCGGATTTGCAAGGAGAGAGGTACCTCAAAGCGTGGTGGTTTAAAAGGTGCCTCATTCTACCTTCTTTACAAGCTAAAAAGAGATTTTCCAGTATAAAGTATCTTTGTAATCGAAGACGCTTTCCTTCCGGGATGTGGATCAATATCCTTTTTTAGGCATTATCTTCTTTTGCAGTCTGCTGATCGCGGCAAGTTTTCTTTTCTTCACTTCCGCCCTGAAATACTCCCGCAGTTCCGATTCAAGCATCCTGCATATGGCCGCAGGTCCGTCGAGCTCCCGGGAGATCGACTTCAACTTTAAGGCATTATCTCTGTATCTGCCGTTCTGCAGTACTTCCTGTATGTTTGCGAATATTTCCTCCGGGGATGTTGAATATTCCAGTTTCTTCCCGAGGCAGTCATCTTCCAGGGCCGACGAATTATTCTGCTGTTCGGTATGGTTCATGTCAGGGAAGGATATCATGGGTACGCCAAAACTAAAGGCTTCCATCATGGTACTATGTCCTCCCGGAGCAATGACAATATCGGATGATCTCAGGTAGGGGAACTGGTCGTCGATGAATTCAAGTACTTTTACATTCGCAGGCAGGGAATCGAAGATCGCCGGGTCCACATTCGGACCGGAAAGCAGGGTGTAGTTGATATTCATATCCATTTCAGCCGCCTGTATAACTCTCCTGAATATCGGTTCTCTGTAGCCGAAACCGCCAAGTGTGGAAAGGATGTGTGGCCGTTCCAGGTCCAGCTCGTCGACCTCTCCGTATTTCTTTCCTACAAGGGGTCCGCTGTAGAATACCTTTTTCAGGATCTCCTCCTTAAAATCAAGGTTTTTGCGGCATATGGTATGGGGCATGGGAAAATCGGGTATGATGATACCGTCGATCCTCTTGAATATCCCACTATAGAATTTCTTAACGAATTCCCCGACTATCCTGCTTGATATTCCTTTTTGCATGAAGAACTGCTCCATGCTCGACTGGTTGATGATGAGATAAGTGGGTATGCTCCTGGCTTTTGAGCTCATGACCCCTAAATAATAGCTGTCTGAGATAACAACATCAGGTTGTATCTTTTTCAGGAGCCTTGTGATCTTGATTATACTCAGGAACTGGCCTCTCTTGAAGGTTGCAAGTATCGATCTCTTAAGGTTCAGAGTACCTGCTTTTCCCACCAGTGTGACTTCCGAAGGTATCGTGTGGACGATATATCCTTTGCGCCGGATGAGCTCTCCGGAATAACCATAGGCTCCGAAATGGACATCATGTCCTGCGGATATCATCTCTCTTGCAATGGAAATACATCTGCTGGTATGTCCAAGACCTTCCCCGCAGACAAATATCATTACTTTCATCTATAGCACCTTTTTTTCGTATGGCAGGAAAATTCCATGGACATGATAATAGGCTTTATTTTTTAAAAAGTTGATTGATTGATTGATTGATTTGTATTTATTCCGATCTGTCCGGCAATATCCCGGCAACTTTTGTAAAATATCTGTACCATTAGTTTATTATAAAAACCTATAGTCTATAACATGCTTAGTTTATCGGATAAATTTAATTGTGAAGGCTACGGATGAACCAGCTAACAAAATTATTGACACTAACTCTTGGAATAAGTTTTGTTTCAGTTCTTCTTATCTTCGTATTTGTCTGGGACCGGCAGACCCTGGACCTTATCCTGGGAATGAAAATGCAATATATGATCGGTGCCCTGGTGCTGCATTTACTTTCCTTTGTAGTATGGGGACTGCGTACCAGTTCAATGTCAAGGGCCATAGGATATGATGTAGGTTTCATCGATGCATTGGAAATTGTCACATCAAGTGTCTTCCTCGCCTCCATCACTCCTTCTTCGGCGGGTGGTGAACCCCTGAGGGTGCATCTTCTCAGCAAGCGGTATATGCCGGTCGGAAAGGCAACCGCGGTTGTTGTCACAGAACGTTTGCTGGATGCGATCTTCATACTACTTGTATCTCCAATAGCTGTTTATTTCCTGCGTCACCGGATGAACAATCCAGGACTTGATGCCCTTCTAGCTCTAGGGGCTGTAACTATTCTTTGTCTGATCTTCCTTATGGTCTATTCAGTTAAGAGGCCGGGGAAACTGGTGAATGTAATTCATATGTTCTCAAGTGTTCTTTCAAGATTTACAGGCAAGACCAGGATAAGGAACCTGCCTCAAAGGATCGAGAAAGAGGTAGAGCATTTTAGCGAAAGCAGCCACGTCTATTTGAACGATGGTCGCAAAGGTCTGTTTTACGGCATGGTATTTACAATAATATTCTGGATACTGGAGTTTTCACTGATCCCTGTTCTCTTATTGGGCCTGGGTTCACAACCTTTTGTCCTATTTGCTTTTGCAACTCAGGTATTGCTGTTCATTCTTCTGATAGTGCCTGCGACCCCCGGTTCAAGTGGTATCGCAGAGTTTGGAGCTACAACACTGTTCTCAACATTCGTGCCTGCCTATATGCTTGGTGTTCTCGTCATTATATGGAGGGCCTTCACTTTCTACATAAATCTCCTGATAGGCGGCCTGGTAAGTTTCAAGATACTGCACGACAGTGAGCTCATGGGAGAGATACTGAAAGGGAACTGAAGATTGTCAAAAAAACTAAAAAAGCAATATTTGGATCCGTATATGTTTTGTCCGGGAAAGTCTCAGACATTCACCATTTTTCCTATCCTTGATACCTGGGGCTGTTTTGAGAGCATGTACAGGAATACCGGCAACCCTGACCTGGATACAAGTTGCATCATGTTCATTGCTGCACCGTTGAACCGGTGGTGATTGCTAAGTCCATACTTCTCAAAGAGGTTCACGATTCTGTCTATTCTGCCAACTCCGGTAGTGAAGCCCATTTCTTCGCGTATCTCTTTTTCCATGCTGAAGACCAGTTCGATCCATGCACTCGTTTCCCGGCTCAGGTGCTTCCATATAGGCTCATCCATAACCATGTAGGATCGGCCATTGCGAATGTTAGAGAAATATTCATTGAAATCTTCCCCTTTTGCAATGGTGTAGACTTTCCCAATGCTTCCGGTATGGCTATCTGTGGTGACTGCCATTCCTTTTCCGTAACGCTGTGCAAGGATCATTGAAAAGAGGTTCTTCTGTTTCAGATCCTGCATGTTATACTCTATCACCGGGAAGTCTTTGGCAATTTCAGGCACTGCAAGGATATTTGGCCTGTCTCCATGCTGGAACCAGAACGGGTGATTATACATATAGGGGAGGTCATGGCTTTTGAAATAATCTATGACGCTGTAGATATTACGCTCTTTCCTTGCCAGCAGATCGAATTCCCTGTATTGCTGTTTGTCGAATCCGAAAGCATTGACATGGATCGTGTGGCCTACATTTTCCGGGTCGTTTATGGACAGTTCCACTCCGGTTGTGAGGTCAGTCCTGTTCCATCCCAGCAGGTCGTAGGCTTTTACCGTGTCATGGTCTGTGAAAGTTATAAAGTCAAGGCCTCTTGACTTTCCCTTGGTAAGCAGATTTTCCGGGTGCATGGACCTTGCAGGAGGCACATCATAGGAACAGCAGGTGTGTACATGCAGGTCTGCCCTGTGCCACCCATTTTCTAAAAGCTCGACTGCCCTTTCAGAAGAAATGATCTTCTGTTTACTGACTTCTGGTCTCTGGAACAAGGTTATCACGCTTTCCAAATTGTTTGTAAACTTTGAACTTTATAGTTCATATAAAAAACGTGTCAAATAAATACTTTGTCTACATAAAATATAGTTCTCTCTAATATATATAAATTCTAAAGAGAAATATATTATTAACTATTCTATTAGTTTTACCCCATATGAATAATGTCACCTGAATATTTAAAATGAATGGCGGTAAATCTTATGAATGTTCTTCTTTTTACATGTGGTGAGGGCCTGGGTCATACCGGCAGAAGTATCGCACTCGGGAGAGAACTACTATCGGCAGGACATGAGGTCTATTTCGGAGCCTATGGGTATTCAAAGGAGCTGATTGAAAAATCAGGGTATAGCGTTTGTGATATCCCGCAGGAACTAGAACTTGTAGGCAAGGCAGGTTCCCTGAATATCGAGGCTTCCATAAGACGCACAGTTGCAAGTCTGTCTCCGGGCAATATTCTTTCAGTTTACAGGCTATTAAGAGAGAAAGATCCGGATATTGTGGTTTCAGACGGTTACTATCTTGGCATACTGGCTGCCAGGTCAAAGAAGATCGCTACCTGTATGATAGTTAATCAGTCCAACATGGAGGAGTTCTTCCAGGGTAAAAGTTCAACAGTCAGATTACTCGGAAGTCTTGTCAGGAGATTCTATCATTCTATCTATCATAAGGTCGATTGCATAGTGATACCTGATTTCCCCGAACCGTATACAGTATGTGCCCGCAATCTTGCATTTCCCTCGGCTGTCCGGCACAAGTTAAGCTTTAGTGGACCTCTTGTCCGAAAACGGTTCAGTGAAGTGGAAGCACCTGACCTGGACAGTCCGCATGTGCTCTGTACGATCGGAGGTTTTGGTTACAGGAGAGGGATATTTTATAAGATCCTGGTTGCTGCAAAGATGGATCCCCGCATAAACTATACCCTTATAGCAGGTCCGGGCCTGGACATCAATGAACTGGGTGATGTGCCCGAAAACGTCAATATCTGCAGTTTCATAGCCGACCCTTTCCCCTACTATAAAGCAAGCGATCTGGTTATCTCGGCAGGAGGGCATGGCACCCTGATGGAAACACTGAGTTTCGGGATACCGCTTTTCTCATTCCCGGACCAGGGTCACAGTGAACAGGAGAACAATGCCCAGGTTGTGGATGACCGGGGATATGGAAGGAGGCTTGATTATTCGGTTTCCACCGAAGAACTGCTGGCAATGATCATTGAGGTTGTCTTTGAAAGGAAGTTCAACGAAAATACCACGGAGCTGAGAAAACGGGCTGAACATCTATATGGTCCTGCTTCTGTAAGGAAGTTACTCGAAAATATCTGTGTCAGAACCACTGGAAAATATCGCCTGGGAAAATATCAGTTCTCTATTTCCCTCAGGTAGGCAATAAGTTCCGCGTGATCTTTCAGCACCAGGTCAGCGCACTCAAGCTGTGTGCTGTCCACATAGGTCGGCAAACCTATGCAGAATAGCCCGGCACTTTTTGCAGCTTCAACTCCCAATGGTGCGTTCTCCACAACAATACAGTTCTCTTTGGACACCCCAAGTTGCTCAACGGCTTTGTTATAGGGATACGGATCCGGTTTTCCGCATATCACGTCACTTCCGCTGACCATAACATCGAAGATGTCAGGGAAAAATCTGCCCATCATATTTTCCACAGCATTCCTGTCAGAACCTGAAACAACGGCAAGAAGATAATCATTTTTAAGGCCCGCAAGGCAGTTGCCGATACCATCGAACATCCTGACATCGTCAATATTGAAAAGTTCATGTTTTCTGAGGGGGACGGATGTGAAAATATCTTCGTTCACTACAGTGTCCAGGTTTTTCATAATCATCTCGACAATGCCCTTATCGTTTGCGCCTTCCATCCCGTAGATATCCTTTTCATCAAATTCTATCCCTGCCTCTCCAAAGGCCTTCTTCCATGCCCGAGCGTGCAGATGCATAGAATCCACCAGTACACCATCAACGTCAAAGATCAGAGCTTCGATCATGGATATGGAAAAGGGCATAATATATATAAACGTTCTCGGTGACCGATTTCAAGGCATAACTATATAGATATCAGTGTATTTTGGAATTAAAGTATATCTAAAAACGTTTATGTTCCAAATGCATTCTATCATTTGGGGGAGATGATTATTTTCACGATCATGGACACTATGGTTATACTGACAGTAATAATGTTCTTTGCAGGTCTGATCCAGTCAAAGTACATGGAAAAGGTAGATCACGTTCTGCAGGGAAACCAGCGTTTATGTGAAAATAAGGCAGTGAGGTGAAGTAATGTCAAAGTTCAGAAGATCACTTTTCATTTTCAGAAGGGACCTGCGCATTGATGACAATACCGGCCTGAGAGAAGCAATGTCCTCCTCGGAGGAAGTGCTTCCATGCTTCATATTCGATCCCCGGCTTGCAAATCCCGAAAGAAATAACTTCAATTCCAATGCTTTCCAGTTTTTGCTTGAATCCGTTGAAGACCTAAAACAACAGTTCGAGGCAAAAGGTGCAAAGCTATATCTTTTTTCAGGGCTGCCGGAGGATGTCATTGGGCAGCTTGCAGATAGTGTGGGAATTGATGCTGTATTTGTAAATCGGGACTATACACCTTTCAGCAGACGCAGGGATGAGTCGATAAGGAATGCATGCGAAGCTTTGGATGTGAGATTGATGCAGTTCCACGACTGCCTTCTGGATGAGCCCGGTACGGTCCTCACGCGCAAGGGCAAACCACATACTGTTTTTTCCCTATTTTACCGTGCAGCTTCCAGGGAGGAAGTTCCCATTCCCGCAATGCTAACCGGGGGTAACTTCTATATCGAAGACCCGGGAATCGACCTGATATCTGATCTGAACCGTTTTTCATTTGCGCGTAATGAGCGCATATTTGCCCACGGAGGACGATCGGAAGCCTTGAAGGTCCTGGAAGATATGTCCCGGTTCGAGAACTATGACAAAGAAAGGGACTATCCGGCTGTAAGAGGGACCACGGGACTTTCGGCACACAATAAACTGGGGACGATCTCCATTCGGGAATTCTACCATTCTGTAAAAGATGAGCTAGGGGCAAAACACACCCTGATAAGAGAGCTCTACTGGCGTGATTTCTTCACTCACATCGCGTTCTTTTATCCTGGTGTGTTCAGGCATGCTTTCAGGGAGAAATTTGATAAGATCTCCTGGGACTATGACCAGCCGGGTTTTGGAGCCTGGTGTTCGGGAAATACGGGTTTTCCCATTGTTGATGCGGGTATGAGGGAACTCAATGCAACCGGCTACATGCATAACCGTGTGCGCATGATAGTTGCATCGTTCCTGGTAAAGGACCTGCACCTTGACTGGCGCTGGGGGGAAAGGTATTTTGCGAGCAAGCTGGTGGATTATGATCCATGTGTGAACAATGGGAACTGGCAGTGGTCAGCCTCCACAGGTGCGGATTCACAGCCCTTCTTCCGTATATTCAACCCCTGGCTGCAGCAAAGGAAATACGATCCTGAGTGTAAGTACATCAAGAAGTGGGTGCCTGAACTTGCGGAGGTCGATCGAAAAGCCATTCATGCGATCGAGAGAACCGAGCTGCCTGAAGATGTGGGATACCGCCCACCGATGGTGGACCACTCAAAGGAACGGGCTAGATCGCTTGTAATATTCAGGTCGATGTGATATTTTTTCATTGCCTTCCAATTGCAATGAATCGGGGACAGCTATAAATAATTAGTTAGCCTAACTAACTACTGGATGGACGATAGAACCATACTCGAATTCTCATTCGACAAAGTCGACCAGTACTACAATGATCTCATAAAAGGATCCGGCATGTCCGGGGAGTTTGAGGATATAAGTTTCAATGCATATATGTACCTCAAGAAGATATATTCCCTGGGGCAACCATCTCTTTCTGAGCTTGCACTTTCCATGAAAGTTAAAAAACCTTCTGCAAGTACAATGGTACACAAGCTCAAGGCCAGAGGTCTGGTTGATGTCTCTCCCTCTTTGAAAGACAGGAGGATGTCATTACTGAAGCTGACTGACAAAGGGGTGAAATTCATAGAATGCCAGGAATCCGCTGACAGAAAACTGGTCACAAGGATCCGGGAAATACTGGATGACGAGGAATTTGTGAAATTCTCACAGCTATGGCATAAGGTCAGCAGCAACCTTGACGGTGATCCGCATAATAAGTGATAAGGAACTGAGGACCGGGAATATATGGACATTATTCCGCAGGTTCACGTTCCCTGCAATGGCAGGTATACTGGTAGCCGGAGTTCAGGCTGTAATCGATGGTCTTTTCATAGGTAATAGTGCGGGTAGCCAAGGGCTTGCAGCAGTTACACTCGCATTTCCTGTTGTGATGTTCATGGTAGCCACCGGGATCATGGTAGGCATGGGGTCTTCAACCCTTGTGGCACTCGAACTTGGAAGGTCGGATAAGAGCAGGGCAAGGGATATTGTGTCCAATGTGTTCCCGTTACTGCTGATCCTTGGGCTTGCTATCACAGTACTTGGTCTTACTTTTTGCGGCCCTCTCGTCAGAATGCTGGGTGCCGAAGGTTTTGTGGGTTCGCTGGCATATGATTATATGTCTGTTATCTTCATTGGAACAACTTTCCTTCTCTTCGCCCTTGCCCTGGAACCGCTTGTCGTCAACGACGGAAAGCCCATGTTTGCAATGTATGTGATCACAATATCTGTGCTCATGAACATAGTCCTGGACTACGTTCTCGTTATGCAGATGGGCATGCAGACACTGGGTGCAGGGATAGCTACTGTGATCTCTTTTGCAATGATAGCGGTAATGCTTGCAAGTCATTTCTTTGACAGCAGGGCCGGCCTGAGGGTAACTCTCGGGAGTATGAGACTGGAACCTAAGACCGTAATGCGGATAATCAGGAACGGCCTGCCATCCTTTGCAATGCAGTTCTCGTTCTCCATACTGATGTTCGCTCATAACATCGTGCTGCTGAGCTACGGGTCTGCAACCGCCGTGGCAGCCTACGGGATTCTCGATTATTCTTTCTCGTTGTTCTATATGCTGTTCGAGGGTATAGCGAACGGGATGCAGCCCATAATAGGTTTCAATTACGGTGCAGGTCTCTATGGCAGGGTTTACCGGACCCTGAGGCTTGCAATGCTCTCAAGTATAGTCGTAGGAGTGTCCGGTCTGTTGCTGGTGTTGTTCTTTTCCGAAAAACTGGTGAACCTCTTTAACCCCGAAGATTCGGTACTTCTCAAAATGACCGTGGAGGCTATGGAGATATTCATGGTATCCCTTCTGGTGCAGGGTATACTGGTCGTGAACGCCACCTATTACCAGTCGGTGAACAAGATACGTTCGGCACTTTTCATCCATCTGGGAAAGATCTTCATATTCGTGCTTCCGCTATTGTTCATACTGCCAATGCTCTTTGGTCTGACAGGCGTATGGGTAGCAACACCGATTTCAGACTATCTGATGTTCCTGGTTGTGATGTTCATGCTTTCCAGGGAGCTGAAGATTCTAAAGGGCAAGAGGAAGACATACGCACAGGCCTGATATCCCAAAGCACTAAATGTTCAGCTACCCCTCCTTTTTCCAGTAGGTCCTTGTACCGTTGTTGGTCAGATATGAGCTATCGGGTGCCTGTATGCACTTGTGGCCTTTGTGATAACTGACCTGCTGAAGGTTCAGTTCTATAAGGTGCTGGACCACGGAGATTTGATATTCCATCGATAGTGGGTAAATAAATCTACTAACGGGAATCTTTAGGACAGATTATGCTTTTGCGCAATATTAATATGTATCAAACCCGTTAATGTGCTGTTCTCAAATGCGGGGGTTGCCCAGCCTGGCCAAAGGCGCAGGGCTTAGGACCCTGTCTCGTAGGAGTTCGTGCGTTCGAATCGCACCTCCCGCATCATATTTTAGTTATCAGACTTTAGAATAGAGATTCTCTGTTTCTCGCTTCAAATTCAAATCAGTTACCGGAGTCGAATCCTTGAGGTAATGTTCAAACAGCTCCTGTGCCCATTCAAGTGCACCGGGGTTGGAACATATCATGTGGTTAATATCGATTTCACCTTCATTTGTCAGCAGACGCAGGAGCAGGCGATAGTCGTTATATGCGATAACCTGAAAGCCCATATCATCAGGGTAAACGAACAGGTCAAGAGAACCGTTTTTGATAAGTCCTTCAAATACTGCATGATGCTGGGTTCGCATTATGTCGAGTACATGTCTGGAGGCAATTATATACAGCTTTACTCCCCTCTGGGCCATTTCGGGGAATACGTTCGGGTAATTAGGATGGAAGAACGAGGTGATCACGAAGAAAGACCTGGACATAAAGGTCGTTTCAACAGTTTCCTGGTTAAGTTGATAAGACTCTGTCAGGGTGAGATTCACTTCTTTGCATTTTCCAAGTTCCCTTATCCTTTCTAAGAGATGAGGCGGGATGAAATCAAGATTATGGCTTCCCCAGTAATCCGTGTCACCATCAAAGACTTCGATGGTGCCCAGTAAATGTAGGATCTCATGAATTAATAGTTCTCCTAAAGCAGTCAACTCGTAAGCATCATCAGAACCGGTAACAAGGAAATGATTTTCCAATATCCTTATTTGTGGAAGTAATGCCTGTCTTGAAGTTTTCAATGACTTCAAAATAGTTTCCATTTTTTTGGGACCATCTTGAAGTAATAATAGCGTGTTTTTTCGTTTGTCTGATGCAAAAACGACATCAAGCAGCGGTTTCTTAATGTTATCAGCTCCTTCAACCGTACGAGACCCTATATTTCTGTTACTCAATTTTGGAAATGCGCATTTTGATAATTTGCAGCGAGTAACATTGATAAATATGCCTTCTAATAATTACTATTTTAACTTAGCCCTTTCGACTTGAAAACGGACATAGTTTTATATATAGTCATTATCAAAATAAAAATTATATAAAACAATGTTAATGAACTACTTTAAAGAAAATATTTTAAAGAAGTCCTCGATTTTGAAAAACAGTATGATCAACTAAAATCACAACTGAAGGCTTTCCAATGAACATTTTTTTGCTGTGGAAAGATATTTTCCGGATCGATCTTTGTATCCTGCACTAATCCAGATAAATCTATGTTTGAAGACAATCGGCTACTTAAGATTGGTTCACAAGTAATAAGTTCTCTTGATAGAATAAATTGATTAGTATCTTCAGGTGGTACTTGGGTACTTGGGGCAATTTAAATGACTTCTATGCATTATTTACTGATCTGCTTAGCTGTATCGCTTTTAACCGCAGGTGTTACTGCGGGACAGACGGCTGAGGGAAACGAAACGCAGATCACAATGGATGAATCAGATCAGAACGAACCTGCGATCTATGGTGACACGATAGTGTGGACCGATTATCGCAATGTCAACCTTACGGATGATATAGGGAACCTGCCAGTGCAGGATTTTTTCAAGCTTGATGCGGACATATATGCATACAATATCTCAACAGGGGAAGTACTGCAGGGTCAGTACGAGTTACTGCAAAACATACCGGACATCTATGGCGACAGGGTAGTATGGGAAGATTATCGGAACGCTACTCTGCCAGAAGATGGGAATAACCTCACGACTGAGGACTGGCTTCGCCTGGATGTGAACATCTATATGCATAATCTCTCCTCAGGGGAAGATATGCAGATAACTGCAAATGAATCCATACAATGGAGTCCTGCAATAGACGGTGACCTGATAGTATGGGAAGATGCCCGCAACGGTAACTGGGACATCTACGTGTACGATCTGTCAACCGGTGAGGAGATGCAGGTCACTGGGTACGGGTCCAGCCAGATGAATCCTGCTGTCAGTGGGGATGGTCTGGTAGTGTGGGAAGATAGTCGTAATGGTAACTGGGATATCTACATGTACAATATGTCTTCGGGTGAGGAGATACAGCTCACTTCGAATGGATCTGATCAGATAGCTCCTGCGATCTACGGTAACATAATAGTATGGGAGGATTATCGCAATGCTGATCAGGCATATGGCAATATGGCATTGGAGGAACTGGTACAACTTGATGCCGATATCTATGGATATGACCTGTCAACCGGCGAGGAATTCCTGATCACGGAGAATGAGTCATGGCAGGGGGAACCTGCGATCTATGGAAACAGGATTGTATGGACCGATCTTCGCAATGTTGAACAGGCAACAGGTGGATCGAACAACACATCACAGGACTCAGGTATGTTCGATGCTGATATCTACATGTATGATCTATCGACCGGTGAGGAATTGCTGATCACAGAAGACAGATCCTGGCAGGAAGAACCTGAAATATATGAGAACCGAATCGTGTGGACGGATTATCGCAACGGCAACCCGGATATATATGTGTTCGAGCTGTCCTGAGAATTTAAGAGCATCTGTCCGATTAAATGTGAGGGGGCACAGGCCCCCTTCAGATAACATAGGCTTTCAGTGGTGGGAAGCCATTAAATGCCACGGAACAATAACTCTGGGTATATGCTCCTGTAGTGAAAATATAGACGCGATTCCCTTCTTTAAGGGTATGGGGGAATGTATACTTGTGATCTTCATAGAGGATGTCCATACTGTCGCATGTGGGGCCGGCGAGGATGACTTCTTCTGCATATCCTTTTTTCTCGCAGTATATGGGGTACTTGATGCACTCGTCGAGCGTCTCGATCAGGCCGCCGAATTTACCGATGTCAAGATAGACCCACCTGTACTGGTTCAGCCTGGCCTTCTTTGATACCATAACAACTTCGCTCACAATGATTCCTGAATCAGCTGTCAGGGATCTTCCCGGCTCAATGATTATCTCGGGCAGTTCTTCTCCGAAATCCTCATGCAAGAAGCGGTATATCTCATGTGCGTAGGTTTCAAGCTCATTGGCCGGGGATTGGTATTTTGCAGGGAAACCGCCGCCCAGGTTTATCATCTTGAGCTGTATTCCCTTGTCCGCTGCAGCTGTGAAAAGGTATCTGCATTTGGAAATTGCATTGTCCCACTGTCCGATGTCTCGCTGCTGGGAGCCAACATGGAAAGACAGTCCGTAGGGTTCCAGGCCTAGTGCATGGGATTTCAGGATCAGTTTGTAGATTATGTCCGGATGAGCACCGAATTTGCGGGAAAGTGGCCAGTCAGCTCCGTCACTTTCTGTCAGTACACGGAAAAATACCTTTGATCCGGGTGCATTTCTGGCAAGCTTCTTAAGATCGCTATCTGAATCTGTAACAAAGAGCCGGATTCCCTTTTCATATGCATATGCTATATCCTTTTCTTTTTTTATCGTATTTCCATAGCTTATGCGTTCAGGTTCGATCCCAAGCCTCAGTAGCTGATTGATCTCATAGACGGTTGCTGCATCAAAGTTGGACCCCTTATCCTTGAGTATAGTAATGACCTCGTCCATCGGATTTGCCTTAACTGCGTAGTAGATCTTTACGAAAGGCATATTTTCAATGATCTGGTCGTACATGTTCCCTATTTTTTCCAGGTCTACTATCAGGAAAGGTGTCTCTTTGTCCCTGGAAAAAGTTTTTATCTTTTTAAATTCCCTGGTGGAAATGTATTCCTCCAGAGGGAATTCATATTTTTCTTTTCTCATATCTACTCCCTTTTCAACTTTTTAAACCGGTAAGAACTTTTAGTGTTTAAGTGACTGAAATTGATTTTTGAGACTCTTTTCCGGATAATTTTAATAAAGAGTTAATTGACCGACTCTAATTGCAGTTTGAGTATATAAAATTAATTATTGTCACGGAAGGGGTTATAAAGAGGTTTAATAGTTCATTAATAACCATTAAAACCCTCTATATTGAATAAATGTCAGTTTTAACCTTTATTTTGCTGATAAAGAGAATTAAGGCCTTTTTCAGTACATCCTGTTTTTCTCAAAGAATGTTTCGGCTTTGAGACTCTTTCCATCATCATGATTTTGATAAAATCCTTCAGAGATGTGAAAGAGCCTTCTTTCTTGCATTTTCCGCATCCACATAACCGGGCCTGGCTTCGAGGGCTTCATCAAAGGCTTCTAATGCTTCTTTATTCCGGCCGAGAATTGACAGGGCAGTGCCTTTAAGATAGCATGCCTGTGAAATATCGGCTTTCAGTTCTTTGTTGGACGTAGAAGAGACCCAGGTGAACCGGGGGAAGCTGAAGTCCATTATCTCCGCATTTTCCCTGGCCTTATCAAAGGATTCGATCGCTTCCTCATACCTGCCCAGTTGGATAAGGCAACTGCCCCTTGAGCACCAGGCTCCTGCAAATTCCGGGTCTATTTCCAGCGCCCTGCCAAAAGCTGTGGCCGCTTCTTCATGTCTTCCCAGGTTGAAAAGTGCAAGTCCCCGGTTGGACCAGTCAAGGGCATTGCCGGGACAGATCTTCAGCAGGGAATCAACTGAGTCAAGGGCATCTTCATATTTCCCGAGCCTGAAATAAAGTCCGCCTTTGCAGCTTCTGACCTCAGTTGATTTCCGATATGCCTCCAGAGCCATTTTTTCATCATGTGTTTCTGAGAAGTGATCTCCTATTTTCTTCCACATGTCTGCTGACTGCTCATAGGCAATCAGGGCTTCATCAAACCTTCCCATTTCAACAAGTAAGTTGGCTCTGGTATGAATCTTCGAGGTCTCTTTTTCATATCTCTTTATGTTGACCTTTGTGGAATCCGTACCAAATATCCTGCTTAAAAATTTCATGAACCAACTATATCCCTACCTTAAATATAGGTTTGTGCCGGATCGGTTAACGATTAGTTAATAGCAGATTACTGGCGACAGGCACAAAAATGTCTGCCTTCTGCCTATATGGGGGGCAGTGGAACATGGCCCTGCCCTTCTTTAAATTTTAAATCTCTGATCCTCCCCATTTTCCAGTTCCCATTTCAGCTTCTTCTTCCTCTTCTATTTCTTTGCTTGCCTTCTCTTCAAGGACTTTGGCCTCTTCCTTTGTTTCTTTCTTGGCAGCAGCTCCTTTCTCTTTGATCTTTTTGCCCGCTTGCTCAGATTTCTGCTTGACCCTTTCAGCAACTTCGCTGCCTGCTTCCTTTGCCCTCTCTATGGCTTCAGGAATCTTACTTGCGACTTCAGGGATCAAGTCTATCACACTGCTGTACCTGTGTTTTCCAGTTATGCTCAGCAGCCGGACATCATCATCCGCAATGACTACAAAGGCAATGGGTTCCATGTTGACTCCTGTATATCCACCACCGGCAAAGCCAAGGCTCGTTTCTTTTTTACGTTCCCCGCCAGCGCTTCCATATCCTGCGGACATTTTAATGACCGGCATTACTGTTTTCCCTGCCCAGGTGAAAGGTTCCCCAAGCAAGGTTTTAGAATTTATTATACTTTCATTCTCGTCTGTGATTTCCTTCATTATGTCTTCTACACCCATATAACTCCTCCCCGATATGGACTACAGACGTTTTTACCTATTTGATATATGTGTCTACTAGTTTAAAAGTGAATCCGAATCTTAATAATTTATTCGATATGTGTCAATAACAACCCACAATCTCGGTTTGAACTAGTGGCTTCAAATTTCTTCTTAAACTGTTGATTTAACTGTCATTTCATTTTTCCAGACTATATGTTCAGTGAACTTACATTTCGAATTACAACTTAAAAAAGTTGAATCGTTTTTAATCATTTTAAGAAGAAAACCGTTCTGTTTGTGGAGTAAATTGCTTATGAATCTGCTGGTACAACTACATTCCCATTTGTAACGGTAGTTCCATTGTCTGCGGTTCCTTCCTCTTCATTAACAGTTATCGTACCCTCGAATGCCGTGTTGTCATCTATGTCAGATGTGTATGCATACGTTCCTTCTTCATCAAAGGTATAACTGAACGACTCGCCCTCATCTAGGTCATTGGAGTTGAATGTATCATCGTCTGCATTGACTGTGTGAGTCTCAGTATCCTCGTTTGTCCAAGTGACGGTATCACCGACATTAATTTGGATCTCACTGGGGTCGAATCCGGTTTCAGTGATGGTGACCATAGTTTCACCTGCATCCATGGTGTCATTTTCTGTCACGTCTTCGTCTTCCATGGTATCATTTTCCGTCACGTCTTCATCTTCCATGGTGTCATTTTCCGTCACGTCTTCTTCAGTGTCCATGTCTTCTGTGGTTGTTGGCTCTGTAGTTGGCTCCGTAGTTGGTTCTGTTGTTGGCTGATCCACAGGTGTTTGATTTTCAGTTGGTTGGTCTTGAGTATCTGTTGATGTACATCCAATAGCCAGGAATACAGCTAACAGTACTGCAAACAATATTATCAGTTGCTTTCTCATAAATTAACCCCCTTCTTATACTGATATAAGTTGCCGTCTAATTTCACAGTGAGTCTGTCACTGTAAAAATGTGTGTATCCGTTCAAGTGACACTGTCCCCGGTTCCCTGAACATTTGGATAATCGTCTGAATCTTCGGCTACTGTCCCAAACGATTCATCTATTCCAAGATCATCATCTTCTACACTAGGTTCATCGTCGCCTTCCATCTCATCGTCACTTTCGGGACTAGTGCATCCGATGGTCAAAAACACACCTATCAGTATTGCAATTATTAATAACGCTCTCCGCATTAGTTAACCCCCGTATCATAGGTGTATGTTTATTGTAAGTTATAAGTCTTTTTATCCGTTCACGACATATATGGTCTGCTGCTCTAGTTTTTTGTATAAGTAAATAAGACGATGTCTATCTCGGAATGCGTGTCATCCAGACGAAAAAAAGCAATCTTGATGGAATGATGTGGTGGACCATGTTTTTAATAAGTATTATTTTTCCAAGATGTCAGATTATGGATGTATGCTTATTTTTACAAGCCCGTAGGGCGATTCATAAAAAGGATAGTCTGACGAGGCATTATCAAGTTGCCCTGTCCTTTCGTGTGCTTTATTCCACCGGCTTCTTCATCTTCTTTGAGGAAGTTTCCGGTGGAATGTTATCAGCCACTTATGATTTTATTCCTGGGTTAATTATATCCCTGGTTCAAGATGCAGGTACTACCACTACATCTCCACTTGTGTTCTCTTCTCCGGTATCCATGGTTTCTTCAGTTGAGGTGACGACAGTTATCATAGCTTCAAAGGTTTCGTCTGTTCCTGATCCGTATGTATAGGTTCCTGCCTCCTCAAATGTATAACTGTAAGATTCGCCAGCCTGAAGTTCCCCTGAATCAAAGACACCTTCATCATCGATAACAGAGTGTGTTCTGCTATCATCGTTCGTCCAGGTGACGGTGTCGCCAACGGTAATCTGGACATCAAAAGGATCAAATCCGTCCTGGGTTATTGCTACTGGAAATTCTTCACCTTCCATAGTCTCATTGTCCATCTCTTCGTCTTCCATGGTATCATTTTCCGTCACGTCTTCATCTTCCATGGTGTCATTTTCCGTCACGTCTTCTTCAGTGTCCATGTCTTCTGTGGTTGTTGGCTCTGTAGTTGGCTCCGTAGTTGGTTCTGTTGTTGGCTGATCCACAGGTGTTTGATTTTCAGTTGGTTGGTCTTGAGTATCTGTTGATGTACATCCAATAGCCAGGAATACAGCTAACAGTACTGCAAACAATATTATCAGTTGCTTTCTCATAAATTAACCCCCTTCTTATACTGATATAAGTTGCCGTCTAATTTCACAGTGAGTCTGTCACTGTAAAAATGTGTGTATCCGTTCAAGTGACACTGTCCCCGGTTCCCTGAACATTTGGATAATCGTCTGAATCTTCGGCTACTGTCCCAAACGATTCATCTATTCCAAGATCATCATCTTCTACACTAGGTTCATCGTCGCCTTCCATCTCATCGTCACTTTCGGGACTAGTGCATCCGATGGTCAAAAACACACCTATCAGTATTGCAATTATTAATAACGCTCTCCGCATTAGTTAACCCCCGTATCATAGGTGTATGTTTATTGTAAGTTATAAGTCTTTTTATCCGTTCACGGTGTATATAGTCGGCTGCTACAGTTTTTTTGTATAAGTAAGGAACCCTGTCTATCTCTTAAAATGCGTGCTACCCAGGCGAAAAAAGCGATTACGACGAAAGACCATGGGGGACTATGTCCTTAGCAAGTATCATTGTTATCGAAAATGACTTATTAGGCGGGGTAACATATCCTTTATTCTTATATGGGGGTTAATTATGGCTGATAATACTAACAAAGTTCCTGAGAATTCATCTGGTTCCTATTATGTCGATGAGGAATGTATAGGCTGTAGGTTATGTGTGGATACAGCTCCTGAAAATTTCAAGATGACAGAAGATGGCACACATGCCTATGTTTACAAGCAGCCAGAGAGTGGTTCGGAAAAAGAGTTGTCTGACGAGGCACTATCAAGCTGTCCAGTCGACGCTATTGGAAATGATGGTTAAAAACCTTTCCACCAATTTTCAGGCGTTTTACTTATTTTTTCTTTCAGTTAGGTGCACTTGTTAAGTTTCATCGTTAAGGCATCTTGGTGATGTCCGAAGAGTATATAGTGAACTTCCCTGATATCTAATGATGGTGGGAAGTGTGGATGTTGAGCGTTCCTTAAGATTTGCAATCCTGTTAATTTCCGTATTCTTCATTGTGGAGGTTGCCGGCGGGGTCCTGTCGGGCTCTTTATCCTTATTGGGTGATGCCGGGCATATGTTAAGGGATGTTTTCTCACTTATATTGTCGCTGGGAGCCATCAAAATCTCGCGGAATTTGGAGCCTACCATTACTCGAACCTTTGGTTATCATCGAGTGGAAATATTTGCTGCTTTGATAAATGGTTTTTTGCTTATAGGAGTCAGTTTATGGATATTTATAGAAGCATATCAGAGATTCCTTACTCCTGAACCGGTTGAAAGCACACTGATGCTTGCTGTTGCGTTGATAGGTCTTGCAGTAAATGTCTATGTGACCCTTATGCTGCACGGGAGCCATGATCTGAATGTGCAGAGTGCTTTTCTGCATGTCTTTACGGATACACTGTCTTCGGTTGCTGTTATTGTCGCATCGGTCTGGATATACTTCACAGGACAGGTAATAGTGGATCCGATTCTCAGTGTAATCATAGCCTTTTTCATAATGTTGACCTCACTTCCTATAATCAGGGAGAGTCTTCGCATACTGCTAGAATTCGCCCCGAGGGGCGTCAATGTGGAAGATGTGATTTCCGATATGGAAAATACTGAAGGTGTGAAAGGTGTCCATCATGTGCATCTATGGAGTCTGAGTTCTCAGGTCAATGCTCTGAATGCTCACATATTCACTCTTGAAAAGGATATGTCAGAAATAGAGAAGCTGAAAAAGACACTGAAGGATAAACTGGCAAAATATGATGTTAAGCATGCGACACTTGAATTTGAGTTTGAGGAATGTTCCATAAAGGACTACACATGTCCTGCAGGTGTTTTAGAAAGTGAAAGAAAAATGAATGTAGAAAAATAGTGGGGAACAGTATGAATCAATTTTTTGTCGTCTGCCTTTAAGTTTGGTTTATTCAGTACGCTCTTAAGGTGAGATCAATTCGAAATGTCTTATATACGGGAAATCATGTTTAAACACATTAGTTGCTTCATTCTTGTTATTTGCATGTACTGGTACTTCTCTTAATATCTTGTTATTCTCATCTTCCCAAAATCTTACCCAATACAATTATATCCCCCCATGGTTCTCAGGTATTGGTTAATACTCTGCCTCATGAAAAATGACTTCTGTTATGTAATACAGTTGTCATTCTATTTGCTTCACTCTCCATTGATTATTATTCATATCTGAACCCCAATACAGATAGAGTGCTAGTGAGCGCCCCTATCTACAAATTAGAAAACTAAATTAATTATATTTAACAATATCCGAAGTGAATTTCATATAGGGTTTTAATTTAATGGCAAATAGGATTGAGCTCCCAATAAGTATCGAAATGCAGCCAGATCCTGCAGTTTAAGGATATTATTTATGGGTGGGTTGGCATCCGTGGCGTTAGATTCTTATGTAGTCTGAAAGTTTCCTCTATGGATTTTCCATATAGTATCCGCTGGGAACAAAGGGAACAGGCCTATAATATCTAGAATGTTTTATAAATTACTATAGATATTAAATGATGGCCATTTTATCATGCATGATTTTTCTGTCAAATCAGGTACATTCTTATAAACCGTTTGTCTCTTCATTTGACATTATTCTTGAAAAGTTCGTTCTTCTGATGTCGAAGTAATCCTTTTTGACCTTGTAAAATAGCAGGATTGATGTCAGTGTCACAGAGATGCTGTTGGCGATTATGAGCGCAAGGTCGTTTATCGATATTCCATGGAACAACCAGAATATCATGCCTGTAGTAGAACACAAAAGCATCAACAAGGAAATGTCTTTTGTGGATCTTGTCTTAAGTGCTTTGATCAGTTGAGGTGCAAAAGCAATAGTAGTCAGTGTCCCTGCAATATAGCCTATCATAGATATTCTCTACGGATTACATTTTTAGATCTTAATCCGCTCTTTATTGTATTCCCGGGATTAAAACATATGTATTCTCTGGAACAAGATTATCTCTGCCAGGAACATCTGCTCCTCATATAGTTTATTGATGCTGGTTATTTGTAATGGTCTCATAGGATTGTTCTCTATTATGGTGTTGGCTTTATGTCCGTGTGGTGGTGAAAATAAAATACAGTATAAATAATGTCAATGAATGATAAGGTACTATACCTCATATTTCCATCTTTTTATGGATATGTATAATTAGTATAAATGCTATATGCAGTCTTTGTAATCTGCTTATTATTATTTATATATACCCATTTAAAAACATATCTAATTGATTGTACATGTCCCCATCTGCCAGGCCCAAAATACTCGTTGTAGACGATGAGCCCATGAACGTTGAACTGCTTGAGGCTTATCTGATATCCGATTACAATATAATAACTGCCTACAGTGGCTCTGAGGCACTGAATATGGTCCTGACCGAGAAGCCGGACCTGGTCCTTCTTGATGTGATGATGCCGGACATGAATGGTTATCAGGTATGCGAAAAAATTAAGCAGTCCTCTGAAACACAATTCATACCCGTGGTCCTTGTAACCGCCCTTTCCGGAAGGGAAGACCGTTTAAAGGGCATAGAATCACATGCTGATGATTTTCTCACAAAGCCCGTGGACCGTCTCGAACTTAAGATGAGGGTGATGTCTCTTTTAAGGATAAAGTCACTTCATGATAAGGTCATATTCGAACGTGATCAGGCACAGAACTATCTTGACGTTGCAGGAGTGATGATGCTTGTTTTTGATAAGGAACAGAAGGTGACCCTTGTCAATAAAAGAGCAACCACTATACTCGGTTATGAGGAAGCTGAGATACTGGGCCGGACCTGGTTCGACACCTTTGTTCCGGAGTCTTTTAGATCGTCCTCAGAGGTGGATTATCAAAAGGTCCTCAATGCAGGTAATGATGAGATCGTTTACTCTGAAGGTCGGGTAATATCAAAGAACAGCGAAGAAAAATTGATATCATGGTACAGTAAGTCCCTGAAGGATGAAAATGGTGATCATGTTGGTGTCTTAAGCTCGGGTGAGGATATTACCTTGCGTAAAAAGGTGGAAAAAAGTCTGAAGCAGAGAACCACTGCCATGGAATCTTCCGTAGATGGGATGGCTATCCTTGACGAGCATGGGTGGTATGTGTACCTTAACGCTGCATACGCAAAAATGCACGGATATGAAAATCCTGAAGAACTTCTTGGAAAGTCCTGGGAAATCCTCTACGATAAATCCGAGCTCAAAAAATTCCACGAGGATATCATGCCGGAATATGTAAAGAATGGTGAATGGAAGGGTGAGGCCATTGGTATGAAAAAGGATGGCAGCAGTTTCTTCCAGGAGATCTCTCTGACAAGTCTGGACAAGGGATCGATATGGGTTGTGAGAGACACCACCAAACGCAAGGAAGCAGAAAAACAATTGCAGCAGTATGCAAAGAATCTGCGTTCCCTGAATGATATGAAAGATCTTTTCACCGATATCATGCGGCATGACCTCCTTAATCCTGCAGGGATTGCAAAAGGATTCACCAGTGTGCTCATGCAGAATGAGGCCGATCCTAATAAGATGCACAAGCTCAAACTTATAGACGACAATATCACACGTTTGATCGACATGATCGAGTCAGCTGCCCAGTTTGCCAAGCTGGAGGACATTGATAATCTCGAATTCAGGAATATGGATATTCGTACAATCCTTTGTGAGGTCGCAAGTAATTTCAAGGTCCAGTTGGAATCGAAGAATATGGATATGGAATTAAGACTTGACAGGCCTTATCCTGCAGTGGTAAATCCTATGGTGGATGGTGTTTTCGCCAATTTCATCTCCAATGCCATCAAGTATGCCCCATCAGACAGCCGCATAGTGGTTGAGGTAGAAGACCTCCAGAATGAATGGAAGGTAAAGGTCATCGATTGCGGGGATGGCATACCTGATGCTGACAAAGAGCTGGTTTTCGATCGCTTTAAACGACTTTCTCAAAAAAAGAAAGGTGTAAAAGGCACAGGTCTTGGACTTGCCATCGTAAAGAGGATAGTCGATCTGCATGGTGGCAGGGTTGGGGTGGAGGATAACTCCGCAGGAAAAGGCAGTGTTTTCTGGGCAACTATCAGGAAGGCATAATTAATTCTAATCCCGTTTTATCTCATTTTTTATCTCGTTATTACTATTCCCCGATATCCTCATTCCAGATCTCCGGTTTTTCCCTGATGAATTTTTGCATCATTTCCTTGCATTCTTCGATATCAAGATCCGTTATGCTTATTCCGTGCTCCTTCATAAACCCGGACGCACCTTCGAAGTTCTCTGATTCACCGACAATGACTTTTTTTATTCCAAACTGTACGGCAGCACCCGCACAAAGGTAGCAGGGCATCAGTGTGGAATAGAGGATGGTGTCATCATACTTGCCGATCCTTCCGGCATTTCTGATACAGTCAATTTCAGCATGCGCAAGAGGGTCATTCTCCTGGACCCTTCTGTTATGTCCTCTGCCAATTATCTCCCCGTTTCTCACAAGTACGGAGCCGATGGGTATGCCTCCTTCCTCAAGTCCTTTTTTTGCTTCCTCAATAGCGCTTTGCATAAATTTGTCCATGTTTTTCCCTCCGTAATATATCCATAGCTTTTAATAGAATATATAAGTTAGTTATTATATATTAACAATGAAGGACTATTAATGGAATACGGTCGACTTCTAAAAGCTTCATTTAACAATGTTATTAGTAACATTATACCTTATGGGCTGGCAACACTCATCCTCACATTTGGTTCTATGCTTGTCATTACAGGACCACCATTGCTCTATGGCTTCATTCTAATGCTTGCAAAGGGAGCAAATCATGAGGATGTATGGGTCAGTGATATGCTTGATGGCTTTCGTTCCGGTAATTTTGTAAGAAGCTGGATATATGCGCTCTTTTTACTGGCCGTGGTTGTATTGTTCCTGATAGTATGGGCAGTGCTTTACGTTCTTTTAGGAATTTCCATAGTCATATTCCTGACATCAATTGGCATGATCCTGCCGGAACCACTCACAATTGCATTAATGGTCCTGATTTCAATTGCTATAGCCTGCATTGTTTCGATCCCTGCCATTTTCCTGCTATTCGTCCTTCCTTTATTCGTGATCAGGGGATGCAGGATCACAGATGCTCTGTCGGAAAGTATCCTACTGGTGAAAGATAATTTTGTTACAAGCACGATTCTGTGTATTATAATCGCTTTCATTGCTCTGGCAGGAGTACTCCCGTATTATGCAGGACTGTTCTTGCAATGGCCTATGGCATTGAACCTGTCTGTATACATCATTGGCGTTTTTCTGACAATGCCTCTGAGTCAGCAAATTCTTGTAAATGCGGCCATTGGTCTAATTAGTGGAGGAAGTCCAGGTCCTTCATTCATCAAAAGGAATGATCTTCATGAAATTGAAGCCTGATCTTTCTGATATTGAAGGTCCGAATAAATGCTTTAGAAAAAGAAAAATCGGTGGAACCTATTTTTGATGCTTGAGGATACTGCGTCAGTTAATAGTTCACAACCAGGTTCCCGAAAAAACCTGCATTCTCGCTGGTAGCAATGACCTTTGTTTTTAATATATCTATACCCACATTCATTGTCTTCGAGGCGGCAAGTATCTGTACAAGGGACAGTTTCCCTTCCTCGAAAAGGTCTCCCATCGTTCTCATTCCCTCTACGAATCCCTGTTCGATAACATCTACAGGATCGATTCCCATATCAAGGGCTTCCTGGGCTGCTTTCACAGCTTCGGTGTCGTTGATATCAATGACCGCACATCGGGCCTTGTCAAAAACATGTTTATTAATTGAGCTTTGAGCATCCATTATTTTCCCGGTCCTTATGAAACCTGCTTGGTTAGCCGGTTTCTCGACAAATAACTTGTTTTACAAACCCGTATCGGGCTCTGCCGATTTCTATAGTTTCCGTTTGATATAAACATTACCTATCAGAAATATGGTTTTATAAATAGAATATATAGTTCAATTCCCCCCAATCCTGGGTTATGATGATATTGTATGACTCCCAATCTAAAAGATACCGGGAGGCATAAATGCATTCCTGCTACTGCATTTTTCCCTCCTCTTCGTAGTGCTTTATGGATTGGTACTGGTCTATCAGCAAAGCTATTATGGCTTACTGATCTCACTCCTTGTTTCGCTCAGCGGTATCTTTGCTTTTACAGCCCACACGTTCTTCTTGCTGAAAGGAAGGGATGAGTTCAAAACCCCAATGTCCATTCTTATCCTGGTTTCAACACTTATGATATCGCTGACACAGCTGGCTTACACAGTTCTGCGTTTATCCCGATGAGGCCTAAGCTACAAGTTGTTGAAAAGATTCTGCATTGATCAGGGGGAAGTCTTTTCGATCCTGAACACACGGTCGTTCTCCCTTACTCTATCAATTACCGCGAGTCCGGGTTCCTGCCCTTTTTCTGCTGAATGGACCTTTTCTCCGTCAACTATCAGGGAACTCACCTCCTGCTCGATATAGGTGGTGTTGCCTTCGATTATTATATCATCTCCCACTTTCAGCCCTTGCTCCAGGAGTTTTACGGATGCTGCGTTATTCTTCAGGAAGAAATTGGTAACTACTCCAACAGCCTGCCTCTTTACAGGGGAGGCGTTCATGTCATGGTCACAGGCAAGTCCTTCAGGTCCGGGATATCCAAAGTAGAATCCCGTGGAAAAACCACGGTTGTATTCCAGCCCCATCTCTTTTTTCAGTACAGCCGCAGTTTCAGATGTATATGTGCCTTTGATATTTTCATCAATGGCTTCCCGGTAGCATCTTGAAACTGTGGACGTATATCCCGGATTGCGCAGCCTTCCTTCCACCTTGAAGGAACTGATACCTGCTTCTGCCAGTGAGGGTATGTGTTCTATCATACAGAGGTCCTTTGCACTGATGAGGTATTTTCCCTCGATGTCCACCCTTTCACCACTGTCGGAGTGCAGCGACCATTCCCATCTGCAGGGCTGGCTGCATTCTCCGCAGTTCCCGGATTTTCCCAGCAGGTATGCTGAAAGGTAACATCTGCCGGATACCGCCTGGCACATGGCACCGTGTACAAAGGCTTCAAGTTCCACGCAAGTATTGTCTCTGATGTTCCTGATCTGTTCCAGGCTCAGTTCCCTGGCAAGCACGACCCTGCTTGCTCCCATAGATTCGTAGAAATTGGCAGTTTCCTGGTTCGAGACGTTTGCCTGGGTGGATATGTGTATCCTAAGGTCATTGGCCGCTGCTTTCATTATGGCAGCAGGGTCCCATACAATCACCGCGTCCACTCCTGCAGATGCTGCAGTTTCCATCACATCATTGAGTTCCCGAAGGTCATCAGGGTAGATTACGGAATTAACTGCCATGTATCCTTTAAGCCCGTATCCGTGTATGCTTTCAACGAAATCTGTCAGGTTCCCGGATGTGATCTCCTGCGCCCTTGATCTGAGGCTCAGCCTGTCGAGGGAGAAATAAACAGCGTCTGCATGGTCCTTGCATGCTGTCAGGGATGCCATATTGCGCACTCCCATCACAAGTTCCGGAGCGGATCCTTTCTTCATGTCCTTTGGCATGGGTTATGGATACGAACTATTCCTTAAATCCTTTCTGTTGCTAACTCAAGTGAATTTGTTCTATAGTCAACTTTTGTTCGTACCTGGGAACATATATATAGAATAAAACACTATATCGAGTTGTCAATTAATATTAGGTACTCCTACTACGGGAGTAAAGTGGACCAAAAACGACAGAACAGTGGAAAAACAAGATTTGTGCTATAAAGAGAGGTGAAGTGATGGCTCCAATTATGCCATTGGTGATGATGCCGGAAGGCAAAGTCAGTAAGATCGTTTCTATCAATGCAGGTCGTTCCCTGATGAATCGCCTTATTTCCATGGGCTTTATCGAGAATTCTTTTCTCAAGATCAAAAGGGATAATATGGGCTCTCTTATCGTTGAGTTGAACGGCTGCAGTTATGCGCTTGGGAAAGGTATGGCTTCAAAGATCATGGTCCAGGAATGTACTGGCTGATCCGGCTACACTTTTAAATTTGTGATCAGGCTGAATCTCTTTTTTCCATGGTCACTTTTCATTAATCCATTCCCTGTTTACCCAATAATTTTACGCAATTTCTTCAGCTTGATATATGAGCATGTCAAATCTGTACGCAGTTACTATTGGCATGATCAAGAATCGCATATGTGAACAGGTATGGCGGATATGTCTGGTTTGATGAGTGGCAGGAAACGATAAGAATAGAATAATCAGGTAAAAAAGAAAGGGAATATCCTAATTCCCTTTTACTTGTGTGTATAATACGCAACGATCTCCTTACCTACATCATCGATACGGCAGAAACCGAATCTCTCAAATTGCACAACATTATTCAGCTCGGCGGCTATCTGTTTTTCGCCGATACCACGGAACTCCCCGTCCGGTGAGAGCACTGTCACATGCATTCCGTCCACAGGAGCCCAATGGATGATCCTCATCTTCTCCTTCTTTACGGATTCGATGGAATCGTTCACGTAGCTTGCCTGCAGTGGTTCCAGAGAAATGATCTCTATGTTGTAGAGGTCCTTCAATCTGATCTTGGAGCCAATGGCCAGTTTCTCAGCATCCTCTTTGCATATGTACAGTTTCTGACCGACCTCGATCTCACGGTTCCCACGTTTCTCTGTTGGGTGCAGGAGCGGGGTCACTTTGCAGGGTTCCTTGCCCGTGATCTCGATGTTCACCGGGTCCCATACGAAGAAATACCTGTTTGCTGTGGGGTCGACAAGCTTGCGGTTCTCTGCATAAAGTGTATCCATGCTGATACTGATATCAGTTTCACCGACACCCATTTCTATGAAGAACTTGCGAATGGCTTCTGGAAGAATACCTCTTCTGCGAAGAGCCCTCAGGGTTGGCAGGCGGGGGTCATCCCATCCTGAATACTCTCCTTCCTCGATAGCCTTTCGAAGTCCGCTTGTGCTGAACTTGCCGAACTCGTGCATCTTCACACGGCCCCAGTGTGTGGTTTTCGGATATTGCCATCCGAAATACTTGTAAATGTAACCCTGGCGTTTCTCGCTGTCCATCAGGTCCTTTCCCCTGATTATATGGGTCATGCCGAGCTCGTGGTCCTCAATGGCACCCTCAAAATCAAGTAAAGGCCAGACGTTGTACTTGTCGGCTACCTCTGGCCTGGGATGAGGGATCTTGACGATCCTGAATGCACCGAAATCCCTTAGCGCAGGGTCCTTATGCTGGATGTCTGTTTTGATGCGCAGGACGGCAGACTTCTCCTCATATTCTCCTGAGAGCATCTTTTCCCAGTGCTTCAGGTTCTCTTCAGGAGCGGTATCCCTGTGGGGACAGGCCTGTTTTGCATCCTTGAATCTCTTGAAGTCGGCTCCGTCGCAGAAACAGACATACGCATGTCCCATTTCGATGAGCTTCTTCGCATAATCATAATATACAGGAATCCTGTCAGAGGCGATAACGATCTCGTCCGGGTAGGCCCCAAGCCATTTGCAGTCATCAATGTACCAGTCGTAGGCCTCAAGCATCGGACGCTTTGTCTGCGGGTCGGTATCATCAAAACGTATGATGAATTTACCGCCGTATCTCTTCACATACTCGGAATTTACAACGATACCGCGGGTGCTTCCAAGGGTTGGCGGGCCATTGGGGTTTGGAGCAAAACGCATCACGACCTTCTGTCCTTCTTCAACATCAAGGTCTTTCAGGCCTTTGTCGGGTTCCTTTCTGGTGCAGAGTTCCTCGATAAGTTCAGGGGCTATCTGTTCAAGCCTGGCTTGCCATTGCTCTGGCGTTTCCTTTGCAACCTCAACAAGTATTTCCTGGATAAAGGGAGTCACTTCCTGTGCCTTGGAGCGCAGGTGAGGGCATTCTCCCATAACACGGCCCATAACAGCCCCTATCTGCGGGGCCTGTCCGTATTTGACGGCATTCTGGAGAGCATATTTCTCTACTGTTTTTTTGTCATCCTCGGTTAAAGTCATCTGTATTCTCCGCAAAGATAGAATATCGATTAAGATAAATTCTAATTTGTTTCCTGATCACAGTACAGTAGGTGAATTGTAAGAACCTGACTTAAATGTGTGCTCACAAAGGCTTGCCTATCTCCCTGATATGGGCCGCCTTGGAGATCACATCGCAGATATCGCTTTCAAAACCAGACATGAAATCTTCCACGGCATCGCCGGCAACGGCTCCGTGGGTTGAGGGTTTTATCAATTGTTCCTGTTCAAGGACACGAAGAGAATAACGCACTTTGTGGGTGGGCATGCCTGTCTCCTCTGCAAGCTTCAGTATCCCTATAGGACCACGTTCGACTACTGCCCTGAGGACCGTTAAATGGCGCTCTGCAAGTTCAAGTTCCTTATTTATCTGATCGAACAGCATTATGCAACCTCATTACTTAAAATTCCGATACCTTCGATTTCCACTTCCACAAGATCGCCAGGATTGAGCTCACCTACTCCCGGGGGAGTGCCTGTTGCGATCACATCGCCTACTTCCAGTGTCATTATGCCGGAAATGAATTCTATAAGGTAAGGCACATCAAAGATAAGGTTGGAAGTATTTGAATCCTGTCTTATTTCCCCGTTGACCCTCGTCTTTATGTGTGCATTATCGGCTTCAAATTCCTCTGCCGGTACAATGAAAGGACCTATCGGTGCAAAGCTGTCAAAACTCTTTGCCCTGGTCCACTGTCCATCTTTCTTCTGCATGTCCCGGGCCGTGACATCATTGAAACATGTGAATCCGGCAATCACATCATATGCCCGTTCGTAACTTATGTTCTTACATTTCTTACCGATGATCACCGCAAGCTCGGCTTCGTAGTCCACTCGCTGACTGGATCTTGGATAGATGATCTTTCCTCCATGTCCGATCAGTGCAGAGGGAGGTTTAAGGAAAATAATAGGTTCCTCCGGAACAGCCATGCCAAGTTCAACAGCATGGTCATGGTAGTTCAGCCCTACACATATTATCTTTGTTGGAATGCTGGGGGGAAGGATCTCCAGTTCTTCTATCTCATAGGTTTTACCGTCACTATCACGGGAACTGACAATCCCGTTACTGATCTCTCCATAGAACACTTCATCAGAATACTTGAACCGGCCGAACATCAATGAACTCTTTGCTTTCATTCTAGATAAGGATAGATGCTCTTTACTCCGCGAACATTCATCCTGCGATTGATGTCCTCAAAAAAAGGATAACAGGGTATTAAAATGCAAAACTCCGCCTGTTAAGATAGTACTTGGATCTGCCACCTGCAGACTTTGAAGCAGTATTGCTTTTCTTTTTCTTCTTTTTTTGACCACTCTTTTTGGGATTCTTCCTGTTCTCGGAATCAAACCTTACTTTATGTATGGAGAGATCCACAGCCAGTCCCCGGAGCATCCATCTCAGTGCTTGGGTCTGGAAATGCTGACTTCGGTCTGTTTTGCCGGGGAATTCTCCTGCAGCCTTTTCTGTAGCATATTTTCCAGCCATCTCCTGCAGTTCCTGTAGTCCCATTTCTGAAAAAAGGTCTCTGGAGCCGGGGTGCAGCTTTTTTAACATCTTTACAGTGGGAAAAGGAGTCGAGTTCATTAATGCTATCTTGCGCCTGAGATTGTTTGATACGGGTGCGATATCGATGTCTATGATACATCTCCTTTCATTGGGATATTCCATCCGGATCTTCTGCTTTGATTTGGATAGCCTATCAGCCTTCTGGTTCTGTATCCTTGGGATCCATCGGAAATAGATGTCGAGCTCATGTTGCCTGATGATGGAGCTTATATCTTCATATATGGTCAGTATATCCTGATTCTCTATGGGATAGATACCTCGCATCTGGTTAATTACCGTCTGGCTGTCTCCTATAACAGTCAGAGGTCCCTGGCCATCGGCATTCACGTATTCGAGCATGCCTTTTTTCAGGGCTAGATATTCTGCAAAAAGAGCGCTGTTGCTGTTGCTTTTATCAAGGCGGTCGTTTCCGAGTATTGAATGTGAGTTATTCTGTAGTGAAACTACCCAACCCACCCCCATGCAGCCACCCGGATTTGGGCTACATGAGCCGTCAAAGGTAATTAGATCCATGTTTCTCGTAATGGTCTTCGTTCTTGCCTTTAGCCGTACACAGGATGTTATCCTTTGCATCAATTATATTATTATGAGAGTATATAAAATTGTGGAATTGTAACTATTTATAATTAAATATAACTATTTATTATTGAAATTATCTATTTATATCCCTTTATCTATAGAGGT
>JAWSUM010000007.1:0-41863 GCA_033549165.1 Methanolobus sp.
GATTCAAACAAAACTAAGAACACATTTATTACTTTTGACTGTCAAAGTTGGGTTATAGTATTCAAATAACTCTTTTCCCCACTTACATGCACTATTGCTAGCACAAAAGAACCTTTTGTTATCATAGTTACCTTCTTTTGCCAATAATCTTAGCATAACAGCGTGGTCTGTAAATGAAAAAGATGAAAAACTAAAGTTTCCCGATACAGCTAGCGCTGTATCAACAAACTTATTCTTTTTAAGCTATTAGGTGAGAATAGAAGTAAGGAATCGTTTTCTACAGAGCCCAAATCACCTAGGTTCATAGGCATGGGAAAGTTCCCATTTGGCATTCAGGAGGTGTGCAAGGGTGGAAGAGAATTCCTTTCCGTTCGTCCAGATAGCCTTAATATCTGTTTCACCCGGGTCTTCCCTGATTATATCGATCAGTATCTCAGAGTTATCTACAACGATCACAAAGCTCTTCAGTTCACAGGGCATATCCTGTTTCTGGTTAACCCGTACAGAGGCAAGAGGGATATTCTTTGAAAGTTTTTTGGCTTCATCCTCTGTGGAACTGACAAACCTTACCCTCACACCCTCTCCGACCTTCTTGTTGAAAAGGTGCATTATGATCTCATAATCCTTATTTAGCAAAGGATACTTTTCAGCAAGGGTATTGAATGGCATTGAAGAGCTCAGGACCAGGATCTCTTCCCGTGCATCCCCGATCAGCTGGATCACTTTATCCGTCACGTTCCTGACACCGTTGATGGTCCAGACGGCCTCCTCTACTTTTTCTTCGGCACAGGTCCGGTATATCTGGCCCAGTTCAAGAAGAATATTGTCACATTCCTCCTCAAAGCTGCGTTTGAGTTTGTTGATGGCTTCTTCAGGAGGAAGACACTTGTAACAGGCCGGCCTGGTGTTCTGCACCTCGATAAGACCTTTTTTCTCAAGTTTTTTCAATGCTCCGTAGATCGCTGAACTGGGAACTCCTGAATCCATATTCAGGGTTGACACCGTTGCGATTTCATTTTTCATAAGCGATGCAAACACCCGGGCTTCATAGGACGTGAAGCCGATGTCCTGGAGAGATTCTATAAGGACCATATGAACCTGCCTCACTTCTTATATTCCATTCCAAGATTCAGAGAAGCATTGAAAGAACACCTCACCTGGACTCTCTCCTGCTTTTCAGCAATTTCCTGCCGCCCACAAAGACAATTCCCAGAACAATGATGCCTGCACCGATAGCTGCAGCACCTGTCATATCGGAACCTGAAGAACCGGCAGGAAGAGTTGTTACCTGGATCTTGATGGTGTCCGAGATCTGGCTGTGTCCGTTACTATCCTCGTACTTGATCTCACTGTTGATGGCATACGGCTTGGACACTGCTGCCTCATCAACCTTCAGTCTGAAAACCGCTTCAGAGGTCTCACCGGGTGCAATGGATCCGATAAAGGACTGGTCATCCGTGGTGCTGAAAGGATCATCCGCACTGATCCTCACAGTTGCGTCCTTTATGCCATCTTCACCGACATTCTTGTAAACAACACGCAACAGGCCTTCCTTGCCTGCTTCGAGTTCACCGCTTACGTTCACTATTTGAAAATCTGCTTCCTCTTCAACGACAATGGAAAACTGCTGCATCTGCTGACCAACAGCATACCACAGTCCGACCTCCATATTCGTGATACCAAGATCGGTCTCATCGTCACCATTCACCTGTACGTTCTCCTGATAACCGTACTGCAGCAGCAGATTGAGCGGATACTCCCCTGCAGGAGCATTCTTTGATATCTCTATATTGAACTCGACAGGCTCGTCCAGTTGCTGACCGCTCGAAAGGGAGCCTGCTTCCTGAGGACCTGATTTTACCCTGATATAAGGACTGCTTGAATTCAGCATTGTCACAATACCGATAGCAGTGGTCTTCTGTGCCTCGTAGCCCATCTCCGCTTTCTGTAGCTTCAACTCCAGGTCCGATCCGAAGGAAGCCTCATCCTCGGACCTGAAACCGGTTATAACACCCTTGTTCATAAGATTGATACTGAGTGTTACCTCGTCGCCACGGGAATATTCATTATCCCCTACAAGTGTAGCACTTACATCCGGACCACCGTAAGTTGTATAGTAGTTTTCATCAAAGTTGAAAAACTCCGGCAGTTCCAGATCGACCGTAGTCATTTCCTGAGCGCAGGCCTGTGAAGGGAACAGCACCAGGAAGAACATCAGGACAATCGGAACTGACTTTATCATGTTTTTAATTGTGATCATATCTATCCCTCTTCATGGTTCTTAAGTTTGTTATCGTTATTATTGCTAGAATTTTTCCTTATGTTCTTAATGATCAATACCAGGCCCATAACTACAAGGCCGGCCAGGGCAAGAGCTGTGATGTTCAGTTGTCTTACAGGTTCCCTGAGGCCTACGTTGACCTTCATATTGTCTGAGAAGGCGACCTCGTCGTTCTCGTCGATATAACGGATCTCGCTGTCGATACCGTATATCTTCTCAACTGCAGTGTTGCCAGCGCTGATGGTAAAGGAAACGGTTCTGCTCTCGCCGGGCTGGAGAGTTCCCAGGCTTTTTACCGAAGTATCCGAACTCAGAGGCTTCATAACGACTATCCTCGCCACTGCATCCTTTGCGGGAAGTTCACCAGTATTTGTGTATGTTACATTTACAACACTGCCCTGACCAGCCGTCAGCTCACCGTTTATTTCACTTACCCGAAAGTCAGGCTCAGGCTCAACTATCACAGGTATCTCCATAGTGGTGTTGGCTGTGGTGTAATAAGTAGCATGGTCAGTTGACAATCCCAGCTGGGCGACCTCTCCGGTCGTCATCCTTACGTCGCTCTGGTATTCATATACAACAGGCAGCTTCAGAATATAGATCCCTGCAGGAGCATTCTCAGAAACTGTCAATGTGAATGCCAGCGGGTCACCTGGCAACTGTCCAGGGACTATCTTTTCCAGTGTCTGGCTGTTGGTTGCCGGGTCCACTTTAATGTATTCCGTGCCAGAGACCAGTGTAGCTTTTACTCCGTATGCTGTGGTTCTCCGGGATTCGTACTCGAGTTCCGTCAAAGATAGCTGGTGAACTGCTTCCGAAGTACCCACACCCTTAGCAGATTTCACACCATAGAGAACACCCCTGTTTGCCAGAACGACATTGATCTGGGCGGTCTCGCCTCTGGTCATCTCCGTATCGCCAAGCACCGATGCAAAAAGTGCAGGTTCTCCATAAGTATTATAGTAATTCTCTGTGTATTCATATGCAGGAGGAATGTAATCCTTTGCAGTTGCAGGCTGCAGGCACAGGGCAAGCAGAGCTGCAAGGAGGATAAAGACAAACAGGGAAGTAAAAACAATTCTTTTCTTGTTTATCGTTTTACTGTGAACGTTCATGAAATATCTACCTCCGGAGTATTCTTAACCGGATCTTTCGGAACAAGTACTGCTCCTTGCAACCCCTTTCTGTGTTTCCTTCCCTCACGACGTTTGTCCAGGAACACGATCACAGCAGGGAATATAATGAAAGTGGCCAGCAGTGCAAGCACCACGTCTATGACAGTTATCATGCCGAAGCTACTTGTGATCACAAAGGGTGAAGCGATAAGCGCGGAAAAACCGAACACCGTGGTCAGGCCCGATGTGAATATGGCCTTGCCGATCTTTATGCTGGCTTCCTGCATTGCTTCCTCGGGTGTCGCACCCCTGTCCTTCTCTTCAAAGTACCTTTCCATCATAAGAACCGCATACTCGGAACCTACACCCAGGATGAGTGCACCCAGCGTCGCCGTCATGGGGTTATATTCCATTCCTGAGTAGTACATGATTCCACCAGACCAGCCAACAACCATCACCATGGTTATGACAGGTGTCAGGGCCTTGAGAGAATCACGATAGATAGCAAGCAGACCAAAGAAGACCAGCACAATACCAAGCAGTGTCATCAGTGTCCTTCCGGAAGTGAGGGCGGATATCACCGCAACGAATACCATCGAGCCTCCGGTAATAGTTGCACTTGTTCCCGGCGGAGGAGCCATCCAGAGAATATCTTCCTCGATCACATCCCCAAGAGCTTCAATACCTTCCAATCCAAGCTCTCCCATGGCATTTCCTATGTTAAGGTTAAGCATTGTCATTGAATTGCCATGCATATATCTTTCCCTGGTAGTTTCGGGTATCTGCGCATAGATTGCTTCTACATCTGCCCGATTATCAGGAATAGTACCACCATTCATACTCTTGACTACGTCCACAATGCTAGTTGCATCATAGACGTGGCTTCTGCCATCTACTTCATGCTGGCCGAACTCATCCATCCATTTGAGAAGATCGGGATCGGCATTGTCCTCGGTTTTTATGATGATGTTCAGTTCATCCTCCCCGCCCAGGATCTCACCCATATGCTTCAGATCTATAAGACCAGGCATGTCCTGTGGTACGAAAGTTTCGGTATCTGTGCTTATGGGAACCATGGTGTCAACATAAAGACCTCCAAGACATAACAAGCCCGCAACTGATAATATGATGAACGGATGATGCATGGAGATCCGGGCAGTCTTTCCGAACAATTTTTCAAGAAAGTCGGGACCTTTCTCGAAACTGTTTTCTTCAGCTTTTTTTGGACTTGATCCGGGCCTGAGTTTTCTAATGAAACTGTGCCTGTCCAGTTTATCAAGACCATAAATGACAGTGACACCTACGAAAAGCGAGGACATGAAACACATGAATATACCTATCATCAGGAGCTTGCCGAAATCCTGTATCATAGGCACTGATGAGGTGAAAAGTGAGAAGAAACCCAGAGCAGTTATTATTAAGGCGATGAGCACTGCCGGACCCGTATGCTTGATCGTATCCACAACAGCCTCCTCAGGTGATTCACCTTTTGCGAGTTCTTCTTCAATACGATTGTGGAACTGTATGGCATAATCTATACCCAGGCCTATGAGTACAGGAAACGCAGACATTGATACCATGGTCATCGGGATACTGAGGTAGCCCATGGCCCCGAATGTAAAGATGATACCCAGCAGAACGATAGGTAAAGGCAGGAGTCTCCAGCGCACATGTCTGAACACAAGATAGAGAACTACTACCATAAGCACAACGGAGAGCATTAGCAAAAGACCCATACTGGTCATCATTTCCTCATTCATCGCAATGCTGAATGCAGGTTCCCCTGTCACGATAATATTATAGTCCGCAGGGAATCCAGCAAGTTCAACGGATCTTTCAGTCTCCCTTAGTATGTCCGCTTGCATCTCTTCAGAAGCTGAACCCGCGAACACCACAGATACTACTGCATGCGTCTCATCGGGCATGAGATACTGGGGAACACTTGACCCGATGATATTATCGAGCACTGACTCATCATCAGGTATCTCACTTCTTCCCGTCATCTGGTAGTTGGTTTCTTTGATAACAGATGATGCAGACGTTACTTCAAGAACACTGGGAATGTTCTGTGCAGATTGCTGCAAACGGTCCATAGCCTGCAGGACTTCAGGCTGGGTTACATCACTTCCCTCTACCATCACAACAATGGATTCGGTACTGAAAAGGTTCATGTACAGGTGATCGAAGTCCTGGTAAAGCTTTGAATCCTTATCGACAAATGTGTCCGTACCTGATGCCATTTCTATTAAAGAAGCACCCTGGAAGGAGATAATCATCAACAATAGTGCAATAATTAGGATTGGTATGGAGTTGTCTTCAATAAAAACCCCGAGCTTTTCAAAACTGTTTTTTATGATTAGCACTCCTTATTTTTGATTTGAATAATAAAACTCTCTTTTGGTTGTTTTAATTGCAATATTGCTATTTAAGGGTTTTACCCTTAAAACAACCGGAGAAAAGTGAAAAATAAAAAAGGTGATAAATTGGAGACCAGCCCGATATATAGAAATTATTTTTGACTCCGCCAGATTACCCGGAGAATGCCTGTCCTTTCTGATATTACGCATACTTCGTGCAGATACACCACAATTGAGACTAGCTCGACTATTTATCGACATTTGAGACTATTTAATATGAAACCTGATATTTAACTTTTTGGATTTATCTACATATTACAATATTCGAGAAAATGTAATTTAGAATGAGTAGAGACATCTCCTGAGAGATGTCTCATTTTGGGGTGGTTGGATTGGTGGTACATAATCCACGGCAATGTATTGACGCGGGTACACAGGATATAAATTGGACTTTGTATACATAAATCTTTCGATTTACTGACTGGTTTCACTATGTATAGTAAGACATGCTAGTAAATAGAAAGGGATTGATGATGAGCAGGAGACACACCTGAAAGATCAGGCATGCCTCGTGCCAGATGGTGGCTATGGGTGGATAGGCACCTGTCAGGAGAGGAAACTGACAGAAACCCAATCATTCAGTAATTTCGATCCAGGTATTTTACCCGGAATGAAATAAACAAAAAGATGTTTGAAAAAACTAACGGATCATCCTTGATGGCAAAGTGCAGCTACCGGAGCCGGGAAAACGGTCAGCCATCAGAGCATCGAGATCTACTTTTTGCTCTTTTATCCATTCCTCACCCATACTTTTGATCGGCAATTCACGGACATATCCTTTCAGTATCTCTACAGAACTTACATCCTTTTCTGTTTTAGATACATTGATATTCATACAGACACCTTCATACGACTATACAATAACAAGACTTGACTATTTATAGACAAGTATTGCTATTCATTCATTGATTATAAACTTTTTTATGATACATAATTAATATATACTATATGTTTAAGCTTATAGTGAATCTTTTATTATACCAGACGAACACCATACATGAGTCGAAATATTTATCTAAAACACCTGCCTAGTTGTTTTGTTTGATACCTAATAAACATTTCACTCTGCTAAAAACCAATGAACAGTGAAAACATGGATAGAGAAAGCTTACTAAGAGACCTTGGTCTTACAAAGTATGAGTCATCGGCATATGCTACCCTCCTGAAGGAAGGAATCATAGGTGCACAGGAAATCTCACGCAGGTCCGGCATACCTGTGGGGAAGATATACGAAGTGCTATCCAACCTCAACAATTTGGGACTTGTGGAGTTCCAGAGATCGAGACCAAGGAAGTACCGGGCGATAAAACCGGAGGCTGCCCTTGACAACCTTTACGCCAGGAAAGAAGAGGATACGAAAAACGAACTTGAGAGTTTCAAACTGAAGGTATCGGAACTCAAAGACAATTTCTCCGACAGTAATTATCCGGACCACACCGAGATCAAATTCTGGTCAACACTCATCGGCGAGGAAGACATAGTCAAGAGTATAAAGAACACGCTCGATGAGACTGAAAAGGAGATCCTGCATGTTAAATCCATGAAGGTAAAAGCGGCAATGGAAAACAAGATCAAGTGCCACAAGGAGCTTAATCCTGACGTACTTCTCCCCCTTGTAACCGATGAATTCATCAGGGCCGCAAAATCAGGGATCAAAATTAAAATGCTCTTGCCTGCCGATTTTTTCGTAATCCACCTGAAGGAAAAATACACCCTTATCCAGGATACCGATGTCAGGAAAATGATAAAAAAGAATCTAGAAGTAAGGATCCTCGAATGCGACTACGATTTCGTGATTATCGATGATAACATCGTATACATACCCATCCCCGACCCGGTGAACCCAGGCGGACTGCTCGGAGAGATGAAGATGTTCGACAAAGAGTACGCTGAAAAGCTGAGAAGGAAGTATGATGAACTGTGGAGCAGGGGGAAGAGGACTGTGCTGGAATAGGGGTTTAAGTTGTTGATGGCATTAGTAGATTTTCTTTTTTCAAGATTTGTTTCTTTGTTTTGGGTTCAGATTTTACATGTCGTATGTAAATGGAGGGATATAGTTATCTCGAATTTTTTTGTACGCTATAAATACAACTAGCTAAAAAAATAAATATAGAGTTAATTTTGGTTTACCCATATTCTAACAGTGCATCCAACTCAGCATCAGTTATGAGAAAAGTCCTTTCTTTTTCTTCATTAGTTTTTCTTTTCTCAACAAGATATTGAGCAAGCTCCCTAGCTTTCAATAATAAAGCATAACTCCACATTACAGACTGTTTCTGATAAGGCACTTTCTTGTTCATCTATAAATTGAACTCCTCAGTAACCTTCTTAGCTTCCGAAGGCTTCAACCTGAAAGAATAGCCCTCAGTCCTGATAAATCCTTATCATCATTCTTTTTTGATTCAGGCATTTTATTATATTTTATCAGTCGGATATTTTGCAATTATAAGTCTTATTGCACCGAGTACGAGTAGTAATATCGAGACACTTACTGCAAATTCATACTGTATATGGTGCGTATAAACTCCCGCTGCAATTTCACGCATGACTATTAAAATCGTAGCATCGATTATATATAGAAGTCTAATTTGTTTATGCTCACGATAGTCTACAAAAGTTTTAAAAAGGTCAATCAGAATAAAAATTGTGAGAACACTAACAACGATATCAACAAAATTTATATGGATAAAATTGCCGCCAATGACTTCACGAATTATTAATCCGACATTGTATACTATATTTAACAAACCCACAATTATTGCTATTAATAATATATAAAGAATGGAAAAAGTGACAGCTAGTATTACTGTATCAAATAATCTATCATGATTTGTCATTTTGTTCCTGCACTCGTTTAAATTAAGCTAACGATAATTGAATAGTAATTAGAACGACATCAATATAATAACTCGCTTTAACAAAATAGCATTTCTATAAATCCGTTATATATGAACAGATTTATAGTTATGTCTTATATTTCTATCTTGTGACAATTTATCCCATACCTCCAACCTTTCCTTAACATGAGCATTTCGAGTAAACGGCTTATCAGCTTCAGCATTCTTCTTCATGTAATGCAGAGTACCTTTAGAAAAACCCATCTTCTTCCATTCAGAATAAGAAATACTCATATTTTTCTTCCCCTGAATCCTGCCTCTCAACAGTACAAGCAGGCTTACTGAGATCAATATCCTTATTCTTACCAACAAAAAACCGAGCAAGCCCCCTGCTCCAACAACATAGCACAGACCTATGCAAAATATGAGCAATGTTTATATTAGAAGGAGATTATAATTAATAGAGTATCATTTTGACATGATATTAATAGGGGACACTTACGGATAATCCTATTTCTGATTTAACAGGAGCGTAGCTTAAATTCTGTTCCTGTCCCTGATGAAGATATAACGGAGGCAAAAAATGGGATGGTTTGATGTTGTAGCAGGTATCGCTACCGGTGGACTGTATACTGCAGGAAAGGCAATATACCAGGCAGGAAACGCAGCGGAAGATGCAGGAAACGCAGCAGAGGAAGCAGGGCTTGCGATCGCGGTAATTGGTTCGACCATAGAGAGTGTTGGAGAGCAACTTGTTTCAACGCTAAAGGAGGCGGAAGAGCTCCTCACGGTCAGGAGACTGACACCAAGAAGTGAGGCTGACCTCTGGGATGAGGAAAAAGCAAGACTGGACAGCCTGAAGCAGGAGAAGACAAGCATCCTGAACGAGCTCAAGAACCTGGGAGTCAACGACCCTTCAAACTTCAGTTTTAATTTCTGGGACATGGTCAATGATATGCAGGATATCATTAAACAGTTCCAGCTCATGGCAAGACTTGCTGCTGTGAACAAGGAGATACATGACATATACTACCAGGAGCCCGGAGTTCTTTCCACTGGCATATACAATGCAAAGGAAGTGCTTGAGCGCTTCAACACTGTGGAGCAGCCTATGGTCGAGGACATACTCGCTTCTGTGGATGACAATCTGGAGGTCAGCGAGGAAGTGCTGCAGGAGGTTAAAAAACTCTTCGTGACAAAGAAAAAAGTGCCTGTCTCCGTGGATGAACTGAGCCCTTCAATAAGGGACCAGCTGGAAACGATCAGACTGGATAAACTGTACTACAAACAGCTCCTGACAAGAAAGGACATCCTTACATCCAGTCTTGCCAACGTGATAAAAGTTTATCCTGAAAATGTGTTTGAGATCGGCGTTGACTCCATAAGGGTCCCGAAAGAGAATATCTATGATGCGGAGATCCTTGAGGACATTTTCGAGATGGATAGCATCCTTGACGAAGTGATAAACGAAGGTAACGTCACCGATGCAGTCACCAATCCGGGAGGGATAATTGACGAGGCAACCAACCCCGGGAATGTACACGACGGAATTACAACACCCGGCAGCATTCACGAAAGTGAGACAAATGTAGGGAACGTCCACGACACAGGCATTGAAACCATAGTAGATTCGGCTATAATCAAAGAAAAAGAATCGATACCAGGAACAATAGCAAATACAGGTGCAGCTGCAGGCAGAAATGCAACCGTGCGAATAATGGCTGCAGAGGATCCGACCCTGAGGATTGCGGACACACAGAACTCCAGGGTTGAAACTGATATGGCAGTAAGGACCGCTTCAGCAGTCCGCAGTGCCAGGGCCGGTACGGCTAAAACCCATATGACCATGATGCAGCCCCACGGGGCCAGGATATCCGCGTCCCTCAGCACAAAATTCGATGGCTACCAGCGCAACTATGACCTGTTGAAGGCGCAGAAGGCATTCTATCACCGGCAGACCCTGAAGCTGGATAAAAGATACGAGCTGCTGTCGAATGAGTGGGTGGATGAACCCGGTGTCGTCCCGAAGACACTGGATGAACTTCATGGTGTGCTCAGTAATTTAAGAACAGAGGAACAGCCACGTATAGATATGTTCCTTGATACGCTGAACACGAATATCCCCCAGACGCTCAACGAACTGAACGGTGTGCTTGGAACTTTCAGGACCGAAGAACAGCCACGTATCGATATCCTCCTTGATAGCCTGAGCACGAACATTCCTCAGACGCTTGACGGACTCAATGGAGTGCTCCAGAATGTCAGAACAGAGGAGCAGCCGCGTATCGACCTGATACTGGACAATGTCAACGCCAACCTTGAGGAATCAAAACAGACCCTTTCAAAAGCCAACGACACAATGGAATCTGTTCAGAATGCACTGTCAATACTGGACTTTGATACGAAGTATGTCAAGATCGGTGCTATGGCCATTGGTGGCCTTGTAGTGCTTGACCTTTTCGTCGGCCTGATAGTGCTTATCAGGATGGCTCTTGGAATCTGAACCAATCAAGAGAATGTAAAAAAAGCTCTGTAGAGACCCCTGTAGAGATCCTGATGAAATAACCATCGCAAGGGCGAGAAGAGCAAAGACGCAAAGAACGTGTCAATGTGTCTTCCTGCCCTTGCAACTTTACATTTCTATATTCCGGTAAAACAACCAGCAAACTAAGAACAACACGACCACCCGCCGCAGGCGGCACAGTCCGTCGCTGCTGTATTGAAAAATGTTGAATTTAATTTGGTAGTCAGACTGCAGACCATGAAGTTTCATAAAGTTCCAGTTAGTAGGGCCTCTACTGAGCAGTATCCCTGCAGAGAGACTTCCACATAAGTCCTGCAGAAAAAGTATTCTAAAAGGAAGTATGCAGATTATTTTCGTTCGTCCTGCCGGAGAACGCCGGCTTCGCCGGGCCCTCCGGGACGGTTAAAGTAATCTACGACTTCCTAAGTCAATTGGCAAACTAAAGTGGACAAACGACCGTTCAGCTCACTCGCCATCCTTGATATCCACAAAGATATCCTTCCCGTTGGAGTCTACGTTCACAGTTGAACCTTCCGGCACCTTGCCGGCAACTATGAGCTTGGCTATCGGTGTTTCCACCTCGCGCTGGATGACCCTGTTAAGAGGCCTTGCACCAAAGGTCTCACTGTAGCCGGCCTTGCCCAGATACAGCTTTGCAGCATCGGTTATCTCAAGATGGATACGCTTCTCCTTCAGCCTGCCCTCAAGGTCCATGACTTTCAGTTCTACTATCTGTGACAGCTCATCAGGCTTGAGTGCATGGAAGAGGACCACCTCATCGATACGGTTGAGGAACTCCGGCCTGAAATGCTTCCCAAGTTCTTCCGTTGCCCTGATCTGTAGCTCCGGATAGCTCAGCTCCTTTTTCGCCTGTGGTTCGGGATAACCCTGCTCAGGCCTGTAATTTTCACCGCTGTAGGAGAGCATCTCTATCAGATCCCCGGCAAATATGTTGGACGTCATGATGATCAGGGTGTTCTTGAAGTCAACCGTGCGACCCTTGGAGTCCGTCAGCCTTCCGTCGTCCAGTATCTGGAGCATGATGTTGAACACATCCGGGTGAGCCTTTTCGATCTCATCGAAGAGTACCACGGAGTACGGCCTTCTTCGTACCGCTTCTGTGAGCTGGCCTCCCTCCTCATGGCCGATATAGCCTGGCGGAGCACCTATCATGCGGGCAACTGTGTGCTTTTCCATGTATTCGGACATGTCTATGCGCACCATGTTGTCCGGGTTATCGAACAGCTCAGCTGCAAGCGCCTTTACAAGCTCGGTCTTACCCACACCGGTCGGACCCAGGAAGATGAAACTGCCAATGGGTTTGCGGGGATCCTTTATACCTGCGTAGTTTCGTATGACCGCATCCGCCACGGCCTCGACCGCCTCATCCTGGCCGATTATATGCTCATGCAGTTTCCCGGCAAAGTGTACCAGCTTCTCACGCTGGCCTTCTATAAGCCTTGTTACCGGGATGCGGGTCCATTCACTCACGACCTCTGCAACATCCTCCTCACCCACCTCTTCGTTGAGGAGCATATCAGCCTGCACATCCTTAAGCCGCTCTTCCTCTTCCGCATACTCACGCTGGAGAGGGATGAGGGTACCATACTTGAGCCTTGAGGCAAGCTCCAGGTTGTTGTCGTTCTCTGCAAGCTCCAGTTGCACCTTTGTCTCCTCTATCTGCTGCTTGAGTGAACCGAGTTTTGAGATGGTTTCCTTTTCGGTGTTCCACCTGGCCCTGAGCGCATCTGATTCCGCACGGATGTCCGCAAGCTCCTTCTCCAGCGCTTCGAGCCTTTCCTTGGAAGCTTCATCCTTTTCCTTCTTCAGGGCCTCACGCTCGATCTCGAGCTGCATGATCTTACGGTCGGCTTCGTCGAGTTCAGCCGGTTTGCTGTCGATTGCAGTCCTCTTCTTTGCTGCGGCCTCGTCCACGAGGTCTATGGCCTTGTCAGGAAGGAACCTGTCACTGATATAGCGGTCACTCATCACAGCAGCCGCAACAAGCGCCGAGTCCTTCAGACGGACACCGTGGTGCACCTCATATTTTTCCTTCAGGCCACGCAGTATGGATATGGTGTCCTCGACGGTTGGCTCCTCCACAAGCACAGGCAGGAAGCGGCGTTCAAGAGCAGCATCCTTCTCGATGTACTTACGATACTCGTCCACAGTGGTAGCACCGATACAGTGCAGCTCACCACGGGCAAGCATGGGTTTCAGCAGGTTACCTGCATCCATTGCACCTTCAGTGGCACCGGCACCTACGATGGTGTGTATCTCGTCTATGAAGAGAATTATCTGGCCCTCTGATTCGGATACTTCCTTGAGTACAGCCTTCAGCCTCTCCTCGAACTCACCGCGGAACTTGGCACCAGCTACCAGTGCACCCATATCCAGGGCAATGATCCTCTTGTCCTTCATGGCCTCAGGGACATCACGCTTTGCAACACGCTGGGCAAGCCCTTCCACAATGGCGGTCTTACCCACACCGGCCTCACCTATGAGAACCGGGTTGTTCTTCCTGCGGCGTGACAGGATCTCTATGGCATGCCTGATCTCCTGGTCCCTGCCTATCACCGGATCGAGCTTCCCCTGGGATGCAAGCTCCGTGAAATCGATACCGTATTTCTTGAGTGGTTCCATAGTTGCTTCCGGATTTTCCGAGGTGACTTTCCTGTTACCTCTTACCTGTTTGATCGCCTGTGTGAGCCTGTCCTTTGTAACGCCCTCACCGGCAAGTATCCTGCTGGCCTCGCAGCCCTTCTCATTAAGGATGGAAAGCAGGAGATGTTCCACACTGACGTACTCGTCCTGCATCCTGTTAGCTTCCCTCATGGCCGAATCAAGTACCCTGCGCAGTGTCTGGGTCATGTAGACCTGCTCACCACCGGGACCTGATACCTGCGGTAGTCCCTCCAGATATGATTCAACTCTCCGGATCACCTTGTCCACAGGGACATCCATGTTCTGGAGCAGTGTCGGCACAAGGCCCCCGCTCTGCTCGAGCAATGCAAGGAGCAGATGTTCACAGTCGATCTGCTGATTCATGTATCTTGCAGCAATAGTCGTAGAACCCTGAATTGCTTCCTGGGCCTTTTGTGTAAAACGATTAAGATCCATATTCTAACCTACCATTATCTACGAAGATTATACCCCTATACAATTTTGACCTGTAACCGATATATCCTTTTTGATGATACGTATACGATGAATTGATGAAATTGACCGATGGGATTTTTCAAATCAATTGCCTGAATACCCCACCTTGTCATTCCGGACCTCATATGCCACTCCCATGTACTTATGAGTTAACAGGATGTTTATTTTCTTCGTCTGCTATACACGTGCTGACCTATCCATATTATAGATACCTGGACAACACCTCCGCAATCTGGTGAAAAGATGAAAAGGAAGGTGCGATCAGATTATGATCGCTGCAGTCTGCTTATCCTTCTCATCGTCATAGTCGGTCACGAGAGCCTCTGTGGTCAGCACCATTCCGGCAATGGATGCGGCGTTCTGGAGTCCACTCCTGACAACCTTTGTCGGGTCGATGACACCTGCCTCGAAAAGGTCCTCGAAAGTATCGGTCTTTGCGTTGTAGCCGAACTGCTCGTTGGCCTCGGCCCTTATCCTTGCAACGACCTCGGCACCTTCACGACCAGCGTTGACTGCGATCTGCCTTACAGGTTCCTCAAGGGCACGCTTTACGATATTCAGGCCGATGTTCCGGTCTCCCTGGAGATCCATGCCATCAAGCACTGATGCAGCATGGAATAAGGTCACACCGCCTCCTGAGATGACTCCTTCCTCGACCGCAGCCTTTGTGGCGTTGAGAGCATCATCGATCCTCATCTTCTTTTCCTTGACCTCGGTCTCTGTTGCCGCACCTACCTTAATGACCGCAACGCCGCCACCGAGTTTCGCGAGGCGTTTCTTGAGTTCCTTCTTCTTGAACTCAGCATCGGTAACCTTGATCTGGGACTCGATAAGGGTCATTCTCTTCTCGATGCCGGTCTTGTCACCCTTGCCTTCTACTATAGTGGTCTTGTTCTTGTCGATATTGACCTTGCGGGCGTGTCCGAGCATGTTCTCGTTGAAGTCCTCGAGTTTCATGCCCCTGTCCTCGCTGATCACAACACCGCCTGTGAGTACTGCGATATCCTCGAGCATTTCCTTCTGCTCATCGCCAAAGCCTGGTGCCTTGACCGCACATACCTTGAGGGAGCCACGGATGATGTTCAGGATCAGTGCTGCCTCTGCATCGCCTTCGATGTCCTGGGCGATCATAACAAGAGGCCTGCCTTCCTTGGCTATCTTTTCAAGAACCGGGATGATCTGGTTCATGGTGCTGATCTTCCTGTCAGTGATGAGCAGGTAGGGGTCCTCGAACTCACATGTCATCTTCTCGTGGTCCGTTGCCATATACGGTGAGACGAAACCACGCTCGAACTGCATACCCTCCACGACCTCAAGGGATGTTTCCATTGTCTTGGAGTTCTCGACGGTGATGACACCATTGTAGCCTACTCTCTCCATTGCGTCCGCAATGAGATTACCGATCTCTTCATCATTGTTCGCTGAGATAGTAGCTACCTGGGTGATCTTCTGCTTGTCCTTGACATCCCTGCTCTTCTCCTTCAGGTGTGCAACGACCCTTTCGGTTGCTTTCTCAATTCCTCTTTTCACTTCTATGGGGTTTGCACCTGAGGTGATGTTCCTTAACCCTTCAGTGATTATAGCCTGCGCAAGCAGGGTGGCAGTAGTTGTTCCGTCACCTGTATTATCCTGGGTCTTTGAAGCAACTTCCTTGACCAGTTTTGCGCCCATGTTCTCGAACTTGTCCACAAGTTCGATCTCTTTAGCAATGGTCACACCATCGTTGGTGACAACCGGACTGCCTGCCTTATCAAGCACCACGTTGCGTCCCTTGGGACCAAGTGTTATCTTAACGGTATTGGCGACCTTGTCAACACCATTCAATAATGCTTTGCGTGCATCCACGTCAAACATGATCTGTTTAGCCATCTTGATTACCTCTCATTTGCAATATACGTGCTTACTCCTTATTCTTCCACCACAGCTAAGATATCCTTGAAATCGATGAACAGGTGCTTTTCCCCGTCAACATCTATCTCATCGCTCCTGTAGCCCCCGTAGATCACACGGTCCCCGGCTTTAAGTGGAAGTGCCTTGCCATCTTCAAAGGTACCTGCTGCGACGACGATACCTTCTTTTTTCTCTTCCTGGGCTGAGTCCGGAATGAATATACCGCTTTCCGTAACCTCTGCCTTCCTGACAGCTTTTATTAACACTCTTTCTCCGATTGGCCTTATAATCATACAAATCATCCTCTAGATATTGTCCGGCAACACACCGGATCACAGACAACTATATCGTCAAATGATTATATAAATCTTTTGTATAAAGTTTGATTAGTATCCGTTTTGTAGATATCATATAGATGAAAGATACAAACATTTATATAGTACACAATAGATAGACAGAAATCATGGCACAGCAGATATTACTTATCAAACTGGAAAAGCCACGGGATAAGAAACTCGAACAGGATATCCACTGGCTGTGCAACAGCTTTGGATTGTCGTCTGGAAGGGATACGGAAAACCTTGCAACCAGGATCGTTATAGACATGCTGGAACAGATGGCCGGCAATGAAGAGAAAGTATCATCAGAACAGATAGCAGAGAGCCTGGAAGTAACACCTTCGAGAATAAACCACCATGTACGCAATCTGGTCAACTCGGGACTGCTCTACAGGGAAAGAAGGAAACTCTGCCTTCGGGGAGGAAGTCTCAAGGCTGCAGTCCAGGAAATGAGAAAGGACTCCGAGCGCATATTCAATGAGCTCGAAGAGATAGCTGAAGAGATAGACAGGCAGATGGGACTGAAGAACCGATAGTTATTCATTGGCAACCAGAACTTCAGTCTTCTGTTCTGTCATGGACCCAGAAATCACCTTCTATAGTGAACTCTTTTTTCCATATAGGCACTTCTTCCTTTAACCGTTCAAGGGAATCGATCAGTGCCACGAACAACTCTTTCCTGTGACCTGCTGCAACGACGATGTAGACTATGTCCTCACCGGCTTTGATCAGGCCTGTCCTGTGATGCATGAGCACATCGATGATACCTTCCCTTTGCTTCATCTCGGCGCATACCTTTTCCATAGCACTCTCAGCAACATCGGCATATTTCTCGAATTCAAGAGCCGTGGTGTGAGTATCACCTGTGACCTGGCGGACTATACCAGTGAAAGTGGCAATGCCCCCTGAGAACTTGATTTCAGGGTTGCTTTTGACTTTCCTGATAAGCGACCCCAGCGTCACCCAGTCATCCTGTTGAAGAACAAGATCCACCAGCTCTCCGATATCCCAGTCTGCCTTTTCGGGAAGTCTTGCCACTACATTAACAAACTCTTCCTTCTCACCGGCTTCACCCAGAACGATCTTTGGAAGCTGGCTGCTCTTTGCACCTTCCACGATGGCAAAGTCCATGCCCATGTCAGCCAGGGAGTCAAGGGCCTCTTCAAGGGTCGGATCGCGCTTGATGGTGACAAGCTCATTCCCGGTTATTGCGACAACACCGGCAGCTCCGGCATCGAAATGCTTCCCGGTATCGGTATCTGCAGGATTGAAACGGTGATGGAACATCATCTTGACCGTACCCACCGACCCTTTTTCAGAAAGGGATTCAACAAGACGGGTGACAAGTGTCGTCTTACCGGTCTTCTTATAACCCGTAACACAAATGACTTTCATGAAAAGTGGTTATGAGCATCCATTGTATAAGTACACAACGAACATGACAATTTGAATAAAATCAAAATAAGTACCAAATTATAATAGTCATTTTTCGAATAATTTATAAATGTAAAAAAAGATTCAGGCTTGCATGAACGAATATAAGATATGTATCCGCGAGATGCCCGAGGATGAGCGTCCCCGGGAGAGGTTGATCAAATTCGGCCCGGAAGCGCTCTCGAATGCAGAGCTGCTGGCCATCATATTGCGTACCGGCTCGCAGAAGGAGAATGTGGTCAACATGTGCAGCCGTATCTTCTCGGAGTACAGCCTCAAACAGCTGAGCCAGGCGAATATCAGGCAACTGACGCAGATACACGGGATCGGTGCCGCAAAGGCTGCACAGATCGCAGCGGTCTTCGAACTTGCCCGCAAGCTGGAAGGGTTCACAGATGAACCAAAGAGAAAGATCCGATCCCCTGCAGATGTGTACTCTCTGCTCTACCCCAGAATGAGGGAACAAAAAAGAGAGAGACTTGTGGCATTGCTCCTGGATACGAAGAACCATGTGCTTCGGGAAGAGGTCATATCCATTGGCAGCCTGAATGCAAACATTGTACATCCCAGAGAAGTATTCAAAGCAGCACTTATGGAGTCCTGTGCCTCGGTCATACTCTCGCACAACCACCCGTCCGGCGACCCGACACCAAGCAGGGAAGACATCGCAGTGACCGAGAAACTTGTTGAGGGTGGCAAGCTTCTGGGCATAGACGTGCTGGACCATGTGGTTATAGGCGATGGCAGGTATGTGAGTTTGAAGGATGAAGGGTATGTGAGATAGTTGCCTGGAGAAATTCCGGCTTCAATGTAAGACATTGACCTCCATTTTCCGGTATCTTCTGCCGGCGGGGATTTTTCACTTAAAAATCTCCACTAGTGATTGGGATCAGCCATGATACAACGATTCTATTGTGTTTTTATTGTGCTTCCATTGCTTAACTATCGATTATGATCGATGATTTTGGGCATTTTTACCGATCATAATCTATGATTGCCGTTTATTGCCGTTTTCTGTTGATTATAATCGTTATTGTAACACAGAAAATGCAGACTCTGCGGACACAACTCATCCAATACGAGTCTATTTCTTCCAGAAATTGATCACTACAATTAGGAGTATGACAATAAAGCCGATAAATTCAAAACTTAAAACAAGGGAGAAATCCGGAGAGAATGATCTGCTGAACACTGTAAGCAAATAATCAAGTACACCTCTATAGGGTGTTCCGTAAGGAAAACTCCATCCGAACATTGGCCAGAAAAAGGTAATTGGCTGTGTCCACATCCAATCTTCAAGCAAGTGGCAAAATGCAGCTCCGGATATAATGATGATTCTGGCATCCTCCTTGCTTTTATAAATATAATATCCCATTAAAAACAGGAGAATGCAAAATGTCAGTGTATGTGCAAAGATTCTTCCGTTTGCGATAGATTCTGCAAAAAGCACCCTTCCTATAGGCTTATCGATGAGATCCGGCAACAAGGACCCAAATGCAACGTATCGGTAGTCAATATGAGGTTTGATTCCGGGAAAAAGAAAGCCGACCAACAAAAATATTCCCAGAGTGATGCCGATATGACCAAATATGAGCATAGTGCACAATAAGTCTTTGGTGCTATAAGTATATAGTAATCACATCATCAGGCACCCGTCCACCACAATGACCTCGCCACTGACATAGTCTCCGAGGTCCGAACTCAGGAACAATATCACTTTTGCGACATCTTCAGGCGTACCGATCCTTCCAAGGGCGATATTGGACAGTATCTTTTCCCGGACCTCGGCCTTGATGTCTTTTATCAGGTCCGTTTCAACGAGACCGGGAGCTACGGCGTTGACCGTTATACCATACATGCCCAGCTCCTTTGCTGCGGATATTGTAAGCCCGACAACTGCAGCCTTGCTTGCAGAATACACCGTCTGCCCTGCATCCCCGTTAAGTCCTGAGACAGATGAAAGATTGATAATTTTTCCCGATTTTTGCTTTCGCATCATGTTCGACGCATATCTGGTACATAGAAACATACCCTTGAGATTGACCCCGATGATTTGATCGAACATTTCTGTATTTGAAAGCGCCAGGAGGCTATTTTTCATAACCCCTGCATTGTTGACAAGTACATCAAGCCTGGAGTGCTCCTCCTTTATGTACTTGAACATCGCCTTCACATCTTCTTCGGATGAGACATCGGCTCTGATCATCGAAGAATGAAAACCCCTTTCACTTAGCTGATCTGCCAGTTCAGCCGCCTGGTCTTCACTCTTATTGTAATTGATGATCACATGTGCATGGTTCTCTGCCGCCAGCAGGGCAGCAGCTCTCCCGATTCCCCTGCTCGCCCCGGTAACCAGTACAACTTTACCCGAAAGCATTTTCAGTGATTGCCATTAAGAGAGAATACCGGTGCAACCGCACGAATGTACTCTGTATTTTTCTTGACGACATCAAAGTGCTTCTGGGCTTTGATTATTTTCTCTTCAGGCAACCCTGTGTTCTCCTTGATCACATCCAGGGGAAGCTGATGTTCCTGGGCATACAGTAACTGATCTATTGCATGCATGGGCATACGCCAGTAGAAATCCTGATCGGATGTGTAATGACTCCATGTATCGGGACTTGGAGGCCTCTCTCTTATCGCCTCATTGACATTAAGGTGTTTTGCCAGAGCGTAGACCTGAGTCTTGTAGCAATCAGCAAGGGGTTCGATATCCACGCCTCCGTCCCCGTACTTCACGAATTGGCCCAGAACCATTTCAGTCTTGTTGGTCGTCCCGCAAACGGCATAGTTCATTTGTTCAGCATACATATACTGGACGATCATCCTTGACCGTTGCTTGACACCCTGCAATCCGATGAGTTCCAGATAATCCTTTGCCTTCAACCTGTGCTGTGCAACGACCTCACCGTCCTTTGCCAGCTTTATATATGGAACATTCATTGATCCCCCATCCAGGAAATCAGGCAATACGAGTGATGTTTTATGTACTTCCGGGTCGTATTCCGGACAGGCCCGTTTTATGACCTGGTCCTTCTTATTATAGATATCAAGTGATTCCAGTATGGGAGATATAGGCACCTCTTCATAGTGCACGCCCAGATTTTCACATATCTCTGCTCCCAGAGGCGTACTGGAAGGAGCAGATTCTTTCTCAGGGAGTAGGAGACCGTACACATTTTCCGCACCCAGCTCCTGTACAGAAAGTGTAAGGGTCACTGCAGAATCAACACCTCCCGAAACTCCCAGAAGTACTCCTTTCTTCTTGAAACCGACAACGTTCTGCTTTATAAAACCCTGGAGGTCCAGAGATAATCTGTCAATGTCTTTGTTCAGTTCTTCCAATATCTGCATAGCATTACTCCCCTAAATTCATTCCACCTTTAAGTTAAGTCTCTTCGCAGCATCCAATATCAGAGGCTGAGATAATTCTTGATTGAGTTTTTTCAGTCCCTCTTGCCGGGACATATCACCGCTTCGAACAATTCCCGCTATGTCAAAAGCATAAGCATGTATCCCATACTTTTGCAGATGATTGTAACAAGCAAATGAGTTCAATGTACAGTTGGTCGAGTTACTGTCGTTGATGTCAGGAGGATTCCAGCCAATCTCAACCAGTTTCTCCAGGACCCTGCCCTCATTATAATCCCACAGGCATAAAGGATGTATGATCTTTGGAGCAATATTACCCATGTCTTCGAATACTTCCTTTTTTATGATGAACATCTCATCCTTATCATCGACATCTATTTTCTGAAGCTGCTTCTCAAAAAGATTTCGTGACCATTTCACAAAACTGGGAGACAGATCGATGATCGGATTCGGGGTTTGTCCCGCCGTAAATGCAAACACGATAAAAGGTGCTTTGTGAACAATTGCCTGTTCTATCAGTTTCTGTTTGATGATACCTATACATGTATTGCATATGTCGCTCGCCCTGTATTTGGCAAATTTTGGGAATGCATCATAGGACATTGCAGCATTGCGGAATATATCATATAATGCCTCATCATCCATGGTCAGCCTGAAGTAGTCGCATCCTGTGATGTCACACATCTTCCTTGCATTCTCGATTGCATTATCAGATATGAAACCATTATCGAACTGGACGGCCATTACATTAAGGAAGGGATATTCCTTTTTAAGTTCATAGAGCGTGTAGGAAGAATCCTTGCCACCGGAAAGAGCAAAGATCACGTCATACTCTCCTTTGCCACTTTCCTCCCGGAACAATGCTTCCATCCGGGCTAGATATCCATCCTTTTCTTCCTGAGAAAGAGGCTCATAGGTCTCACAGAAATGACACAGCCCGCTGTCTTCATCAATGATTATACCTGGAATATCCGAATCCAGAATGCATTTTTTACATATTGTTCTTGACATTGTGGTAACCCTCAATAATTGATCGATTGGATATTTTCCCGTTCTCGCTCAGCGGAAGATGGTCTATAAGTAAAACCTCTAAAGGACAGAGGTAACCAGGCAGATTCTTTCGGCAGAACGAGAAAATGGAAGTAATATCCGTACCGTTGTTGGGCATCACCATGAGACTGATCGCATTTCCCAGAATCTCATGGGAGACCGGGACAACAAAAACCCCGGAGACATCATTATTGTTCTCTATATATCTTTCAAGTTCCCTTGGATTCAGACGATGATCACCTATTTTTATGAGATCGTCCTTGCGTCCGAGTAACTGGAAATACCCATTGGGTAACTTCTTCGCAAGGTCTCCGGTGTGCATCCAGCCATCGATGATCTTTTTCTCCGTGGCGATCTCATCATCCAGATAACCCAGCATGATATTGTCGCCCCTGGCAACCAGTTCACCGACCACGTTCGGTTCAACCGGGTAGTTATCCGCATCGAACACATCCAGTGTAACCCCGGGAATGGCTTTTCCTATTGTGTCAACAAACTCATCCACGTCTTCCGAAGGCAGGCAGGAGAGTCGGGCCGTGGCCTCGGTCTGACCATACATTGGCATCACTTTGACATCAGGGTTTGATTCCTTCAGGTTCCTGACAATGATATTATCAATAGCTCCGCCTGCTGTCGCTGCGACCCTTGTTTTCATGAAAGCCTGTTTGAACTTCTCCGGATACCTGAGTAGCAGTCGATAAGTGCTTGGTACTCCATAGAACATGGATATCCCGTCCATCATACTGAAGACCGAACCTATGAAATTCATGGATCCTATACGTACGGACCCTCCGGCCATCAGGTGAGAATTGATTATGGAATTACCAAAAGCATGGTGTGGAGATATGACCAGTGCAGCTTTATCTTCAGGTGCTATCCCAAGCACCTCTACGATGGACTCTGCATTTGCGATCAGATTCCTGTCACTTAACATGACACCTTTTGGGGTGCCGGTCGTACCGGAAGTGTATAGCACCAATCGAAGGTGAGGATTGTTGGACTCTTCTCCAACCCTTTTATTTAAAATGTTTACAGAGTTGTCATCCGAAACAACTATCACTGTTGCAAAACGATTGAAAAAAGCCTCACCAAGCCTTGAATACTGTGTTTCTGTCGCAATTATGTTCTTTATACGGGCAGTATCAAGGATCCGTTCCAGACTGAACGTTGCCAGTTCTATTGGAAGAGGTATTGCAATGTTGTCCGACCTATAAACTGCCATCAGCATCTCTATGTACTGTATGCCGGATTCTGCCAGGACTGCAAATCTGCAATTCCCAAATTCCGCCATGGATGAGGCAATCTTGCCTATATCTTTATCGAGACATCCATAAGAGATCGTTCTTTTCCCTTCTTCCAAAGCGACCTGATGAGGTTTTTCTTTTGCATTTTTCTCTACAAAAGAATCAATTCTCATGATCTCTCTGTTTTCAGTTTGATGATCAGATTGGTAATCCCTTGCAGCGAGTCCAGATTATCCGGAGTTAACATATCTTCCGGAATTTCTATTGAATAGCTGGCACTTATGTGATCCAGAAGCTCTAACAACCCAATAGAATCTATGATTCCGGCCTTAGTAAGAGATTCGTTGTCAGCGAACTGAGTGTTATTATCCATGAAAGACTGGCTTTTCAAGAAGTCAATTATATCGTCCCTTATATGTTCCATGTACTATTAGTACCCCCTTTTGAGAATCAGTATAATTATCATTACCTGGTGGCAAATAATGCATACCGATCCGTTCCCGAAGTAATCAATGTGCTTAATAGTATATAACAATTAGTCATCATCATAGGAATGATTCTTCCTTGTCATTCTATTAAAGGTCTACATTCAATGGCATCCATTTTGAAAATACTAAACTGGATATTCCTTAACACCTTTGAACTAATATCCTAATCCAAAAATATTTTCCCAAAGCAGTTTATATTAATTGTATACTGGCTAAAACCAGTGACAACCGTAAGTATGTATTTGCTGTTTATGAGATAACTGGAATCGTATATATCATTAGTATCTGGCGCCTTATTAAGATAAGAAAAAATGTTCTGATTTGAAAATTTGCAATACGCTTCTTTCAGAGTCCATTCCTTAAAAAGTTTGATATCACTTGCACAGTTGCCATCGCATGATCTTTCTATTTGCAGATACTTTGAGGTATTTTCAAGAAACAGATGTCTCCTTCTCTCTACATCAATACCTACCTCGATCTTTGATATCGCCAGGAAGGATATATTTTCAGTATAGGAAACGCAGATGTTCAGTTCATCATGACCATATACATGGAGTCGCCCGTATTTGTCTTTGTAAAGGGATACATCGAAAACAGACTGCTTATCAAGGAGATTGCATAGAATATATTTCAAGACCATCCGTGAAACTTTGTACCTTTTTTTAAAATATTCTGTTTTTAAAGTTTTCAGATGCTTCTTTTCGACGTGGTCAAGATGATCAGCACCCAGTGTGCCATAATCATCAAGGTCTATTATGAAGATAAGGATGTCATTCTGTTTCCATAAGTTTGGTATATGTTCCAGAGAAACATAGGATGATATGTTCAGCATTTTGGGTTCCATGCAGATTCCCTTAATTCTTAGAGTGACTTGCATATAAGGATGAATGTTCAGATCTGAAAAACATCGAAATGCCAGTCATCAGTCCTTTTCATGATTGGATGAAACTGTTTTAATAATTAACTCGTTTTTAAAGTATAAATACTACCTCTAACAATTACTGTATGGGGGATAGATTGGAGTTCGGGGAACTCTGGAAGAAATGGAAATTCATTACGCTGCACTTAGCAACACAAACAAAGTCGGGAGAATATTATAATATACATATAATATTATTAGTTGCCTTGAGAAAAATCAGGGAAATTCTTCCTGAGCCTTGTTTTTTGTATTTTGAGTCTGCAAAGCGTATAAAGAGTGACTATTACCGACCATTTGTGCTTGAAAGTCACGTTGAAGATATCACTCAGGCCGATAACAAAGAAGTATCCCCATTGAAAAGTAAAATCTGTTTAGTTTCAGATATTTGGCTTCATTTCTTCAGGACTGCCGGAGTGGATGACTGCCAAACATGCTGATGCTAAATGTCTTTTTGGAGTTATTATGAGATTTGACGATTATTTCTACCGAAAAATCAGATCAGGAATGGGGACAGCTAAACTGGAAGAACAGGACTTTAGCTTATTGGTTAAGGCAATAGCAGGTCGTTTTTTCCAGATGTTTGCATTATACCTGCCCATGACCCCAAGCATGAGGGCGAAATGTCAAAGGATCAGGGGAACCAATATTGGAAAAAATGTGTTTATTGGTTTTGAGGTCTATATCGACCCCGTGTATCCGAACTTGATTACCATAGAAGATGATGTGGCAATCAGTGGAAAAAATTTAATTCTGGTCCATACGACCCCTCCTGCATATTTTAGTGAATCTTATCCTCAAATCTCAAAGATCTTTACTAAAACATCGCCAGTGACAATAAAAAGAGGAGCCTGGATCGCTGTAGGTGTTGTGATATTGCCAGGAGTTACCATTGGAGAAAATTCAATAGTTACAGCGGGATCGGTTGTAAGTAAGGATATTCCTCCAAATTGCATCGCACGGGGGAATCCTGCTGAAGCAGTATTTCAATTTGATAAGAAACCTGTTTCAAAGTTATAAATACTACATCTTATAATGGTACTATGGGGACTGAAAGAGAGATGTTCTTAAAGTAACATTCAGGAATGATAAGTTGAAGAGTGGATCTTACTGGTGTTAATGTATATTATACTGGTAAATCAAGGGAATTAAAGGGGGATATTCCTAAGATGATGCTGAGGATTGATAAGCATAAAAGGATGAAGTGGAAGAATGAGTGGGAACCGAAGGAAAGTGTAGCTGAAACTGTGAGAGTACTGGTTGAGAAGGGAGGAGGAAAATGAAGATCGCGATCGTCCTTGGAACCCGCCCTGAGATCATTAAAATGAGCCCACTCATCAGAGAATGTGAGAAACTGGGAATTGACTACTATATACTACACACAGGCCAGCACTACAGTTTCGAGATGGACAAAGTCTTCTTTGATGATCTGAAACTGCCTGTGCCAAAGTATAATCTTGACGTTGGCTCGGGTTTGCATGGAGAACAGACCGGTAAAATGCTTGTCGGAATCGAGAAGATATTAACGCATGATATTCCTGATGTAGTATTTGTCCAGGGTGACACCAATACCGTCCTTGCCGGGGCGCTTGCCGGATCTAAATTACACATCAAGGTTGGCCATGTAGAAGCTGGTCTGAGAAGCTTTGACCGGACTATGCCTGAAGAGATCAACAGGGTCGTTGCTGACCATATTTCTGATTATCTGTTTGCACCTACTGAGAACTCTAGGAAGTATCTTCTTGCCGAAGGCATCCCCGAAGAGAAGATCTTCGTTACGGGGAATACCGTGGTGGATGCCGTCTACCAGAACCTGGAGATCTCAAAGCAAACCAGACATACTTTGTCTGAGTTAAACCTGAAAGAAGGCGGATATTTCCTGACAACTGTTCACAGGGCAGAGAACACGGACAAAAAAGAACGTCTTTCAAGCATACTTGCAGGCTTTGAGCAAATATATACCGAATTCAGCCTGCCAATTCTCTTCCCCGCCCACCCGAGAACTGTGAAGATGATCAAAGAATTCGGTCTCGATATCCCCGAGGGCACACAGGTGATCGATCCGGTGGGGTATCTGGATTTCCTGCAGCTTGAAGGTGGTGCAAAACTGATACTCACTGATAGCGGAGGATTGCAGGAAGAAGGTTGCATCCTTGGTGTACCTTGCATCACACTGAGAGACAATACTGAGAGACCTGAGACGATTGATGTGGGAGCTAATATTATAGCCGGGGTGAACGGCAATATAACACAGCTTGCAAAGAAAATGACAGCCTCTGGAATAAGCTGGAATAATCCTTATGGAGAAGGAAATGCCGCCGAATTGACAATTAACAATATCCTTGGCTAACAAATTTACAGATATTAAGAAGATAGGTGCTACCATGAAATTGTGTGTTCTGGGAATGGGCTATATTGGCCTTCCGACTGCACTCCTGTTTGCGAACAACGGAATAGATGTTGTTGGAGTGGACATCAACGAAAGAGTTGTGAATACCCTTAAAGACTGCAGGATGCCTTTTGAAGAGAAAGGCTTTCAGGAACTCCTGGATACGGCATGTCAAAAGGAAAACTTCAGAGCAAGTACAGAAGTAGAGGAGGCTGACGTTTTTCTCGTCGCTGTCCCTACCCCTTTTGATGCAGAGCTACGCATGGCAGACCTGAAATACGTAGTCTCGGCTTGCGAGATGATAGTTCCGTACCTCAAAAAAGACAATCTTGTGATAATCGAATCCACCATCCCCCCAAAGACCTGTGAAAAAAGGGTCAGAAGAATACTGGAACGGTCCAAACTTAAAGTGTCCCAGGATTTCTACATATCCCATTGCCCGGAACGTGCAATCCCGGGTGACACTCTCCATGAAATGGTCAATAACGACAGGGTTATTGGAGGTCTTGACGAAAAAGCCACCGAACTTACCAGCAACCTGTACTCCAGCTTCGTTAAAGGCAACCTGTACCTGACAAACTGCACAACAGCAGAGATGATAAAACTCATGGAGAATACCTATCGTGATGTTAACATAGCCCTTGCTAATGAGCTTTCCATGCTTGCCGAAGACTACAACATCAACATCTGGGAAGCCATAGAGATAGCCAACAAGCACCCCAGGGTCAACATCCACAAGCCCGGTCCGGGAGTAGGCGGACACTGCATAGCTATTGACCCCTGGTTCCTGACTGAGAATACAAACGACAGTAGCCTGATCACTTTAGCCCGCAACATAAATGATTCAATGCCCATCCATGTTCTGAAGAAGGTAAAGGAACTTGTTAACGGTATCGAGAATCCTGTGATCACTGTGTTCGGTGTTGCCTATAAAGGAGATATAGCTGATACCAGGGCAACTCCTGCACTGAAATTCATCAAACTGGCTGAGAAGGAAGGGTATACTGTTAAGATATATGATCCATTCGTGAAAGATTTCGCCTATCCGATCCTGGGTTTAGAGGAGGCTCTGGAGGGGAGCAATTGTATAGTGGTATTGACGGATCACTCGGAGTTCCGGGAAATGAATCCCACTGTATTGTACCATAACATGAAAAATCCGAATGTTGTAGATTCAAAGAATATCCTGTCAAAGCAAAAAGGACTGGAACTTAACTATAATAAGAATATGATACTATAGAAATAAGAGTATGATACTATAGGAAGTATAATTGAAACATCAAAGTTGTTTGAATGTTAATCAACATCAGACACGACATCAGTTCACGCAGTGAATGTTTATGGGATCGGAAGCTGCATTTATATGTACATTACCTGATCCATAACTTTCCTTTAGCTGCAGGGAATTCTTTTTTGACATTGTTCCATATGAGCTATAAAAGATCCAAATTAGCTTGCTCTTAGCTTGATTGTATGGTAGTTCTTTAAAGGATCATCTATGATCATATGCAAGAACTTACCATGCCAAATTTAGAACTTTTTTAAGATACTAATATATGTTCAGTAGTATATTCAATAGTGCAATTACAAGAAACGAGTTTCAAAACTGCTTTTGTGAACGATAACTTGCAAAAAATGGTTTTTAGTTTTCCTTTTCAATGTTTCCTATAATGATAAATACATCATCTTCAAAATAGTAATGCAGGTGGGTGTGTACATATCAAATATATTATGCATTAGTGGGAAGTATCCAGATAAGAATAGTAATTCATTCATAGTTCATGACATCTCAATTTTTTATGAGAGAATCACAGAAAATGAAGATAAACTATTTAATTGGCACTAGGGTTTTAAAATGATTTCATTTATCCAAAGAACAGAAATCGAAAAAACCAATGTGTGTATGATTGCATATCGTTCCATACCTAAATTTATGAATCGATTAAAAATAGCCCAGGCATTGTGTGAAAAACAATGCAATGTTGATTTTATTTGTATATTGGATGAAAATCAGCAATTGGAAGAAACAATACATGATGTAAATATTATTCGGATAGATGGTGACCACAAAAGAAAGGGATATTTTAAGCTGCTAAATAATTATGTGGTATTTACTATACGAGCTTTTTTCAAAATTCATAATTTAAACCGAACAAAGAAATATGACTATTTTCACATTCATGCGCCTCCGGATTTTCTAACAGTAGTAGCCATCCCCTTCAGGCTGATCTACGGTTCCAGGATCATTCTGGACCTGCATGATATGCTTCCGGAAGCTGTTGAGAGCAATTTGCAGTTCAAGGGAAGTAGTATTTTCGTACAACTTGCAAACATGATTGAAAAATCTGCGATCCGTTTTTCTGATGCGATCATAGCTACTAATTCATTTGATAAACAGATCATTTCATCCCGGAATAATGTTGACCCGGACAAAATATTTGTTGTGATGAATACACCAAACTTAAAACAATACACTGTAGAAACCGCAGCAAAAGAAGATTACGGATATGAGAATAAATTCATCATCCTGTTTCAAGGAACCATATGGAAAAGAAGGGGCATTCAAACCATCATAGATTCTGTTGATCTGTTAAAAGATAAAATTCCAATCTGCTTGCTGATTGTCGGCGATGGTCCATTCCTGCAAGATCTGAAGGATATTGTAAATAACAAGGATCTCAATGACCTTGTCAAATTTACAGGCTGGGTAGATTTAGAGACACTTTCAAGACACATTTCTATTGCAGATGTCTGCATAATTCCTTTCTTAAGGACAAAGGTCAATGAAAGAGGAGTCCCAAACAAGCTATTTGAGTATGCCATCCATGAAAAACCAATAATCGCCTCAAGATTAAAAGGATTGGCTTTAACTTTTTCAGAAAAAGAGATACTGTTCTATGAGCCGGGGAATGCAGATGATCTGGCAAAAAAAATACTGTGGTGCTTTGATAATCCAGAAGAAGCTGAAAAGATGACTATTAGCACTAAACGAAGATACGAAGAAGATTATTCATGGGGTAAAATGGAGAAAGAACTATTAAAATCGTATGACTCATTTGGGAAGTGTTCTAGTGATCGAATATAATGATTTTGACTTTACACTCGATAAATTTCAAGAGCTCTGCTGTTCGTTAGAAAAAAATGGCTATTCTCCAATTACCCTGGCTGAATATATGACGGCAGATAACCTGCCTGAAAAATATATACTGATGCGACATGATATTGACAGAAACCCTTTAAAAGCACTGGAAACTGCAAGAATTGAGCAGGAATTCAATATAAAAGCAACTTACTATTTTAGAACAATTAATGACAACCTATTTCGTCCTGAGATCATAACTGAAGTTAATGATATGGGGCATGAGGTCGGGTACCACTATGAGGTTTTAAATGAGTGTAAAGGAGATTATGAAAATGCATTGAAACTTTTCGAGTGCAACCTGAAGAAATTTGAAGACCTGTGTAATGTTAAAACTATTTGTATGCATGGTCAACCTTTATCGAAATATGATAACCGTGATATATGGAAGAAATACGATTACAGGGATTTTGGAATTCTCGGTGAAGCTTACTTGTCTATTGACGAGTCTGTCAATTATGTATGTGATACCGGTCGAAACTGGAACTTTGATCACTGTTTGAGAGACTTTATTCCTAATAAAACAGAAAGGATCCATGTTAACTCGACCAATGATCTTATTGAATTGATTGAAAGCGGTGATGTCAGTAATTTTTACATTTTAACTCATCCGGAAAGATGGTCTTCAAATGGTTTTGAGTGGTTGTTCTTTTATTCAAAAGATATGATTTTTAATTTGGGAAAGAAATTTTTGAGGATGACAAGGACATGGTAGAGATTACAGAAAATGTTGAAGAAGAAGCATGGAAAAAATTTCTGTATAGATGTGATGATGCAACCATTTATCACACTCCCGAATGGAAAACATTTTTGGAAAAAACGTTTAAATATGAATCCAAATACCTATTTGCTAAAGATGAATGTGGGAATATTGTAGGACTATTAGCCTTATTCTATGTCAGAAGTAAACTGAGAGGCAATATACTTTGCACAATGCCATTTTCCTACTGTAGCAGTTATATTGGTTCAAACTGCGTAAGAAAGCTTTTGTTAGACGAGGGGATAAACCTATGTCATAAATTAAATGCTGGTTGCTTTGAAATTAGAGATAAGGTCAATCATGATAAATTCCAGTTTCAAAATTCATATTGTGTACATACCATTGAACTATCCTCGAATGCGAATGAAGTTTGGCAAAGAATAAGCAGAGGTGCCAGAAGCTCAACTAAAAAACCAATTCGGTACGGCATAGATGTTTATTCTACTAAGAACATAGATGACTTGAAAGAATTCTGTGAGTTAAACTGCATTACTAAAAAAAACATTGGTGTTCCATGCCATCCGTGGAAATTTTTCAAGAATTTATTTGAATTTATGAATGAATACGTCATTCTTTATATTGTCAAATATAATAATGAAGTCATTGCCGGAGGAGTTTTTGAGTATTTTAAAGACACTGTTACTTTTGGATATGCAGCTTCCAATCCCAATCATCTGGATCTGCGTCCTAATAATTTGCTGGTCTGGAAAAGTATTGAAGATGCATGTGCAAATAACTATAAGCACTACAGTTTTGGGCGTACATCATATGATAACAAAGGCTTGATTGCTTTCAAAGAAAGATGGGGAGCGGTCGAGACAGAATTATATTACAGTTACTATCCAAAAATTCCAAATTCATCAATTATGAAACGTGACAATATTCAATATAAATTGGGAACAAAAATTTTTAAAGATATGCCAATTCAAATATACAAACCATGCAGCCACATACTTTTCCAACACTTATATTGAAATTATGCTATTCTAAATATATTAGAGGATGAATGACACATAATAGTAGTTCCCACATGGAAAAAAACCTCAATGTCTGTATGATTGCATATCGATCTTTACCCAGAGATGTCAATAGGACGAAAATATCTCAATCACTACATAATAATGGATATGACGTAGACTTTGTTTCCCTAAAATATGGAGATTTCCAGGGAATAGAGAGAATAAACGATATAAACATAATAAGAGTGACAGAAGAATTGAAAACAGATAATTTTCTGCCTACTTTAGCAAATCATATATTATTTAGCATTAAAGCATTTTATAGAATTTCTCTGTTAAATAGATCAAAAAGATATTCTTCTTTCCATATACATAATCCACCAGATTATCTAATTTTAATAGCCATTCCATTCAAACTTATTTATGGTTCCAGGATCATTTTGGATCTACATGATATGCTTCCGGAAGCTGTTGAAAGCAATTTGCAGTTCAGGGGAAGTAGTATTTTCGTACAACTGGCAAACATGATTGAAAGGTCTGCAATCCGTTTTTCTGATGCGGTCATAGCTACCAACTCGTATGATAAACAGATCATTTCAGCCCGGAATAATGTTGACCCGGACAAAATATTTGTTGTGATGAATACACCAAACTTAAAGCAGTATCCTGTAGAAACCGCAGCGAAAGAAGATTACGGATATGAGAATAAATTCATCATCCTGTTTGAAGGAACCATATGGAAAAGAAGAGGTATTCAAACTATAGTAGATTCTGTTGATCTGTTAAAAGATAAGATACCGATCTGCCTGATAATTGTCGGCGATGGCCCATTCCTGCAGGATTTGAAAGATATCGTGAATGAGAAGGATTTGAATGACTTTGTAAAATTTACAGGTTGGGTAGATTTAGGGACACTTTCAAAATACATCTCTATCGCAGACGTTTGTGTAATTCCTTTCTTAAGGACAAAGGTCAATGAAAGAGGGGTTCCAAATAAACTATTCGAATATACCATTCATGGAAAACCAATAATCGCATCGAGATTAAAGGGAATGGCTTTGACTTTTTCCGAGAATGAGATACTTTTTTATGAGCCGGGAAATGCAGATGATCTGGCAAAAAAAATACTGTGGTGCTTTGAGAATCCAGAAGAAACCGAAAAGATGACCATTAACTCCAGAAAAAGATACGAAAAAGAATACTCGTGGGACAAAATGGAAAAGACACTATACAAATGTTATGAAAGTGTGTATTGAATATACTATCTTTTAGTTTTAGAATATCTGCATTCATGGATATTTCAACGCTATCCTATAAAATTAGAGAATGAATGAAACGTTGATGACAAAATATTTATTGATTAAACCTGAAATCTGGAGTGGGGGTAGAAGGCATGAGTGCTGGAAGCAATAATGATCTTGTGTGGAAATCAGAAAAATCTCTTTATGATTGGACAAAAAATGAAAACTATTGTGGTTGGGATATTTATGATGCATTGAACAGTGACCTGGTTCAGAAAATCTGTATGGACCAGAAATCATTTCAAATAATAGCAACTCAATTTAACAAATATTCCCCACTTAATCTCAGACCTCTTCTGAAGATAAACAAAGGAATTGACATGAAGGGTCTGGCCTTATTTACGCAGTCATTCTCTAAGATGTATAATATCACCGGAGATGAAAGGTACAAGGCAGATATTTCAGATGCAGTTTCGGTTTTTAAAGAGGAGTCAGTTAAATCTACATATGATTATGACTGCTGGGCACACTATTTTAATTATACGAGCGCTGACAAGAACATATTATCCCCTAAAGTACCTGATGTCATTACGACTTCAAACGTCATTAAATCACTAGTCAACGGTTATTTCGTACTCGAAAGAGACGACTTGAAAGAAATGAGTGAAAGTGCTTATAATTTCATAGTGAATTATCTTCTAAAAGAAACAGAAGACGGTCTTTCTTATTTGATGTACAGTCCGTTGGATACTGATAAAATTGTGATCAATGCTTCTGCTTTAGGATTGGAAGCCATATCCAGGTTGATGCTTTTGTTTGAGAACGATAAGCAAATGAAAGAAATAGCCCGCAATCTTTGTGACCTAATAATAAAAACACAGGAATCAGATGGTTCGTGGGTGTACAGCAAATACCATAATGGAAAAGAAAGAGTTCAAACGGATTTTCATCAGGGGTTCATACTGGACGGATTGATCGAATACCTGCCATTTGCTGCTCCGGACCAAGAAGCAATTTTATTTGAAACTATTCAAAAAGGCGTGGACTTTTATCGAAACAAACAATTCCTTGACGATGGCAGATGTCATTTCCGTTATCCTCGGTTTTATCCGACCGATGCACACAGTCAGGCCCAGGGCATAATTACTTTCAGCAAATTCAGTCTTTACAAACCTGAATACTTAGATTTTGCAGGGAAAATAGCCAGGTGGACTATTTCAAACATGCAGGATGATTCAGGTTATTTCTATTATTACAAACATCGGTTTTTCACAAACAAAATTCCTTATATGAGGTGGTGTCAGGGTTGGATGATGTTAGCTTTGTCGACATATCTGGAAAGGTCAGAGATGGTGAAATGACAAGAGTACTAATGTGTGGACCGATTGCAAAAGCAGGCGGTGTTTCAGCACATACCATTAATTTGACGAATTCGCTACTAAAAGCAGGCTCAACTGTAATCCCATACAGCTTTCTGGGAGACTCGGAAAAAGAATTGGAGCCTTCTGAAGTGAATGCTTTCAGAAAAACATATTACAGAACATTAGGACTGATCATTGAATCTTATAGGAAAAGAAGTGAATACGACATAATTCACATCCAGACATCGGGTGGTATTTTCAGCTTCATATCTTCAATTAGCGGAATCGCAGCAGCTAAAATATTAAACAAACATTCCGTTGTCACGTTCCATTTTTCATGGATCGATTTCTATAAAAGATATCATGGAATTATCAGTTTTGTAATTCAAAATTGTGATACGTTTGTTACTGTTTCAGAAAGGAACAAACGATTATTGCTAGATTATGTTGCTGATAACTGTGCATCGAAAATAAAGGTCATACCGAATGGTTATGATGATAGTTTGTTCAAACCCCTTTCTAAAGAGGATTCCAAAAAGAAGCTTCAAATTCCTTCTGAATCGATTGTCATTGTAAGTATTGGCAATTTATTGCCGCATAAAGGACATAAGAATTTGATCGAGGCTGTAAGCATACTGAAACAAAAGTTCCAGCGGGACAATCTGCTGTGCTATATTGTAGGAAACGGTCCCAGCTACAACGAATTAGAGAGTTTGATAAAAGAACATTCTCTTGAAGATTCTGTAATTCTCACTGGGAGAGTTAAATGGGATGAATTACCATTATACCTGAATTCTTCAGAACTCTTGATATTTCCAAGCTTTTTAGATGGAGAAAGTTTCGGTATTGTTCAGATTGAAGCAATGGGATGTGGGAAGCCTGTTGTTGCCACTCGCAATGGCGGTAGTGAAGAAATTGTGATTTCAGAAGATTATGGTTTGCTTGTTGAACCTGGTGATTCACAGGAACTGGCGGAGAAGATAAAGGTTGCTTTGGATAAAAAGTGGGATGAGGGGATGATTTTGAGTCATGTCCGGCAATATCAGTGGGAAAATATAGCTGAACAAATTAAGCATGTTTATAGTACTGCACCATCTCGATGATATTGGACTAAGGGTTAACGTTGCTTACCTTTGTCAAGAATTGACAAGTAAGGATCATCTGTGGTTTGACTATGAGCAATGATAAAAATTACTGAATTTAATGGGGGTAAACAATGATCATTAAAATTAAAAAACCACTTAAAGATAATATTATTGTTAATTTAGCTTTAATTTTGCCATTTATAATTGTATTTGCTATTTTAAGTGGCGTCATAATGTCATTTGCCCTAAATAGACTTGATTTGTTTCTAAGGGGTTTAATAGTAGCAGTTCCGGGGATATTTGCTGCAATTACATTATATTATCTATATAATAACTTAAACGATGCAAAAGAGTATAGTTATAGTTTAATTGATCTAAACGAAAAAAGACTTGTTAAATTATTTTTCATTCTTTATTTAATTAGTATCATCAGCCTGTTTATGTCCCCTACTCGACCCTTACAATACTTTACAATTATATTATTCCTATACGCCATTATTTTTATTCAAATTTTCACTAAGTCAAGTAGTCCTCACATAATTCTGTTCGAAATTTTCTTCACATTAATAAATTTAATATATAGTGTTACTTTAAAATATCCATTATACTTCGGCGGAACTGATATATTAGGACATATGTTTTTATCAGAAGTGACTTTTTTGTCAGGTCACACAATTCCTATAGATCTGGACGGTGCTTATGCAAATTTTCCATTATTTCATATTTTAATAGCTGAAGCTTCACATTTATTGGCCTCTAACATCCAGATCTCTTATTTTTTAATAACAGCACCAGCATTTGCAGCTTCTGTATTTTTTATATATCTTATAATGTATAATTTGTCAAATGATAAGAGAGTTTCGTTGTTGTCATCTTTGATTTTTTCACTTTTTGGTATTACCATTTATTCTGGAATATATGTGGTGACACGGACGATGGCATTTATTGGTTTTGTCATATTGTTGTATCTGACATATAATGCACATAAAAAAAATTTACCTGTTTTCAAAATATTATGTCTTTTGTTTGGGTTGTTTATTATATTAGTTCATCAAGTATCAACACCACAAATAATTGTTATCTTTTTCCTTATTTTACTTGCTGAAATAGCATTAAGTAAGCTAACACAACATCAAAGTAAGTATATGAGCCAGACATATCTCTTACTTCTACTAGTTAGTTTTATAGGTTATTGGTTTTATGTAAGCTATACTTTTACTGAATCCTTAGCGACGATGTACTTTGATTCTACAAATTATCAGTCTTTGTCGATGAAATCAACTATCCAGGAAGGAAATCAGTGGTCTTTTATTCTCAACAATGCAGATTATTCTGTAGTTACCTTTCTAGCACTGGTAGGAATCGGAGGGACATTGTATATAAATAAAAAAAGTTACTTACAAGTATTTGCTTTAGTTTCCTTGTTAATACTGCCATTATATATTCCTACTCCATTACAGCTTTTTTGGAACACAATGACATTTTTTAGATTTGATAGATTCATCCTGTTAGTAAGCCCTTTTATGGCTTTTATGATGGCTTTAGGTGTAACTTACTTAATGAGACTTCTTCAATGCAAAAAAGTAAATAAAAAGTATTTTTACGCCATTTCACTGTTACTCCTATCAATGCTTGTGGTCTTTTCAATAATATCCACATCTCCTGAACCTAATTATGGTGTGGACTCTGAAAGAAGATATTTTGATTCTGCGGAATTGGCCAGTTTCAACCATGTTTTAAATTATGTCCCATATGGCTCTCAATTATATTCAGACTATTTTACTAGAAGATATATCCCTTTCCGAAAGTTTAGCCAGTCTGAAACTTTAGGACTCCCTTTTTACAATGGGAGTTTTCGGACTCCCCTTGACGTAAACAACATCGATAGAACTGATGGTTATATAATTTGGCGTAACAAAGCTTTCTTTGAGTCGGGTTTAAGAGCAGGAGATCTAGGAATGGTGGATATAAGACCAGATAATCTATCGGAATGGAACAGGGTGAGCTCAGAGTTTGAAAAAAAGAATAAACTTTACTCAAATTCGCATGTAGAGGTATATTATTAAAAATCTTTTCAAATTTGAATGTATAGTATACATTTTAATCAAAGGTGATAATATGGTCAAAATTTGTATGTTAGTTACAAATCCTTGTATAAATGATGCAAGAGTATTAAAAGAGGCTACTTCTCTCTCGAAAGATGGGCATGAGCTAGTTGTCTGGGCAGTATCCAAAAATGGAATACCGACGTTCCAGCAGAAAGATGGTTTTTCTATAAAAAGAATCAGTAAAAAAATGAAAGAAAATTCTTTACTGGGGAAACTAGAGCATTCCCCAAAGTTCATATATCATTCAATTAAAGAGAACGCAGATGTTTATCATGCTCATGACTTGAGCACCTTATTAGAATGTTATATTGCTTCAAGATGGAACAGATCAAAAGTAATATATGATTCTCATGAATTATTTATCAGAAATTACAATAACAAAAATAATTATATGAATATATATTATTACTTAGAACATTTTCTTATCAAAAAAGTGGATTCAATAATTACTGTCAATGATTTTATAGCAGAGGAATTACAGCAACGATATAACCTAAAAAAAGAAATAGTTGTTTTAATGAACTGCCCTGCACTTGAGGATGAGAACGATGATGACAATAATTGTTCCAATGATGATATCCTGAAAAATAAGGCAGCTGGAAAACAAATTATCATATACCAGGGAGTCATGCAAAAGGGAAGAGGGTTGATTCAGCTGGTTGAATCAATGAAATATTTAGATGATAATTATTTTCTATTAATGGTTGGGGATGGTCCATTAAAAAATAAGATAGAAGAGGTTGCAAAAGAAGAAGATATTAAAAATATTTATTTTACAGGTTTAGTTAATTTTACTCATCTTTTTGAATATACTAAAATGGCAAATTTAGGCGTTATTTTGTTTGAGAATAATTCACTAAATAACTATTACGCATCGCCGAACAAGCTTTTTGAATATATTCATTGTAATTTGCCAATACTGGCACCCAATTATCCATTTATAAGTAGCATAGTCCAAAAATATAATATTGGAATGTTGATAGATGAAATTGAGCCAAAAAAAATCGCAGATGCCATCAAAAACATACTATCTGATCAAGATCGATATTTTTTTATGAAATCTAATACCGATGTAGCAAAAAAAGATTTAAATTGGGAAAACGAAGAAAAAAAACTGTTAGAATTATACCGCAAAGAATGAGTGATTTTTCATGGATATTACCGATCATATGAATATCATTAAACAGCAACTTTAGAATAAAAGGTATTAACAAATGAATCACTCGGAGGAAAAAACAAATGATATTTCCGCCCATAAAAAAAAAGATAAAAGCTTTGCATCTGATGTCTTAACGCTTGTTGGTGGAACAACTTTTGCTCAAATACTCACACTATTAGCGGCTCCCATACTTACAAGGCTTTACGGACCAGAAGATTTTGGAGTGTGGGCTTTATTCATTTCCATTACCGGAATTATAGGAGTTATTGCCTGTCTGAGGTATGAGCTTTCAATAATGCTGCCTGATTCAGATGAAGATGCCATAAATCTTCTTGCTCTTAGTCTTGCCATTGTTCTATTAATGTCAATAATAACAATTCCATTAATATATATATTCAAGGATTCTCTTGTTTTAGCTCTCAACTCTCCTCAGCTTGGAGATTATATGTGGCTGATACCACCATTTATCCTTATTACCGGTGTTTTTCTTGCGCTGAATTACTGGAACTCCCGGACAAAAAACTTTAAAAGACTATCCTTTGCCCGCGTTTCCAGCTCACTCTCATCAACAGGAACCCAGATAGGTGTTGGAATCGGCGGATACACAACAGCAATAGGCTTAATTGCCGGAAGTTTTGTTGGGAACTTCATCTCTACGATCGTTCTTGGAGGACAGATCTGGAAAGATGATGGCAAACAGTTCAGAACGCATATTCATCCTAAAAAGATGATTGCCGGTCTTAAAAGACACCGGAAATTCCCCCTTATAGATAGCTGGTCTGCCCTTCTCAATTCTATATCATGGCAGCTTCCGGCATTTTTACTCGCGTTTTTTTTCTCCCCTGCAATTGTAGGGTTCTACTCATTGGGGTTCCGTCTGCTTCAAATGCCTATGAACTTTGTTGGCAAATCACTTTCACAGGTATTCTTCCAAAGAGCTTCAATAGCCAAGTCAGAAAATAAATTGAGTTCACTTGTTGAAAACGTGTTCAGGATTCTCGTGGTAGTAGGAATGTTTCCCATACTCACTGTTACGATTGTCGGGAGTGATATTTTCAGCGTGGTCTTTGGACAGGACTGGACCGAAGCAGGAGTATATGCACAGATCCTGAGCATATGGGCTTTTTTATGGTTCATTTCCTCTCCATTAAGTTCAATCTATGTGGTACTGGAAGAACAAAAATTCGGCCTCAAATTCAATATCTTTAATTTTGCAACCCGAGTATTATCCCTTGCAATAGGCGGCTATCTGGGCAATGCAAGACTGGCATTGATCCTTTTTGCTGCATCTGGTATTCTGGTATACGGATATCTATGCCTCAAAATGATGTATTACGCAGAGGTGAAAATGTCCAGAGTGATAAAGATAGTTATTTCTAATTTACTATATTTCATCCCTGCAGGAACTATTCTCGTGATTCTGAAACTATTGGAAGCAAATCAGCTTATTATTGTAGGTGTATCCGGTCTGTTTATTGCTATTTATTATGGGTATATCATTATGACAGATGAGCACTTAAAGTTAAGAACCTATCTTTCTTAACTTATGCTCTCCAAGAACTTTTCCATTTTACTTTTTTCAAACTGAGTTTTGAAGAGTTTTCCATGAATTCTGCAAATAGCAAAGCCTAAATACCTCCGGACCTTTGAAGATTGTATGAGAATTTTTTCTGTAATAGGTGCTCGTCCTCAATTCATAAAATGCGCTCCTCTTTCCCGTGAATTAAGAACAGAACACCAAGAAATTCTTGTCCATACAGGTCAACACTACGACCATAATATGTCAGATATTTTCTTCAAAGATCTGGGCATTCCAAAGGCGGATTACAATTTAGGTATAGGCTCTGCTACACATGGAGAACAAACTGGCAAAATGTTATCTGAGATCGAGAAGCTGCTTATAAAAGAAAGGCCGGACGTGGTTTTGGTATATGGTGATACTAATTCCACACTTGCAGGATCGCTTGCAGCCACGAAGCTTCAGATTCCAGTGGCTCATGTGGAGGCAGGTCTTAGATCGTTTGATAAAAGTATGCCCGAGGAAATAAATCGGATACTTACAGACCATGTTTCTGATTTGCTTTTCTGTCCTACAGAAACAGCAGTGAATAACCTGAAAAATGAAGGCATCACCAAAGGTGTTTGCAACGTTGGTGATGTGATGATGGATGCCCTTAACTATAACCTCCGGATTGCAGAGAAAAAATCACAGGTACTTAAAGATCTGGATCTATTGCCTAAGGATTTCATGATAGCAACCGCACACCGGGCATCGAATACGAACAAAATTGAAAACCTTTCATCAATTGTAAAGGCTTTCTGTAATACTGATGAGAATATCGTATTTCCTGTCCATCCCAGGACCGAAAAATATCTTCGAGAGTATGGACTTTGGAATAGGCTATGTGAGCATGTAAAGGTTATATCTCCTGTCGGTTATCTTGATATGTTAACCCTTATGTTCAATTCTAAAAAGATTCTCACAGACTCAGGCGGAGTTCAGAAAGAAGCATATATGCTGGGAGTGCCATGTATCACCCTGCGTGAGAATACTGAATGGGTGGAAACCGTAAATGAAGGGTGGAATGTCCTGGTAG
>JAWSUM010000008.1:0-41736 GCA_033549165.1 Methanolobus sp.
TCATCTCAAGCTCGTTCTCCAGTTTAAGACGAAGGTCCCTGTTCCCGTAAAGGTTCTCGACGCTCTCTTTGCGTACTTCGGGTTCGAGTACAAGTGTTATAGCCTCGCTTTCAAGGTGCTTGTAGATATCCTGTACTGAAAGTATTCTCTCTCCCCTTTTATCAGGTGTCGTGTAGGCGTACAGCATCTGGAAAAAACGTTTTGTTTCCAGAATCCTGAATCTTAAAAGCCCGCTGCAAGCTACTTTCTGGTTGTCGGATGTCCAGAGTTCGGGTTGTGCCCATTGAAGGTCCTTGGGTGACGTGTCCATAAGTGCCACGTCCACATCCTTTCCTATGTTTCCGGGTTTCAGGAGTCCTCCTACTCTCAGTTTTCCTTCATCTACGGTTTCCTGGACTTCGCCGTTCCTGATCATGGCTGCTTTTTCATTGGGTGAGAGTATTATATCCTTCCTGAAAAAACCACCTACCTCTTTTTTGGGTATAACCCTGGCGATGTCGCTTTCGTTTCTTTTCCACTTGAATGCCATTTTGTTCCACCTATTAAATTTCCAGCGATGTTCTATTTTATATATTGGGTAAGTATTATATATAATGTTTTCCATTGTATACAATAGTAATTAAATGGCTGTGAAGATGAAACTATGAACAGATCATATCCGGTTAGTGCCAGAATATCAGAAGACAGTAAATTATATCTTGATCGGCTAGTAGAAATGGGTATAGCCATTAACACATCTGAAGCTCTTAAGTTATGCGTAAGGTATGCAAAACAGAAAAAGATGGAGGAGGAACTCTAATGGTGTTCAAGAATCCTTTCAAAAAAGTCTCTCCCGAAGAAATGAAAACAAAGCTCACAATCTCCGAGCAAAGGCTTACAGCCCGTGAAAAAGACTTGAAGAAAAAGCAGGAAAAAGCAAGATCCGAAGCCAAGGATGCTCTTGCAAATGGAAACGACCGTGAGTTCAGGGTTGCCTCAAGACGCTACTCTCTCGTGGAAGGTCAGGTCAATACCATAAGCAGTATGGTAGAGATGGCACAATCCATGTCAGATGTCATCGAGATGCAGACCGGCCTTAAGGAAGTCGTGGAAATTGGTGAGGACCTGGGTCAGTGGCAGAAACAGCTCGGTTTTGATACGAGCAAGCTTGAAAGCGCGGTCACCAATATCCGCACATCCATGGAAAAGGTGAATACTGCAAGCACTATGATGACATCTACCCTGGATGCTGCCATGGGTGGCAGCGCAGAGCTGACCGAGGTGCAGGATTCCCTGAGGTCCGAATTGCTTGCGGAGCTTAGCAGTTCAGCACCTGCAAAGGATGAACTGTCCAAAAAGATAGAATCCGAACTGGCAGAAACAGAATGATCGCTGTCTGATCGTACAACACGGAAAGATCCAATAATCCATGTGAGGTGCCCATTTGACTTCAGCGATCACCCTCGCAGCCCAGGCACGCGGATACTCCAAGGCAGCAAAGGACCTTGAAGACAGCGGTCAGCTTGAAAGGGCAAGACAACTCTACCTTAAGGCGGCCAAGCTCTATAATGATGCTTACTCTTCAGCGAGTGAAGAAATAGACCGCAATACCCAGCGTGATCTCGCGGAACATCTCTTTGCCAAGGCCCAGTCCCTTAAACCATCCTCTGTTAAGTATTCCAATAATGGCCTTGAGAGCAACGGCGGTTCCGAGAGCAAGGACGAATCATCTCTTTCCAGGGACGACCTGATTCTTAAGGAGATCCCTAATATCGGTTTTTCAGATATCGGAGGTCTTGAGGATGTAAAGGAGGAGATACGCAAAGCTATCATCTATCCTTTTACCCATAAAGAACTCTACCAGATATATGGGCAGAAAGCAGGAGAGGGAATTCTGCTCTATGGTCCTCCTGGCTGTGGAAAGACAATGATGGCAAAGGCTGCGGCAAAGGAATGCGGTGCGGATTTCATCAGTGTCAAGACCAGCAGCATCGTAAGCAAATGGGTGGGTGCTTCCGAGAAGAACATAAAACAGATCTTCGATACTGCAAGGCAGAGTGAAAAGGCCATCATCTTTTTCGATGAGATCGATTCGGTTGCCGTCAGGCGGAGTGAAAGTGAGGATTATGCAAAGAGGGTCGTAAATGAGATGCTGGCCCAGATGGACGGTGTGGACACTGCAGGAAATGACCTGCTTGTGCTTGCAGCGACCAACGAGCCATGGTCCATAGACCCTGCACTGAGGCGCCCCGGGCGTTTCAGCAAACTGGTCTTCATACCGGAACCGGATCTCGAAGCCAGGGTAGCGATCTTCAATATCCAGCTTAAGAAGCGTCCTCTGGATGATACTGTGGATGTCAGGTCACTTGCCGCGATGACCGAATCATATTCGGGTGCAGATATAGCATCCATCTGTAAGGAAGCTGCGGACATCCCATTGGGCGAGGCTCTGAGAGGGGGAAATATACGCAAGATCTCCATGCAGGATTTTGCTGCTGTGATAGACAAACGTAAGCCTTCCATAACAAGCTGGTATGCCGGAGCAAGGAAATCTATACAGAAGACCGGTGAAGAAGAGGTTTTCAGTGAGATACTGGGTGAGTGATACAAATGGCGCGACTCAGGCTGTCATACTTCGATCCAAGGGATAACCTGCGTATTGGTATCTTCATTGGTGCCCTTTTCGGACTGGCAGGCGGGTTCCGGGGCCTTGTCGGAGGGGTGATGATAGGTGTGTTCATGGCCCTCCTGACCGCCTATGTGGTACAGAATGTAAAATACCAGAACTTTTACCATGGGCATCATAAAAAGAACCCTCTCTCCGACGCATTGTTCCTGGGCTTCATCATTGCTCTCTTTGGAACCATAGTCTTCTCTTCTTTCGAGCCTGCCGGAGCCATCATATTCTTTGTCTGCATGACCGTTGCTTTGAGATCCGGATTGAAGGTTAAGAGAGATATTAAGAAAAAGGAAGAAGAGGATAAGTCAAGAAGGGACAGGCAACTTGAATACGAAAGAAAGGTAAGCGATACCCTTGAAGTAAGACTCAGCATACAGCAGCCCCTGAGGACCGGTCTTGAGAACCCCGTTAAGATAACTGTCTATAACCCTTCGTCCGAATCTATAAAGAACGTAAATCTGAAGTATCTTTTTTCCAGAATGGTGAAGTGTGATGAGCCGGAGTTGCATATTGATGAGGTACCACCGGGCTCTTCAAAATACACGGCACTGTTCATTTATCCGAGGATCGCTGACACAATTGAACTCGGGCATCTGGAGGTCTCATATCTTATCAGCGGGCGTTTCTACAATAAGGCTCCAATAGACATCGGTCCCTATGAGTCGGTTCAGCCATCTGCAGAGATAATGGCAGGTAATGTTGGATCCATTGATCTGCAGGTCTTGCGTGAGACTGAATTCTTCCATGGTTTCATCCGGCTGAAAATGTCGGTTTCAAATGTATCTTCCCTTGTTGTCACCGATGTAGCCCTTGAGTTTGATTTTGATGAGGACATCCTCAGGATTGGCAGGTTCGAACCTGCTTACTCTAAAAAGAACGGCAAACTGGTTCTGGGTAGTATCGAAGGTAACAGTTCGAAGTCCGTTGCCGTATATTTCGATCCTTTGATATGTTCCCGGTCCACTGAAATAAAATGCCAGGTGTTCTTCAAGGATGCCAAAGGGCAACTTCAGAATACTCTCATGCAGGCAAAAAGGATCGCCGTAACCTGTCCTATAATGAAGACCGATTCTGATATCAATATAGGGATGCTCAAGGAATTCCTTGGCAAACTTCCCTTCAGTGATAGTAAAGTCTACAGGGTCGAATCTCTTTCCGATATAGGAGTAATGGTCACTGTCTGCCGGGAAACCGTTCAGAAGCATGATGTCCGGCACATCCGTTCGTTCAGAACAACAGATGACCGGATACATGAGTCATGGTATTACGGTAAGACCAAGGTGAATGGTCATGTCGTGATCCTGAAAGTAACAATATATGAAGAAACCGGAAGCATCGAACTCTTCGGTGCCACTGAGACTGCAGAGTCACTTGTGGGACTGCTTGCTGAACTTGGCCGTGAACTGCAGCAGGCCATAATATCGCTGACCAGCGGAAATGGGAACGTCAGCCAGATCGTGAATGTCACGATCAAGGATTCGATCATACAGCGTAGCAACCTGCTTAATTCATGTGACATAAGTGGGGCATGTACAGGAGATGTCGTGATTGATGACAGCATTATCCTGAGGACTGACATGGCTGCCAACTATTGCTCTTCTTGTGGCTCAAAGCTAATCTCAACTGCTAATTTCTGTGCCGGATGTGGTGCCAGGGTTATATCACCTGATAAATAAATATTAAATTTTATATATTAATAATATCTATTTTAAGTTATTGAATTCGAATTGATGTGATTAAATGAGATTACTGGAACTCCCCGTCGGCATAATAATATCCTTTCCCCATGCCCTGCTTAACAGAGCAGGTGGATTGCTGGGGATATTCTTTCAGCTCTACCTTTTGGTATGGATATTGTGGACTGCATTCTTTATCTATGAGGGCGCGGATGATATACTTGCAATAGCCTACATCAAGGGTCTGAGCTATCCGGGAATGCCTTCATACCTTCCGCCTGTCCTTATATGCATCCTGATTCCCTATCTGCCAGTTTACCTGTTCTGGATTTATGACATGACAGTGGGAACTAAAAAAAGAATGCAAAAAGAGCTACAGGCATATGAGTCAGTTAAGCTTGATTTCTGTCTTCCGTCCCGGATGGAGCCTGGGATGGGGAGTTCGGTATCTTTCCAGATCAGCAATCCGACAAAATCAAAGATAGAGAATATCTGGATCAGGACAGTATTTCCAGAGTGCATACGATGTGATTCGCCCCAGGTCTCTGCCGGTGCACTGAAGCCGGGAACATCAAAATCGGTTTCAATTGCATTCGTTCCTTTGTGTGCCGGAAAGGCGGATATGGGTCTTGTTGAGTTCTATTTTGAGGTGAAAGGAAAAGAGTTCAGGAAAGAGCCTTTTTCCATGGGGGCTCACGAGATCGTATGTTCGTACCTTGATATCAGTACCGATATTCCTGATCTCTTTGACTTCGGACATGCTGTTCCTGTACAGATCAGCCTCAAGAACGGTTCTCAGGTACCACTTACCGGTCTCAGTATAAAATGTTTCTTTTCAAGGGGGATTGACTCAGATTCCTCGCATTTTACACTGGATGATATCGGTCCTGGTTCTGCCAGGTCTCTTTCATTTGAAATTATTCCGAAGACTGTTCATGAAGCAAGCCTTGGCTACTTCAATGTAAGGTTCAGTATAAACGGTAATGAATGCTATGTAGGGCCTATAGATCTTGGCAAGTACCTGATAAGGGTCCCGGAGGTAGATGTCAGGGTGAATGTCCCGGATAATTTTTATAAAGATGCCCCTTCCACCATTGGGATCACGGTTAAGAACCGTTCTGATGTCCTTCTTTCCAATCTGTGTTTTACCAGCTGTTTCTCTTCGCAGGTAGAATGTGATTCGCCCGAAGTATCTATCCCTGATATCAGACCGGGTTCCTCTCGCTACGTGTCCCTGTCAATATGGCCAAGGACCGGTGGAAAGGTCGATCTTGGAAACATGAATATGTCATTTGAGGTAAATGGTGCTATTTGCTACAAAGAGCCTATCACTCTGGGAACATATAAGATTGCACAAAGCCCATGATAGCGGAAGATATACAGTATATTACTGAGTAATTGAACTTATAAGAAAAATTAAAGAATAAATCAGGGGGTCTCCATGTCAAAAATTCCAGAAGAACTTTTTAAGTTACAAGAGCAAGGCCGCCAGGTCGCCATAAAGAATCTCAAGGATGTCCATGGTCTCATCGAGAAACTGGTCCGGAAAACCTATATGAACAATGAGATGGATGCAAATTCCAGCCTTCGCAATATAAGATCCGATGTTTCCAGGCTCATTTCCGAAATGGGGGCTAAAGGACTTAGCAGCTTTAATGGCAAGGAGGGAAGACTGGAAGATTTCTACGAGGCAGAGAACAGGTTTGTTGATGATTCGGTGGCTTTCCTGGAATTTGCTAACATTTCGTTTCTCTCGCAGGACGCCGTGGATGTATTCTCACTGGAGGCTCAGCTGGACCAGTTCGAGAGAAGTCTCAACAGCAGAATAATCGTTGACAAGAATGTCCTTGATGAGTTCAAAGCAAAGCAGCTTGAATTGGATGCAGCACCTGAAGATATGTCGGGGCCAGATGCGGGCTCAGGGGAAAAAGAATCCGGGAATCCAGGGACTTTCATGGGTGTCACTTCTGAAAAAGTTATCCCATCTGAGATAAATACTCATCCGTTTGGAGTTATTCCAAGCGAAAATGCTGTCCAAAAAGAAGGGTCCGGTACAGGTATCGTTCCTGAAGAGCTTGATGCGGAAACGCTTTCCCGGCTTTACAATTATTTCAATCTTCTGGAGCACAAATATTCCAGTTACCGTCCGGAAATATCCAATGACGGCGGTTATATCGGCGACCGGAACTGGAGTTTTGAGGTATCAGACAGACGCATCATGGGTGTTGTGAAAGATGGTTTTTTCAGAAATCTTTTGCATTTTGAGACCTACTGGCATCCAATGGGTGATTTGAAGGAAACGATGCTTTTTGTCCAGTTACTGGCAAATGCTGTGCCAAAGAATCAATTCCAGAGCCTTTGCCTTGTGAATTTGGTCTGGAGTGATGAAATAAAGGTGTGGGCAAAAGGTTTCATGCATCCACGGTTGATGATCTTGCTCTATGAATTGAATACGGATTATCTGATTTTCAATGAAAGCCTCGATGCTGCCAAGAATTTGTATGTCTGGCACAATGCTGAGAGAAAAACAGAATCTCTGGAAGAAAAACTGCAAGACTTCATTGAGGATAACGAATACTTTGATGCTCAGGATATTGCAGGAGAAACCGGACTGAATATCAAAGGCGCAGAGAAATTCCTTCTTGAGCTGGTAAGCAGAAAAAAGATCATCAATATTGGGTTTGGTACTGCAAGGTACACCAGGTCAAAACTCGAATAGCTGTGAATGACTGATAATTAACCAGAATTAAAAATGGCCGGTTAAAAGAGTGAAACGTTCACTCTTCTGCCGGTGCTTCTTCAGCTACTTCTTCTTCGCCGCCGAGGATCTTCTCGATGGTCTTGTCGCCATATTCGACAACAATGGCATTCACCTGTACGATGTCAGGTGCAATTTCCTTTCCGCGCATCATCTTTCTGCGGCGTACACCGTTTGAGACTGGTGAGTATCCGACACCGGATGCAACAAGCACCTTCTGTCTTTTAGGACCAGGCATGTCAGGTCTCATGACCATTCCACTCTTGTCGCTGCCGCCTGTTATCTTCAATGTGTATCCCTGCAATCCGACAATTGCACCGTCAACGGTCTGACCGATGGATTTACCGATCAATTTGTTGGCTTCTGCTCCGGTGACATCGAACTGATATGCCTTTGTTTTCGGGTCTGAGACCACAATTTTGAAATCTGCCATATTAATTCTCCTTTTACTCTATTTTTCCTTTCGTATCTATGTGATATTCATGATTCCAGCTTTCCTTATATCATTTTGCCCAGAAGGGATTTCCCTTCCTTTTGATCTCAAGGAATGCTTCCAGTGTTTCTAATTCATCTGCCGTCAGTGAGTCGTAAATTTCATTCTCAAGGGTATTTGCGTGCCTTTCAGGCACGTTCACAAAAAGGATATCTTCCTCTTTTATCTGTCTTCCGACGGTCGGACCTTCAATCGCAATGGCAACTTCCATGCCAACCCTTGCTTCGGAGATATTCTCTCCTCTTGATTGAATACCTTTGACCTTGCCTACCACAGTTCCGTCAGCTGTTGTGATATCAACTTTCGTCCTGACAATTCCGCCAATGATCTTCACACCTACAACCGCGGGTTTGCTCTGTCGGAACGTGCAGTTTGGCATTATCTGGAACCTTCCTGGTTTTGTGATGTATTCGTTCATCTCTTTCTCGGCAAGTTCCTTCTGCTTTTTTGCCCAGTCCTTATAATCATCAATGAGCCTGTAAATGACATCATTACGGAAGAGTGTAATGTCACTGTCCTGGATTTTCTCCTTAGCGTCGGAAAGTACCTTGATATTGAATCCGATGATGACCTTATAGAACGAGTCCTCAATTGCCATGACCTCTACTACATCACGCTGGGAAATGTCCCCAACCGTTGCCTTCCTGATAGGGATCTCTTCTTTCTTGAGTTCGTTGACCAGAGCTTCGAGGGAACCAATGGTATCCGCTTTGATGGTTATTCCCATGGCATCTGTATCTATCTGGACATCCTCTATCTCGTCCTGTATCTCTTTAGTGATCTCATCAACTGTTTCGGGTGTTACTACCCTTACAGGAGATCCGGCAAGAGCGCCATCGAGATTTGGTGCAGATATCTTTACGCCTATGGCAGCCGTCACTGACGGAACCTGCTGGAATTTCTCCTCTGCCTTTATCTCAGTAAGAGGGCGGGGTTTCAAAAGGGCACGTACTTTGGTATGTACTGGCGTGCCAAGACTGCCAACAACGATCATGTCACCTTTTTTCAGGGTGCCGTCGTAAAGGATGACATCTATGGTAGTTCCGAGTCCCTTTTCTTCCTTCACTTCCAGAACTGTTCCCACACCAGGCACGTTTGCATCGTAATGCAGATTACCTTCAAGGAATCTCTGGGCGAGTCCGAGAAGTACCATCAAAACATCAGGAATACCTTCTCCTGTTATGGCACTGATTGGAACTATGCCTATATTACGCTGGAAATCCGTGACCCTGTCATGCCTTTCCGAGTTAAAGCCTGCATTGTAAAGCTCACCTACGACCTCATAGAACTTCCTGTCAAGTTCGCTCTTTACACGTTCGTTCTGCTTATTGTAGGAAACTATGAAGGGGGCATTTTTCTGGGGCTCCCAGCCGTGTATCCTGTCGATCTTGTTCGCGACTACGATAAAAGGGGTCTTGAACCTTTTGAGGATCTGCAGACTTTCGATCGTCTGTGGCATGAAACCTTCGTTTATGTCAACAATGACTATCGCAAGGTCAGCAAGTGCCCCCCCACGGCTTCTTAATGATGTGAAAGCATGGTGTCCGGGCGTATCAATAAAAAGAAGTCCGGGTACAATGAACTTATCCCTTAATGCAGGGTTTCCACACTTATTGACAATCATGTCAATGGGAACTTCGGTTGCACCGATATGCTGGGTTATAGCTCCTGCCTCTCCTTCAGCTACGGTACTACCCCTTATCCTGTCAAGCAAGGTCGTCTTCCCATGATCTACATGTCCCATTACAGACACAATTGGTGTACGTAAATCCTGTTTAACTGCCATTGCAACCCCTCAAAGACAAATCACTTTGGATTACCTATCAGTGCAAGATATTTCCGGGAAAGACTACAATTTTGAAAACTGAAGTTCCCGGAAATCCTTTTTGATCACTCGTAGAGGCAAACCTCGTCGATCTTCGTATAGCTGGCAATCTCTGTATCCTTAAAGTGGATAGAGATCTCACGGCTGGATGACTCCGAAGAGTCGGAAGCATGAACTACATTCCTGCCGGTTTCGATCGCAAGATCTCCCCTGATTGTTCCGGGGAGTGCGTTTACAGGATTGGTTGCCCCGTTTACGGCACGCATTATTGCGATTGCATCCTTTCCTTCAACTACCATTGAAACCGATGGTCCTGATGTAACGTAATCGATGAGGGATCCAAAGAACGGCTTTTCAGCATGTTCCTTGTAATGCTCCTTTGCACTTTCCTTGCTCATCACGTTCATTCTCATTGCTGATATCTTAAGACCGCGCTTTTCTATTCTTGCCACGATCTCGCCAATGAGTCCTCTCTGCACTCCATCAGGCTTGATCATAATGTATGTCTTTTCCATGCTCGACACCGTATTATGCTTTCTTCAAGTGTATTCGGCCCTGTTCGGTCCAGACGGTACGCCTTGGTATTCTTCCAAGGTCGAAGTTGCTCTCGCATTTTGAAGTACAGAAAAGATATGTAGATCCGTCCTTCTTTACAAAGAGCTTGCCTGTTCCGGCTTCAAGGAATTCACCGCAAAAAGAACATTTTCTCTGTTCCATTATGATCACCTTGTGGTCAGTTTCTTTGCTTCTCTTGATGTTTCTACCAACATCAGTATATCACCGACTCTGATTGGACCGACACAGTTGCGGGTGATTATACGTCCCTTGTCGCGTCCTTCGAGCACACGGCACTGTATCTGGCTGGCTTCACCATGCATACCGGTATTTCCGATAACATCAATGACTTCAGCCGCATAGCCTGTATCTTCATCTGCCATAACGATACCTCACGTATCAGTGTTATTTCAAAGCACTTATTTTCTGTGCAATGTCTTCAACAAGTGCGCTGCCCTTACCGGTATCAACTATTGCGACAGCTGAACAGGCAACACCTATTCCACAGGCTGCACCAAGTTCTTTCTGCTCCTTAACAAAGATGTAAGGGGTGTTCTTCTCTTCACAGAGTGGTGCAAGGTGAGCAACGACTTCAGCAGGACTGACATCCTCTGCGATCACAGCAAGCTTTGTAATACCTCTCTCAATTGCTTTTGTGACTTCGTTGGTGCCCTTTTTCAGTTTACCTGTGTCTCTTGCAAGTTCTACACTCTCAAGCGCTTTGTTAGCTAATTCTTCTGGAACGTCAAATTTTGCTGCCATTTTATTATCTCCTTCGAAACCATGATAATCCCATGGTTTTTCATTATTCATTGCAGTTCAGGCCTGAACCTGAACTGTTTTGGCCAATATAGGATTGTTACTAATTAATTATCAATAACTGACACTGTAATATATGCCAAAGTAATGGCTACCAATCACTGCATTCAGATATATATCTTTCGGCAAATGCCGATTGTTTTTCACAACAATCTCTTAATGTATAAAACTTGTGGCAAAAATAAAAGAAAAGAGAAGGTGAGACATTCTCACCTGAATTGTTCCATTATAAGTCCGTAGAGATTCGAAGCATTGGTCGTTATCACGACCTTTGTGACGTTACCATTGTCATAAGTGGTCGTATTGTAGTACAGATCTCTCTCGGTACTGTTTGCTTCAAGGGCTGTTATATTGTCAAGGATACTCTGGTTAGGTTCAACAAAGACCTCAGTCCTTGAATAGTTGCCGTCATCGGCGGATCTGTATTCCAGATAATACTGGTTTACAAGGTCATCATCACCCTTGACGAGTGTTGAATATTCAGCCCCTGGTTCTATATAGGGCAGTATTCTATCGAAATCGGTTGAACTCTGGTTAGTTCCTGAAGTGACATCGATGACCTCTTCGAGAGAACCTCTGCTGCCAAACAACATGGGTGAACCAACTACGTTGTAGAGTTCCTCGCCACGAGACAACATATAGTATCCGTTATAGGGGTCCTCTGAAAGCGTATACTGGAAATTGATCACCTCGGGGGAAATTGTATGTGTTTCGAAAGCAAAATCCCCGCTAGCACTATATGCAGAGTATCTTTGCATTATCATGGAATTATATACCGAATAGAGCTGAGTTATGTTCGGTGCCATTACCTGAAGTGGAGTGTTGTAGACCTTTGAGTAGTCCACATATGAGACGACCGAAACTCCCGGGGGGGTCATTTCAAGTCCGTCCTGTATCGAATTCAGCTCATGTTGCATCTTTGTTCCGGGAATGGTGTCAAACTCCGGTGCATTTTCCAGCTGATCCTGCAAGTCTGTGCTCTCTTCATTGTCGTTGCCAATAAAACTTGCGACGAAATATGAAAAAATTGACATTACCATTATGGCGGCCAGAAAAATGGCCACATACTTCTGATTCATCTTAAGTATCCTCTTTTATTAAAGGTCCTTTCACGTTAAATTGCATTCTCTCCTATCTTTGCAATCGTCTCATCAATGTCTGCTTTCAGTTCATCGGGAATTCCCTGGATACCAACATCAAGGAAACCTCTTACTATCATACCTACCGCATCTTCCTCTGAAAGGCCACGGGCCATCAGATACTCTATCTGTTCACGTGCAATACGTCCGACTGCAGCTTCATGGGACAGTTCGATATCCTCAACATTAGCCTCAAGGATGGGTATAGCTCTTTGCGTGCCTCCGCCAAGTACAAGGCCATGGCATTCCAGGTGGCCCTTTGCACCATTGGCATTTCCGATCATCTCCCCTCTTGCAATGGACATTCCGCCGGTTGTAATGGTTCTTGAGATGAGTTCGGCCGATGTTTCCTCGGCATCGAAGATCACCCTGCTTCCCAGGTCGAGTTCGGAGTCAGGATGTGCAACGGCTATGGTATTGAGTCTTGCAAAGGCACCCTTGCCTTCCAGTATAACAGTGGGATATGCCTGAATGGACTTTACAGGTTTGAGGGTCACGTAGTTGCTTATGTATGTGCCGCCTTCCTCCACATGTACCACAGTCCTTGGTCTGACACCTATCTGCTCAGCCCAGTTGTGGATCATGGTGAAGTTCAGCGTTGCACCCTTCTTTACGTACATCTCGGAAATACCAAGATGTAATCCTTTCTCGATCCCGTGTTTGGTTGAACAGCCCGTAATAACATCAAGCTCTGCACCCTCTTCGACAATGACTATATTGTGCACTGTTTGGGATACCTGCTTCGAGCCAATAAGAAGGCATGTCTGGACTGGCATTTTCGATTTCTTGCCTGCGGGAGCACGGATGAAATAACCGTCCGCTTCCTGCAGATAACTCATGGCCGTATACTTATCAGCGTCCGGCTTTACAAGCTTCCATGCATAATCCTTTACCCAGTCATGAACTTTCATCGCATCTTTCAGGGACATGAGTTCTACGACATCCTTCTCGCGAAGGGACGTATGGGTAATGGCGTTATCGATCATTATCAGACTGCCTGACCTGTTCTCTTCTCCCGGGGTAAAACCGACGTTCAGAAGTGTTCGCTGATCCTCTTCATTAAGCTCTTTCAGGTCTTCAGCATACTGGACATCAGATGTAGCAACACTATATTCCTCAAGGTCGAAATCCTCGCCGTAACTGGCAGTTTTTTTGAGGGCAGCTTCCGCTTTTTTTCTCATATCTGCATCAGTTTGCATTTGATACACTCCTCATATCCCTGTTCCTTGATCTCGGTCAGCATTTCACGTGGGTTTCCTGAACACATCACAGTTCCATTGCAGAGGATGTAGGCCCTGTCTGTTTCCAGATAGTCAAGAACCTGTCCGGTGTGCGTTATGACCAGTGCAGATTTTCCGTGTTTGCACCTTTCTCCCGGACATTTGCAATCTTTGGTCAGCAGCTTGTTTATTGTGGTCCCAAGCAGTTCGATACTTGCAAGATCGACACCTGATTCAGGCTCATCAAGCAGCAGGAAGTCAGGGTTCTGTGCTGAGAGCTGCAGAAGTTCCGATCTTTTAATTTCCCCTCCGGAAAACCCTACGTTGATGTCTCTTTCAAAGAAGCGCATCATGTCTACGGATTCTGCAAGTTCTTCGGTTTCCTTGAGATCCTTTGAGATAACCTTCAGGAGATCCTGGAGTTTTACACCGCTCAGGTTAGGGGGTCTCTGGGTCATAATGCCCATACCCATCTGCGCTCTTTGAGAAACAGACAGGCGAGTGATATCCTCTCCTTTAAAGATTATCTCTCCATCCACAACGTTATAGCCACTGAATCCCATCAGCGTCATAAGAAGAACGGACTTGCCTGCTCCATTGGGCCCGAAAAGAACATTTGTGTGGCCAGCTTCCACATGAAGGTCTACACCTTTTAATACTCTGCGACCTCCTACTTCAACAGTTAGATTATTGATCTCCAGCATAAGCATGGTCTCCCTTTCATTTTTAGTTATGCGAGAATAATAGGCATACAGTTAAAATGCTAGTATCCTTAATACTGCTATGAGTTAAAAACTTATTGAGAATTGCAAACACTGTTTTTGTTAAAACATGCGGAACTATTTTTTTGGCATGATACTATGCGTAGACCTGTCTCTTTAAATGTTTTTGATCAAATATAATGATTCTTAGGGCGTATTGCTCTACAATTAGCACTCACTGGGTAATGCTTTCAAAAAAAGATCATAACCCAAGCTCTCTTGCTATTTCTTGGAACTCTTTTCCCTTCTCGGTTGTTATATACAGGTTATCCCTTTTCTCTATCAGTCCCTTTTCCTCTAGCATGGCAAGGTATCTGTTCACAACCTCAAAGTTAAGGTTTGCACGGTAAACGATGTGCGTTTTTTTTGCTCCTTCCATGGCAGCCCTCAAGATCTCTACACTGATTGCAGTTCGACTTCTTCTAATGATAATCACATCCCTGGTCAGGTTAACTGTGTACTATGCGATGTGTTTGGATGTTTTTTGCGAGGTTAACATCCAGGGTGATGTTTGGATATTGCATCTAAATCAAACTGAAAGTCGGAAACTCTAACTCTCCGTATATTTCGTCCTTCCCAGTTCAATGAGAATGCTGACAACCGACGATAGCTATTATTTATAGCAGATGCTGTCAGCAAGTCCCACACTTGTTCGTGATCGGGTGCTTTCCGCTTATTTGCCCTGTGTTCCCCATTAGCAGGCGAATTGTTTTATTGCTTCTCTACTGAGTTGTTTCTTTTCGAAAGCAAGACATGTATGTATTTCGGCTGCAGATTCTCCTCCACATTTTTGAAAATCTACGCTCTCTAATGTTCCCAACATAGCTTTTCCGAAACAAATTTCGGTTCGATTGCATTGTTTTTCTGGGATCTGTATAAATACTGTCCGTGAAATACATTTAAATGTATTCCAAAGTGAGATCCCGGTAGGTGGCAGGATTCCCATGACTCAGTCTGAGCAACTCAGTCTAAAGGAACCCCATACCAAATCCAGTTGTCTTGGATTCTACTCTTGACAACCCCCGATAAAGAATATGAGTTTTAGTATTATAAAAAGATAAGAATTAGAGTTTCGAAACTTAAATAAGAAACTTAACTACTGATCATTCCTGCAAAACAAAACAGTTTTTAAAATCGATAGCATTGTATGCTCTGAGTTTAGTTTTTTTTTCTTATTTTAAGATTTCTTCAGCCGCCATCACAAAAAAGGCCCTCTATTTATTCATGGTATATTATTAAAATAAGTATGCCTTAGTAATATCCCTACTGATTATAGTTTTAACAGTGTTCCTTATTGTCCGGATATGATGCCATATGGTATAAATTGCTTGTAGTTCAATAGGATATGTATATAAATCTTATAACCATATATAAACAAGTAGTTTAATACACACTAATAACACATTAAACACATTACCAATGGGGGGAAAAGGGAAACGGACATGTTGACTACTACAAACCTGTTTCCCTATTCCAACTGTTTTCTTTTTCAGGTGGTACTTGGTGGCAATGTGAACTAAGTTATCTTTCAATAACTAAAGACTAATATTGACCACCAATTTAACTTTGTTACATATGTAAATAAAACATAAGGAAACATGCTTCCTTAAATTATCTACTTATAATGTTCAAGTACTAGATTCGTATCAGTATTCCTGTCTATCTTATTCTTAGTGGGAGATCAATGTCCGATCGATTCAGAATTGGATCTTAAAGTTTTTTCAAAGCCGACCTGGCCATGTAGTTGCTTACGAAAGTGTAGGTGAAAATTAGAATCCCGAGCCATAGCATGGGTTCTCCGATTCCTTCTTTTCCCAGATAGGAAAGTGCAAGCCCTGCACTTAATATGATCAGGTTGATCTTGAGTAACTTCTTGTTCCTGTGGAGTATCGCAAGGTTCCTGTGCTGCTCCTGAAGTGTTTCTCTTTTCTCTTTTTTCATGTAGTTCACTTTAGACCTTTATTATCATCTCTGCTGCTTTACGCAGTCTATTCCTTACGGCAGTGCCGACCCCGCTCTGCCTGAACGATCCGTCTACAACTATTACATCCACTTTCTTTTCATCAAGGCTGCGTAATCCTGAGAACAGATTAAAAGCTAACTCTTCGGGTCTGTCCTTTCTGCCAAACAGGAATTGTTCTGTTCCTGCTACAGCTTCATTATTCTCATCCGTTAAAAGGAGTCCGACCTTAGCACCTCTGGATATGAAGTCGTCACACATTTCCCGGACCTTTGCAATAACCATTTCATTGCTTCCTTCTATAAGTATCACAATGGCGTCAGGTGAGTAATGGGTATATTTCATACCTGGTGAACGAACTTTTTCAATATCCTGATGGACCTTGTCCTCGTAACCAATAATTATTTTGCCGATTTCTCTTTCGATCTCATCCGGGGATATCATGCCTGGCCTGAGTATGGCAGGTGCTTCCGAGGTCATGTCGATTACGGTGGATTCGACCCCTACCCGAACGGCCCCGCCATCAATAATGGCATCGATACGACCACAAAGGTCTGCAATAACATGCCCGGCAGTTGTAGGACTTGGTTTTCCTGAAAGATTTGCACTGGGTGCTGCAAGTGGTCTTCCTGAAACCCTGATAAGTTCCATAGCTATCTTGTTGTCGGGCATCCTCAGGGCCACAGTATCAAGACCTCCAGTCGTTATGTCCGGAACAATTTCTTTTCGTGGCAATATCAGCGTTAAGGGTCCCGGCCAGAATATATCCATCAATTTATAGGCTTTTTCCGGAATGTTTCTTGCAAGTTCTTCACATTGTTCTTTTGAAGCAACATGCACTATTAGGGGGTTATCTGAAGGCCTTCCCTTTGCCTTGAAAACAGCTTTTACAGCAGCGGGATTAAGCGCATCTGCCCCAAGACCATAGACCGTTTCAGTTGGAAAGGCGACTAAGCCTCCATTTTTGATAATTTGAGCAGCCTTACAGATAATTTCTCTGAAGTCGCCTTCTTCTGTATGGAGTATCTGTGTCGTGAGTGTCATAGCATGGTGGTTCTTTTTACAGGCTTGAAGTCGATTACATTTTCTTTAGATGTTTTTTGTTCCGAAGGACCAGATACTTATTAGCGCAACGTGTATCTTTGTTCCCAAACCGGAGTCCTGTAGAATAAGTTACGGATCAAGTATTATCACTACCAGGAAGATAAGTTTTTTTGTCCGGAACGAGTGCCCTTTCTTCTCTTACAAGATAAGTCTTTTCTTTTCAGGAAAAACTGGTTCAAAATAATTCTCAATTGTGGCTCTTATTTACTTTTTTTGGGAAAAATAAATAGCAATACTTATATAACATAATGACGTCTACTCGCTAAGTGAGCGGGTCTGTTTTTAACCCCACTCCCACACTAACCCCCACTCCCCAACCCGCTCACAATCATTCTATGGGGAAGAATCTGAAATAGGATACTATGTTTTAGAACCAGTTAATATTAAGTTTTTCCTTAGTATTGTTAAGTATAGTTGTTACTTATAGGACTTCCTGAGCAGTTCGGCTTCAATCAAGTAACAAATCGAAAGAAATCTTTTTATTAAAAAATTACTTTAAAAAGATGTGACCTTGAACATTGTCAAGGTCATTAAGAACATATTTATTCAGATCCTATTCTTTCTTTTGGCGTGTGTAAACCTTGCCATATTCGTCTATGACCGATTCATCGCAAAGGCCTACTCCGTGCCTGTGTGCAGCACGACCTATCATATGGGCAGCGATGGGGGCTGTGAGCAGTAAGAATAGACCTACTGTTATGGCTTTTACTCCAATCGGGGAAAAACCTACTTTCAGCAGGAGACTAAGCATGACTCCAAAGGCTCCCAGTGTACCGATCTTTGTTGTAGTGTGCAACCGGTTGTATACATCAGGAAGTCTTACCAGTCCCAGCATTCCCAGGAACACGAAGAAAAGGCCGATCACAAGAAATGCGTTGCTCAGTATATCAAGTACTACTTCTATCATACTCATAGGACCACTCCCTCGTCGAGGTATTTGGCTATCGTCACCGTTCCCACGAATGCGATAATAGAGAGCACAAGTGCCACATCCATGAAGAAGACGGAACCCTGGTCAAAGGAATAGACACCCAGCATCACAACTATTACTGTTGTCATAGCATCAAGTGCTATCACTCTGTCGGGTATGGTAGGTCCCTTCAATATCCTGTATATGCACGGGATAATCGCCAGCACCATGAAGATTATTGCAAAGGTGAACATTGAGATCATTCGAACGCCTCCAGTACGTATTTTTCCAGATCGTCCCTGATACATCGGGCCACATCCTCAGGATCCGATGCGTCGATGGCATGGACATACAGGACTGACCTGTCTTCAGAGATGTCAATTGTCAGTGTGCCCGGTGTCAGGGTTATAGTATTTGCTATTGCAGTTATTCCCAGGTCCGTCTTTGTTCTGATGGGCACTGCAATGATACCTGGTTTTATGTCTATCTTAGGTTGAAGTACAATTTTTGCCACCATGATATTGGCTTTTATGATCTCCTTGATAAGGACATAGAAATACCTTGCCTGGGCAGGTAGCTTCCTGATGCCTCTACTGATAGAGAAATCACGCTCAAAATGGTAGAGTGGCTTGAACGGACGTATGATAAAAGGTGCGAAGATAAGTCCCAGCACGAAGTTGTTGAAACTGATAGTGCCGTGGACAAAACACCATAACAGTCCGAACACTGCAGCAAAGAATATATATTGTTTCATCTGACCACCCTCGTAAGTACCGCTTCAATGTAAGGTTGCGGGTCCAGTATCTGTCCTGCTGTCGCAGTCGCCAGTGCGATCAAAGGCTCGGCATAGAGCCCGAATACCACGATAGCAGCTACAAGCACTATGATTGGTGCCATGATCAAGGGTGATGCTTTGTGGGAGGAATACTCGCCGTATTTCTCAACATCCCTTTTCTCTCCCCAGAACATCAGCAGCCAGGCCCTGAACATATAGAAGAGGGTGAACACTGCGAATATAAGTGCTATGCCTATCTCAAAGTAGTATTCACCTGTAATACCTGCATCGAACAGCACGAACTTAGCTATGAAACCCCCTGTTGGGGGGAGTCCTGCAATGGACATTGCTCCTACAAGGAACATGAGTGCTATCAGGGGAGAGCTGTCTACCATACCTCCCATTTTCCGCATGTCCCTGGTGCCTGCATGGTGGATGATAGCCCCGGAGCTGAGGAAAAGCATGGACTTGGCAATTGCATGGTTCACAAGATAAACAAGTGCTGCTGCAACCGCGTAAACACTTCCAAGACCTATGCCGAGGAACACGTAGCCTATCTGGCTCACACTGGAGTATGCCAGCAGGCGTTTCACATCGGTCTGTGCCACCGCGGAAATAGCGCCTACAATGATGGTTGCAAGTGCCAGGTAGATTATAATGGGCTGGAATATGTACAGGGTGTCCCTGAAGATCAGGAAGAACACACGCAGCATGCCATAGGCACCGACCTTGATCAGCACACCACTCAGCATTGCACTTATGGGAGAGGGTGCCGTAGGGTGCACATCAGGCAGCCAGTAATGCAGGGGGAAGATCGCTGCCTTGTTCCCGAAAACCACTATGAACATAAGTGCTATTGCAAATATATGCCATGGCATCGTTCCAGAAGCGCTCATAGCACTGAGCTTCACGGAGATGTCGGCCATGTTCAGGGTACCTGTGGTCGCGTACAGTGAAGCAACGGCTATCAGCATCACGATGGATCCCAGCATGTTCAGTACAAGGTACTTGAATGTGGCTTCCATCTTGTCGGAACTTTTTGTCACACCTCCGTGCTCGTTCGCAACCACAAGTCCGCATGATGAGAGCAGCAGTAGCTCGAAGAACACGAAGAGATTGAATATGTCCCCTGTCAGGAAAGATCCGTTAAGGCCTGCCAGAAGCAGGCTGAACAGAGGGTAGTACGTGGAACTCAGCGATCTCTTCTCAATGTAGTCCAGTGAGTAGATAAGTGACAGGAATGAAATGCATGTTGTAAGTACTACCATCCCTGCACTGAGCAGGTCTGCAACAAGCATTATGCCATATTTGCCCCATTCACCAACCTCATATACCTGTATTCCGCCGTTCCATACCTGGAGCAGCAGCATTATGCTCAGGATGACAAGTACAAAGTAAACCGCGACGCTCAGTACTTTCTGAAGCTGAGGTCTTGACCTGAGCAATACCATGAGGGCTGCCATGAGGATGGGGGTGGCAATCAGGATTATCGGCAGGTGTTGTGTAAGTGTGATCATCCCCACAGCCTCCTGAGTTCCTTAATGTCAGTGGTGCCGTATTCCTCATAGATGCGGTATGCAAGTATCAGTATGAATGCGGTTGTTGCCAGGCTGATAACGATTGCTGTGAGTACCAGGGCCTGGACAAGCGGGTCCACATAATCAACGGTGTGACCTGCTGCAAGCACAGGCGCAAGTATACCCTCGGACAATACATCGTTGAAGATGGTCCCGGTTGCCTCGGTAACACCATGTCCGCCATCATCGGTGATGATGGGTACACTTGTGCCTGAAAAGACACCCGTGGAAACGATCAGCAGGTTAACGGCATGTGAGAGTACACTAAGGCCGATGATGACTCTTAATATATCCCTGCGTAGTATCAGGAATGTGCCAATGCCGAAAAGGATCGCAATGGTCAATGAGAGCAATGTGTTGTTCACTTGTCATCACCTACGTTTTTGAAGATAAAGAGCAGACTTCCTATAACTACGAAGTATACCCCTATGTCGAAAAGGCCTGCAGATACCAGTTCGATCTCCCCGAAGAAGGGAAGATGCACGAACTCCACTGCACTCCTGAAGAAGTTGCGCCCGAAAGGCAATGCTGCAAAGGCTGTCAAAGATGCAAGCATCAGGCCGAATGCGAACCAATTGCCCCAGTCCGGGTTGAAGAAGGACTTGATGTATTCAAGTCCGAAGACAACATATGTCAGTGCGATCACCGAAGCGAACATCACCCCTCCGATAAACCCTCCTCCCGGATTGTTGTGTCCTGCGAGCAGCAGGGAAATGGAAAAGAGTATCACTAAAGGTAAGCATATCTTTGTTACTGTTTTTGTAATAGTGGTGGTCATTCTTCCTCACCTCTGCTGTGTATCAGGTTATAGACACCAAATGCCGCCAGGCAAAGGACCGATATCTCTCCAAGGGTATCATAGCCCCTGAAATCAACGATTATGACGTTGACGATGTTATGGCCGCCGGCCAGTGCAAGGCTGTTCTCGATGAAATAGTGGGAAAGGCTCTCAAAGGGAGACACAATTCCCTGGGTGGCATTGATCATCAATATAAAGACGGTCAAAGCAACTGCCGAAGCTATCAAAAGGTCTCGGGTGATCACCGAAGTGCTCATATGCTCCTTGAATTTTTGCGGGATCTTTACGATTGCAAGCAGGAAGATTATCGTAGAGAGCGTTTCCACAAGCACCTGTGTCAGTGCAAGATCGGGTGCTGATAGATAGATGAACAACAAACTAACAAGGTAGCCGAGTCCCGACAGGGAAATTATAGCGGGTATGTAACGCGGAAGCAATGCAGCACCGAGTGCTGCAACGATCATGAAGAGGAACAGGATTCCCTCGTACAAGGGTATGTCAAAGTTGAGGTTTGCGGGAATGACGTCTGCTGCAAGTAGTATGATGGGTATGATGAACAATACAAGCATTAGCAATAGCAGGGCTGTTATATAGGTCTTGACCGTTCCCGGCTGCATCCGTGATGAGAATCCAAATGTAACTTTTTTTGCATTGTTTACAGTTGCATCGTAGAAATAGTTGACACTTACCATGGGATGCTTTGAATTGAACCTGTTCTGCCAGGCTGCAATGCTGTCATAGCGCGTATAGATAAGGATACCGAGAATGAACGTGACGATCGTCATGATCAGGGCAGGTGTGAACCCGTGCCAGAGCTGTATGTGAAGGTCAACAGGTTCCTGAAGTATTGCTTCGGTAGCAGGCTGGACAATGTAATGTATGGGTATTGACGGGAAAAGTCCGAACAATATGATAAGAGCTGCCAGGAAAGATGTCGGCAGGATCATTATCCAGCATGGGTCGTGTATGTGTTCCGGGAGGCCGTGCGAGGGGCGCTTTCCGAGGAAAATACCATCGATAAGCTTTATGGAATAAGCAAAGGTCAGTATTCCTCCGAGCACTGCCAGTGCAGGGATGATGTATGTGAATGACCCCCCGAGCAAGTGTCCCATTTCCCAGGATGCCTCATAGAACATTTCCTTACTCAGGAAACCATTCAGTGGCGGTATTCCAGCCATGGAAAGGGCGCCGATGACTGCCAGGATGAAAGTGATTGGCATTTCCCTTCGTAACCCCCCCATCTTTGTAATGTCCCTTGTGGCTGTTTCATGGGCAACGATACCTGCTACAAGGAACAGGCAGGCCTTGAAGGTTGCATGGTTGAGCAGGTGGAAGGTTGCTGCAGCCACTCCTATACCTGGATGGTGATAAGTGGTGTAGCCGTACATCGTCATCAGGTAAGCAAGCTGGCTGATGGTGGAGTAGGCAAGGATTCCCTTGATATCTGTCTGGCGGAAGGCCAGGAAACCTGCCACAAGCATTGTGATTATTCCGACACCACTTACAAGGATGAACCAGGCATCTGTTCCGGAGAAGATCGGATGTATCCTTGCAACAAGGTAGATGCCGGCCTTCACCATGGTTGCAGAGTGAAGGAAAGCACTTACAGGAGTTGGTGCTTCCATTGCATTGGGAAGCCATATGTAGAACGGTCCCTGTGCGGATTTCGAGGCGGCACCTATAAAGATCAGGAAAAGTGTGACAATGAAAAGTTCATCACCTTTAATCAATTCTATCATGGATTCGCTGTGCAGGATAGTGGGAATATCGAAGGTGCCTGTAATAGCATGAAGCACCAGGAAACCTGCAAGCATGAAAAGACCGCCTGTAGCTGTAATGAGTAGGGATTTTGTTGCCCCGTAGACGGACATGGGCCTGTTGCGCCAGTAACCGATGAGCATGAAAGATGTGATGCTCGTAAGCTCCCAGAAGATGAATAGCTGGATGAGATTGGCCGAAAATACCATTCCAAGCATCGAACCCATGAAAAGGAGGAGCTGCTGGTAATAGCGTGGGAGGTCTTCCCTCTTCGACATGTATCCGTTGGAATACGACATGATTATGATGCCTATCGCCGAAACAATGAAGCCGAACATCACACTGAGCCCGTCAGCGTAGAACGACAGGTTAACACCCACTGATGGGATCCACGGTATCGAACCCTCGATGCTCTCTCCATGGATAACTATCGGTGCCACCTGTGCCACGAGTATCAGACTCAGGAAAGCGACCGCTGCTGCATACCATCCTATCCTGTTCTTCAGGATCTTTTCAACCACTGGCAATATACCGGCCAAAACGAATGGCAAAAAAACCGCTAGAGTAATTGCTGTAAACGAATCCATGCCAATCTTAATTCAACTACCTATATATAATGTTTTTTAATGAGAATTATTATTCGTGAAGGATTCTCTTCATGCATATTTTTTTATTTGGATTTATATGCTTGAAAGCCCTGTCGGCAAAAAAAATATGTGCAGAGACAAAGATTTTTATATCGGGGATGTCCGTAGGCAATCCCGTAAACAAGTCCTATGAAAAACATATGCTGGTAAACTTATTCTAACATGGAGACAATATCGCACAGCATGTTCAAGGGAATCATATTTGATTCGGATGGCGTGCTTGTGGATTCCATGCCCTATCACGCGCAAGCCTGGGTGAAGGTATTTGAAGCTGAGAGTATCGATGTCTCAGAAGAAGAGATCTATGAGATAGAGGGTTCGAATCACCGGGGTGTCATAGACATATTTTTCAAAAAGGCTGGCAGAAAGGCTGATACTACTGTTTACGAAGAACTGCTCCAGAAGAAAAGAGCCCTTTTTATGAAGAACAACAGAGCAAAACCATTTGATAACATGGGTGAGTGCCTGCAACTTTTGCACAGACGGTACAAACTTGCCGTCGCCTCAGGTGCCGACCGGACGATCGTGACCAGCCTGATGGAGCGTTTTTACCCGAATACTTTCGATGTAGTTATATCCGGGGAAGATGTCAGCAATGGGAAACCAGATCCCGAACCCTACATGAAGGCTGTCGATTATCTCGGACTTGGAAAGGAAGAATGCCTTGTTGTGGAAAATGCTCCCCTGGGGGTAAGATCTGCCAAGAATGCAGGCCTGTACTGCGTGGCAGTTGCAAGCTATCTGGAACCTGGGAAACTGTCGGAAGCCGACCTAGTGTTCAAAGACCATGCTTCTTTAATAGATTATCTGAAAGAGCTGGCTCTTGCAGATGAGCAGACATAGATTTCAGGATTAAAAATAAGAAAAGGGATGTACGGTCATACCAACCGTACTGTTTCAAGATTTGTCAACGCCCTTGTCTCAAGCTTGTTCTTCTTGTGTATGGAACTTGCAAGGTCAAGGCATGAGCGCTCGTCACCGTGTTCGGTGTAAACCCTCTCAGGACGTGGTTTCATTCTCTTGATGTAGTCCATCAGCTGTCTCCTGTCTGAGTGACCTGAGAAACCGTCAACAACCTCCACTCTCATATTCATGGATACTACGAAAGTTCCGTTGTTGGTGGACAATGGGATCTCCTTCCATCCTTTCTGTATCCTTCTTCCCAGGGTTCCGTCTGCCTGATAGCCTACAAAGACAAGTGTGTTGTTCTCGTTCTCTGCAAACGCCTTGAAATATTCTATCACAGGGCCTGCATTCATCATACCTGATGTGGCAAGAATGACACAGGGATGTGGTTCAGCAATGATCTTCTGGCGCAGCTCGTTGGAGTCCACAGGCCTGAAACATTCAGAAAGGAACGGATTCTCGCCTTTCTGGAAGATAAGCTTGCGCAGGTCATTGTTCAGGTATTCCGGATACGTTGCATGGATAGCCGTCGCTTCCCATATCATACCGTCAAGATATACAGGCACATTCGGTATCTCTCCTCTGCGGATCGCATCTTCCAGAACGATCATGACTTCCTGACTTCTGCCCACCGCGAATGCGGGTATGAGTACGACTCCATCCTTGCTAAGGGTCTCATTTATCACGGTCTTGAGATTGTTCTCGGCATCCTGCAGGGCTGGTTGCATGGCATTTGAACCGCCATATGTTGATTCCATTACCACACTCTCAACACGTGGGAACTTATTGACAGCAGCGTCGAAAAGCCTTGTTTTCTCGTACTTGAAGTCACCGGTGAACACTACATTGTGCAGCCCGTCACCGATATGGAAATGCGAGACCGCCGAACCCAGAATATGTCCTGCATTGTGGAATGTAAGTTTAATGTCGGGTGCGATGTCAGTAACCTCTTCATAATCGAGTACAATGGTGTGCTTTAAAACCTCTCTGACATCTGCTGAGGAATAAGGTGGCCTTTTACCTTCTTTTGCAGCCACGTCAATGTAGTCCAGCTGCAACAGTGCCATAAGGTCACGTGTGGGCGGGGTACAGTATACAGGTCCCTCAAAGCCATATTTGTAGAGCAGTGGAACAAGTCCCTGGTGGTCAAGGTGAGCATGTGTCAACACCACAGCATCCATCTGGTTTATGGGGAAAGCCTCAGGCACATAGAGGTACGGGGTCATGTCATCCTCTGAAGCAACGTTCACTCCACAGTCGATCATTATCCTTGATTCAGGTGTAGATACTATGAAACAGCTACGACCTACTTCCCTTGCTCCTCCCAGGGATGTTATCCTGACCCACTGGTCCTTGGACGTACATCCCCTGTGTATCTTCCTTCCTACAGCTTTCAGGATGTCTTTCCTTTCCTTATGGTTCGTACGCATGAATTCACGGATGTTCTTTACTGTCCGTGACTTGATCGGTGGTGTCCTTACGACTTTAGGTGTCCAGCCGATCTTTTTAGTGATCTCCCTCAATGTTTCTCCATGCTTTCCGATAACAAGTCCCGGTTTTTCGGCTTCGATGATCACCTCGCCGACATCCGGGTCGAAATGATAGTTCGATACAATGGACTCCGGTGGAACCGTCTCTTCTATCTTCTGGATCGATTCCTCGGGTGGCATCAATACTTTTGGATCGGGACGGACAACTATGCGTGTCCTCAGGGTCTTTGCAAGGTTCCTGACGATATTTCCATTATCAGCAAACTTCTTTGGCTCTTCAGTGTAAACTACGAGTTGCGGGCCTTCAAATTCAACACTAGAAATAGTTGTGCCATTTGGCAACTTTTCCTCAATTTTTTTCTTAAGATCAGATAATACTTCTTCTACCGCCATTAAAACAGCCTTCCTGTAAAAAATGAAAAATGTAAGTTATGAAAATGTAGATTTTTAAAAATTATTACTTAAAAAATATATATTTAACGTCAGTTGAGTTGTTCCCTCAGTTTCTTGACTTCCTCTGATTCAAGTCTTGTATATTTATCCTTAGTTATGACTACAACATCAATTCCATTTCCGGATGCAGAGTCTCTCTTCATAGCGTTGTGCAATGCCCTGATAGCCAATTCTACGCCTTCATCCATACTCATGTTTTCCTTGAACCTGTCTTCAAGCACACCGTATGCTATAGGTGAACCTGAACCGGTTGAGACTGCCTCCTTTTCTTCTATGTTCCCGCCAAGCGCGTCGAGAGAATACAGTGCAGGGCCATTTTTGTCATAGCCGCCTATCAGAAGCTGCACCATCAAAGGATAGTATCTCTGCCCGGCCAGAAGATTCGATAAAAGAGTGGTGAGGCCTTTAATGGTCATTGGTTCTTTGCGCCTCATCTTGTAAAGCTGAGATTCGACGCTGATAATGCGTACGATCTGCTGAGCGTCTCCCACGGAACCAGCTGTTGTCATAGCTGCAAAATCGTCTATCTGATAGATCTTCTTTGCAGTCTTACTTGCAATAAAATGCCCCATCGTTGCACGCTGTTCGGTTGCGAGAACAACTCCATCATTGCAAACTATTCCAACTGTGGTTGTACCTTTTAAATACTTATCATCGGTCATCAGTTATACCTCTAACTAAAAATGAGAAAATTAACATGATAAAAACGTATTATGCATTCCTATGCACAGTTACCCATTAGTGATTTCTATATAAATAATTATCCCTTGTGTTCTATACAATACCTATCTCATCGGCAAGCCTTTTAACGCGCTCAATGCTTCCAGTGTCGATGTTCTTTTTTTCCATAAGTGAGAGCCGCTCTTCAATAGTGATCTTCCTTACACCTTTTATAAGGTTATCCGCATGTGCAATAATTTTCTCTTCCATTGTACGCGGCATGTAATCATCTTCCGGGAGTCCGAATTTTATTGCCTCTTCCGGTGTTATGCCTGCACCAATGTGTCTTTTAATTATCCGGACAAGCCGCGGGTCAAGTTTTCTTTCCTCAGCCATTCTGGCACCTTCCACAGCGTGCCTGATGCCGTGGGTTTTGGCCCGCCCCAGGTCGTGCAGCAATCCGCCTATCTCGATGAGCTCAAGATCCAGATCTTCACCCCTGGAGGAAAGCTCTTTTCCTATACAGGTCGCAAAACTGGAAACTGCAAGACAGTGTGCTATAACTTTTTTTGTGCAGCCTGATTCCTCAAGTATCATCAAGGCCTGTCCGTGCGAGATCATATCAGTGATCAAGTCGGTTGAGTCGTTTCTGTATCTTTTCAACGAACTCAGTGTTGTCTTCGAACATCATATCCTCGCCGCATAGCGGACAAAGGAACTCGCATTCTGTGGCTTCGTTGAAGTTCATGCGTGTACAGCCTTCCGGACAGCTATAAAACACATTACCTTCCTCAAAAGCGAGACGTGTCTTGAGGTTCTTCGTAATTCTCTTTTTTTCTTTTACGAGTTGTGGCTCGATATCAGACATGTCCAGTGTCCAGAGGTATGTAAGCCATCCACTGCTGGAATCACGCTCGCGCCGGCAAACGGCCAGTTTGTTTTCGTTGAGAATGAAAAGCGTTCTTCTGACTATATTCAGAAGTATTCCCGTTGCTTCTGCGATCTGTTCATCCGTGACTTCACCTTCAGGCATATTTTGGATCATTCCCAGCCCATCTTCGCCCACAAGCCGGATAAGATATCCCCTGATAACCGGATTATTCATATCTATCAAAAAACATTCACCTCATAAAACGCATGTCTATGTAATGTATTACAATATTAAGTTTTGCCAAAAAGCACCTGTTATATATCCTGAACACGAGTACTCTTTGATATCGGACTTCCTTTAAGGGATGTGTCTAAATCCAGACATTCACGTATAAACATGACGCTGCGTTTGACTTCGCTGATCACTTCTTCTCTGGAATGCCCTGTGGACAAAACTGAGGTCAGCGGCTCGTCCATGTGAATCATATCCCCTGTGTTAGGAACGTCTGCAATGTGTTTTTCCAGTATCTTACATTGGATATTATCAGTTATCTCTTTATCCCTGTCCCCGTAAATAATTGCTCTGGAAGCATATTGCCTGTTAACGGGTTCCTTGATCCTTATAGCACCGTCAAAGGCCTGCATATGTGCCTCGAATATATTCCATCCGGTGGACATCTCCACGGTGTCAAGGCTTCCCTGGAACCTTGCATTCACTTCGATTATCACCGGACCATCCTTCGTAATAAGGAAATCAACCCCGTTAGACCCTATAAGTCCAAGTTCTAAGATAAGCTTTTCAGACATGTCCTTCATTTGATCAGCATAAGGTGTTATAAAAGGTGTGATATTGCCGCAATATGCAAAGGGGAGTTTTGTAAGCCAGGGAATTCCTATCAATTGTTCATTGACGGCAATTGCATATGCCTCCTCTTCGGTGGAGATCACCGAAACACTTGCAGGTGTACCCAAAAGATAGTCCTGGATTATCATGTCTTCTTTTTTGAGCGGGACCTGCAGTCTATTCAGAGATCCAAGATAAGAATGTAATTCCTCTCTATCGCGCAGCACCCGGTTAAGTATACCTCCGCCTGCACATGCAGGTTTGACCATCACGGGATATATGATATCATCAATTTCTGATGGGGGGTATGTTTGCGGGTGCGGCAGGTCCAGTCCTGCAAGCAGTTTCGCAAATCTCGATTTGTCCGATACCTCCTTCATAGTGTCATGGTCATTCTGGAGGACCGGCAGATGCTCAGGGAATTCCATTGTCTCGAAGCCGGATGCGGGTATAATGGCATCAAAATCAATCCCGAAGCTCTCTATCATCTCGGAGGTCCTGGCAGCTTCGATATTCCTGGCATCGAAACCTTCGCCTGTATCAAGCTTTTTGGCAGCTTCAGCACATTCAAGCATGTCATGGTCGCAGAATGCGTCAATGGCAAACATATTGTAGCCTGCACGCTTTCCCGAACAAATTATATTGCGGGTACTGAATCCGATAACAAGTATATTTTTCATGGTCCCTGGAAAATCAATTGCCGCTTTTCTTTGCTGTATCTTCAGGTAGTATCACAACACCATTACCTGTTCTTATCACAGGGACCTCGTCTCCTGCTTCTGCATTGAACAAAAGGGGTTTCTTTATCGTTACCGTCTCGAATGTTTCCGGATCAAGTAGCATGAGTTCATCCTTTTCCGTTGCAACGACAACTGTCCTGACGGCATCCTCTCTCCGTGCGATCTTTTCTGCACCCTGTACATCGTCCGGCTTTGAAAGATATTTGGAACCACTAATAAGGTCCATTCCTGTCACATTCTTTCCGAATTTTCTGATCTCGATGACCCTGTCGCCAAACTCTATAATATCGCCTGGCATGAATTCAGGCAATCTCAATGAATATGTGATCCTGTAAACATCCTTTCCGTCTTTTTGAGTGAAAAGACTGGGTGATTCCGAAAAACTTCCTCCCAGTTCAGCCACGGTTTCCTTGCAGATTTCGCGGCTTGAATTTGCTGAGCCCATATACAGGTCAATACCATCCCTGTCATCGATAGAATTGGAAATGAATGCCATGCGGTCACCTTTTTTATGCATTCTCGCCAGTATGGAGTTGACGATGGACATGCATTCCTTCTTCTCCTCCCCGGTCAGTCGACGATTTGTAGCCCTTATCTGGAGTATGGACTCGAAATATCCTCCTGACATCCTGCTGCACATGTCGCAGGCCAAGCGCGTGATACGCACCTCTGTCTCAACTTCCTGATGCACACTTTCCCCCACTACAGAGGCATCGACCTCAACCTTCACACGATACAGATGGGGTGTCATCTGCCTGGGTTCGATATAGAGCTCGACCTGGTCCGCTTTTTCATGTATGAGTAGTTCATCCTCTACAGTATGAATGACGATCTCATCGATGGTGCGGTCATTTGTCCACCTTGCCCTGCTAAAACGTGCCCCGCAGCTTGAACATATCTTTGCATGCAAAACCAGTGGCACCTGTACAAGGTTAGAACTCTTAAAGAAACATTCCTGACAAAGACCATCAACCAGTCTTTCAGTATCTTTTCCGCATTTCGGACAAATGGTATAGTTCATCGTTCCAGAATCCCTGCCCGGATTAATAATGTTTTCCCTTGCTTCGGAATCCAGTACTCAGCGTAAAAGGGTGTATTCAAGATTGCCCGCACCGATCCGGGCTGCGGATCTCAGGTGGATCATCGGGTCTATCCCCACACATCATGAATGTGTCCATTCCTTGTTGCGTGAAGAGTATATAGACTGATTTCGATAGATGAATCGGAAGGAATAAAAGCTAGGCACTAATTATTTATTGCTAAAAGAGTATTATCAATCAATGGCTTTAAATACTCATCCACATTCAATATCAAAAAAATACCATTCAAAAACCATTGCGGTTGATCCAGTACCTTTGAGTCAAAAAACAATTAAGCGCATAGAGGAGGCAAAGAGAGACCTGAAAGAAGGTAATGTTTGCACCCTTGAAGAGCTTAAAGCCGAACTCGGAATAGAATGACCTATAAAGGACTTTTTACTGCTGCTTTTAAAAAGGACTTAAAGGCAATAAGTAAGAAACATCCCAAAGAAGTGGGACAAATTGTTTATTCTATTGAAAATGTAATCTTAGTTAATCCTTTTACTGCCGATACTAAACAGTTACAGTGTTTTGAGCATTATAGGTATCGAATAGGTAAATATTGAATTGTATTTGATTTCACGGATGCAACCACAATTGTTTTTCTAGCTGTTGATCATAGATCTTCAATATATGACAAGCTAAGACAAAGGTTCAATAAATGCTAGCATCTCCAAAAGGCATAGTTGAGCTTGAAAGATAGACGTTTCTTTAACATATCTTCCGATTGTGATTTTGCCCTTTCTGATTCAGAAAAATATTTTTTGCCGCACGGGTTACTTTTTTCTGTCATAACTACACCTATTAAATTTTTATCGCATATAACATACTACTTTAATAGGTGTTTACTGCAACAATATCCCTTACCTCACTGGTGATATTTTAGGGAAAAGATCAATGACCTGATCGATCTGGGTCTTATCACTGCCGATATTTTCAGAAGCCTTAAAAAATACATCACTCATATATAATCCTCAGACAAGCACTTGGGCGTATTTTATGGTAGCATTTGTGTCCCATCTGTATTTTATTCTATGGTATCCATTCTTCTCTGCCACTAAACAAGGATAATATGGCATTCATTTTTCTTCGTTATATCCACCGGCAGTATGAAGGAAAAACTGTCCCCCTTCTCGTTAGTCTCAAACCAGATGCTGCCGCCGTGCAGTTCTACGAACCTCTTTGTAATCATAAGTTCCAGTTCAAGAACTTCGTTGTCCCGGGGCATACCTTTACCGTTCCCGTTGAAGATATTGATGATCCTTTCTCTTTCATTTTGGGAGAATACTTTCCTGTTTCCATTGATAGTGACCTTTAGCATGTTGCTGATCACATTCAGTTCAAGACTAATATCCTGTTTTTCACCGGTATGTTTCAGGATGCAACTGATCAGATTGTACATGACCTGCTTGAACTTGCTTCTGTCTGCATGTATTTTTTCAACTTGCATATGAGTGATAACTTCCAGATTAAGATTCTGCCTCAAAATCATTGGTTTCAGTGCCTCGATAACTTCTGCGACAGCTCTTATAATGTCAAAGTACTCCAGCTTGATCTCAATGTCCTGTGTCTCCATCCTTGAAATACTCAAGAGGTCGTTTATCAGTTCAAGCAGCCTCTGTCCGCCCGAATGAATATACTGGACATAGCGTGTCTGTTTCTCATTCAGTTCTCCAAAGGCTTCGTCCTCAAGAACCGCCGAAAATCCAATGATCGAGTTAAGGGGTGTCCTGAGTTCATGGCTCATGTTTGAAAAGAAATCATTCTTTGCCTGGTTTGCAACTGCGATCATCTTTGCATCAAGGAGGGAATCCTGCATTCTTTTCTTCTCGGTGATGTCCACAAGGACTCCCCTGAGGCCGACTACTTCCCCTCCGCTTATCATTACGGTTGAGGACATTAGTACGCTTATAATGTGCCCGTCTTTTGTCAGGAGGTCATATTCCATCGGAGGTAACTCTTTTGTGGACAGAAGGTCTGTGAAACTGCTTTTGAATTTCTTTCGTTGGGAATCCGGGATAATCTCGGAAAGATTCAATCCCCTGTGCAGGTCCCCATGTGAGAAACCCAGCATTTTGAGGCCACTTTTATTTATATAAGTAAATTCTCCCTTAAGGTCGCATTCATAGACCATTTCCGGTAAAAGCTCCGCCATATCCTTGAACCTTTTCTCACTGATACGTAACTCGTTCTCAGCTCGCTTTCTTTCTTCTATCTCCATCAGGGTACGCTTATGATAGAGGCATGCTTCTACAGAGACTGTGAATTTTGATATTACGTTTATCAGTTTGTCCAGGATTACCTCATCATGTGCCTTCTTCTCAAAGGCGGAATATACTTTGAGAAAACCAATATCCCCGAGTGGGAAAATGTAAAAGATACCTTTATTGATATTCTTTTCAGCTATCACTTCATGAAACTGATCATCAGAGGAACTTATCATAATAGGTTTCTTTTCTTTTATCAGGGATAATATCGGATCAGAGGGGGAGATAGTTGTCTCACGTACCCTGTATTCGGGATTGGCATAGACAAGAGTAACTTTTCGATCGTGTTTTTTTGATAGGTATTTGTCTTTTATCCAGACCGATGCAAATGCAAAGTTTTCCCTTGCTAAGAGCTTATTAAGGAATGTGTCACAATTTGTCCTCAGATCCAGAGAAGTTCCAATGGAGAGCGAGAGTTCATATAGCAATGAAATGTCTTTTACGATTTCTTGGTAGTGATCATTCATAGAATCGCCCCACTACTATCGTATAGTTAAAAAACTCCAGAATCCCGTCTATATATGAGGATATCTCTCCCACTGAGAGGACACCTTCGGGAATCATTTTATCATCGATTCTTTCCAGTTCCCTGGCGATGGAGCTAAGTTCAGCATCGAATTCATTCTTCAGGAATTTGTATCTTCCTACACAGTCAATTACCAGTGTATTCCTTGCTTTTCTTTCAGAACAGGTCGCTTCGTTTGCAGCTTTTGACGCTGCGAGAACCATCTTTTTCTTTTCACTTCTGAGGATGCTAAGAGCAGCGTTTTCCGGCATCCCTCCTGGACAGATAAGCTCCCCTTTCTTTGTTACTTTTGTAGCCACCCGCGCAATATACTCTCTGTCCTTGCAATAGATCCCAAGGGAAAAGTTCCCCATGAGCTTTTGGAACTCAATATCGTTCCACTTCTTCCCCATAGCTTTTTCGATGGTCTGTTTGTATTCTATATAGGCATTTCTCCAGTTGAGTTCCTGGATCTCATTGTTGCTTGATTTTGTCACAACGACCGGACCTGAGATGAATTCCAGCCCATGACGGACACCCAGCCCTGTTTCCATGCCTATTGGAACAATTACAGCAGCATCCTGGAAAAGCCCCTCTGGGGTGAATACGCATGGTTTTTGCACATACTGCAAAAAGCCGGCTCCTGCTCCAAGATAATTGACAGAATTGCCTAAACGGGTGAATGTTCTGTGCATTAATTGTGTAATGTTCTTCGTCATCCCGTCCAAAAATATGATGACTGTGTTCTTTTTGCTTGTGTCATCGAGTATTTTACCTTCGAAGGGGGGAATATTGAAACCCTCGCTATCAAGTCCTTTTACCAGGATAGGTTTTTCAAGCAGGGGGAAGGTCTGAACAACAGCGCCTGAATGGTGCACGTCTGTTCCATGGATCAGTCCGGGAAATATCCCCCCAAAGAAATGAATGCCATGCGCATTAAGTTCGCAGATCAGCTTTTCCACGTCAGTTTGTCCTTCTTCTCCAAGTAGTATCATTGCTACTTCATTGTCCCTGATCTTAAGGTCAATTACTTCTCTGGCAATGTGCTCTGCAGAGGAACTGTTCAGATACATATGATTTTGACTTCCCGATAAAATAGGTGTCCTCAGGGTATTCGCCAGCTTAAAGGCATTCTCTGTCCTATTTTGCTGCATTATTCTGCTGTATTTGCTCTTTTTAGTCTAGGTAAAGCCTGCATGTATTTATCATTTGCGCAAAAGTTGCTTTTCTCGTTTGTTCTTTTCAGTCTACTTATTTCTGAATATCGATCAATTTTTGGATTATTTGTATATATTCTATATATTTTATTGTTTAATATATCTATTATTTACATCAAATATATACGCCTCAAGATGAATACTGCATATGTACCAAAAGAGAAAGGAGCAAATAATAATGCGAAACATTCAAAAGTGTGTAAATTCATATACTAATACAGAAATAGATAACGATCTCAAATTTATTGTAAGAGGTCAGTACGAAAGATCCATTGACCCGGAAGACCTGGAACTGATCAGGTTCATGATTGGCGGCATTGGTGCAAAATAAGTGGTTGGGGGAAAATACAACTTAACGGGAGTAAGAATTGTGGATAAAAAGATTGTGATATCCTGCGAACATTGCAATACGGAATTGAAAAGACAGTTGCTAGGTTCGAACGTCTTCTACTATTGCAGGTGCTGTGGCAGGATAACTTCAGCAAAGGATATGGTTACGCCTGCGATCAACAATGAAAGAGTGGGAACATGTGTATAATAGAATCGATCGGATATTCGGAAAAGAACAAGATGCTCTATTGTAGCGATTGCATTATCTTCAGGAGAACCGGCAAATGCGAGTACCTCAAATATCTTGAATCAAAGATAAGAGCTGATCTCGCCAAAGACTCACACCCTGAAATAATGGTCGATGAGTGCGGATTTTAATAGTCCTCAGACAAGGGATAACGGAACTTAGTGGTCTGTCAACCAGTCAACGTAAGCTACAAGTTCCTTCTTTTCCCATCCTTGCAGCCTTCTGGGGCTATCTTTACGGGATGCGCCAAAAAGGGCTTCAAGATCTTCGTTATCCAGGACATGTAGTTTATACTTTCCTCTGGAACTGTCGCGAATGAAGTAACCCGGTTCCATGGAATCTGATTTTTTCCACATGGTTATTTTATCATAATCCCACAATGTAGCAGCCCATTCAGCAAGTTTGATGATATACTCATCACTGACATCTGTAACATCACCAATGATGGTGCAATGCTTTTCTTCCTTTGTTAATTCAAGGCTATTGTTACTTCTTATGATAGGTTCCATGCTTTTCCACATATTAGATTCTAAATGATATATAATAATCTTATGATTTAATTTCTCAGTACACAACTATATTTTTACTGTTGGTCCCTGCACTTCTCATTAAAAGAGAAGGAGTTCCATGCCTGGCTGCATGGAACACCATGCTTGGTCCAACAGAGTTATTTCTTCTGTGGTGGCCAGTTCTTCTCCATCCAGCCGGGTATCCTTCCGGAATCTGCAGGACCTATCATCACATTGGCACCGGTCTCATCTTCCACGTCACCCTGCAGACGTGCTGCAAGTCCCGGGAGGATGATGGTGTTGTGTGTTGTGTCCTTCTTGAGGTCAAAGCCTGATTCCTCGATTCCCTTCCTGATCTTGGCGGCGGTGAGCTGTCCGCCGGCCACTGCAGCCTCTACACCGATACCGTCGGTATCGATCGCCCAGAGGAAACAGTCGATCTTATTGGATGCGATATCACTCTCTACAGTGTAGTACGTAAGAGCGAAGTTGGTTGTGACCAGTACTGGTGAATCTGCAGTCGGCTCTCCTACCTTGTACATGCCCGGATCAACCGTTACAGGTTTTCTCGGGTCAGTGTAAATAGTGTCACGAATGTGCAGTTCAGGCAGCATTGCATAAGGCTCTGTGCTGTGGAGGATCATTATGTCACCGTACTTGATGGTGAACACTGATGCGACCACAGTTTCCCAGTAAGATGCACTTACAGGGTCATCATGGGCCATCCATGCTGTGAATGGAACTGCCATTATCGGGTAAGCGATATCACGGTCACCGTCGATACCAGCCCTGCGTACCTTGATAAAGTTGGTAAAGGTCTGTTTGAGCTGCTTGCCGGTCGGGAACGTTCCAGGGTCAAGCACGAGTTTCTCTGTGCCCATTTCTGCAAAGGTCTTTGCAAGTGACTTGAGCAGATCAAGGTCATTTGGTGCAAAGAGCGTTACAGGTACATCGTACTCAAGTGCAAGTTCTGCGACTTCCTTCCAGTTGTCCCTGTTTGCTGCATAGAGTAACGGGTTCCTGCCCTTTGATGCTTCAAGGCCTGCTTTCAGGACTGCAGGGTCAAAGGAGCAGAGAACTATCGGCAGGTCTGTTGTCTCAACGACCTTCTTCACTGCTGCTGCAAACTTTGAAGGGTCTTTGGATGTGCAGCGTACTGCTACCATATCCACGGTGAGGAAGTTACCTACATAGAACTTCTTGAAGTCCTGGATGTATTTCACTCTCTGAACAAGTTCTTTCTCATCCATGGTGTCCCATACGTCGTATGCGAACTGTGTCTGGTTGAAGAAAGTGAGCTTGTGCCGGTAGGGTACATCGTCTCCGCCAATTTTTGCTACCTTGTCACCAACACCGATCTCGACTTCCCTTATCTCGGGAGCAAGGAGCTTATCAAGCTCTTCAAACTTCTTCTTGAACTTCTCCTGGAGTATGGGCGTACAATCAGTGAGCTTCTTTGACCTGTCGATAAGGTGTGCTGCAAAGGCCATACAGGTCTGTTCACCACATTCACCACAATTGGTGGCCGGCAGGAACTTGTAAGCTTCCAGTGGGCTGTTAATTTTCATTTATCACACCTCCGCTCCGATCCAGTTGCTGATGTCTATCTCTTCGGACTCGATGGAGCCGTAGAGTGTCTGTGTGATCTCCTTGAGCACCTGTACGGATGTGGGATGCATCATCATAAACATATCGTTACCTGCAAGTGAGAGTGCAAGACCTGTGACGATCTCCCAGATAGGCCCGCGGTATTCTCTTGGTCCCCAGTCTGAGTCCTGGTTGAGTGGGGATGAGACCATCCATGCCTCACGGGCACCCCATGCATTGGTGGTACCGGATGACATTGGGAATGTAAGTTCGTCGTCGCCCATAAGACCTGCAAGCCTTATACGCTCCATGTTGGTGTAAGCATAGTCAAGACCGTAACCCAGTGCTGCTGTGGTCGGGTCCATTACAATTCTGTCCCTTGGGACATTACACTGCTTCATAAGCTTCCTGTTAAGCTCTTTCTGAGCGTTGATCTCAAGCTGTGTCCAGGAAAGTACATTATGTCCGTAGTCCATGGCTGCCTTTGCAATTCTCTCGTAGTCAAGGTTCAGGCTTGCGGATGCGAGGAGCACTCTTTCTCCTTCTGCGACCTCGGCTGCCTTCTCGAGAACTTCAGGGTCCTTCTCAGGGTTACCTGAACCACCGATCACGATAGGTACGTCAACTGCCTGAAGTACATCCTCGACGACCTTTGCTGCTTCCTTTGCAGGGGTGTCGTTGATTAGCGGGTCAGTTGAGATAAGGTGAATTGTTACCATGTCTGCGTTAAAGTCGCGCACGACCTTCTTTGCCCATTCTGCAGGGTCGTTGATAACATCTTCATAGTTAGCCTTTACTGACTTTGCCATACCGATCGGCATGTCGAAAACGTCCATTGTGACGTAATTCCTGTGAGGCATCTCGGCATCGAAGTAATATGGAAGTGCGTTCTCGCCACCGATAGTTACGGTGCTCTTCCTTGAGCCGCCGTCACCTGACGTGGCACCAAGTGTTACTTCCTGAATCGGGTTCTTCCAGTTGTCTACCTTTGCAACCTCGAATTTAGATGCGAGGAGCTCCTGTATCCTTGGAGATGCCTGAAGTGCCTGTGGCTGTTGCATCTCACCAAGTCCGAAAGCAGATGCGAACAACTGTTCTGCAGGAAATCCGAGGATCCTTCCGATGTTGGCCATGTGCAGGGATATCTGGGATATCTCACTTCCGATTGCATAGGCGAGTGCGGGATTGAGCCCTCCGCCGCCAGAGATGTTAAGCTCTATGTCACCTTCGATGGTCACACCTTCAAGTGACTCAACGTTAAGGTCCTGCAACATATCACTAAGTTGCGATAATTTCATTTTCTTTGTCATGTGCATTCCACCATATGATTTTTGTTACAAACCAAGTTTCTGAGCGATCTTCTCAATTTCCTGTACTGCAACAGAATCGTCAGGAAGATCAAATAAAGGTTCCCCTGCGAGATCCCTTTCTACTATCATCTCGTCCACGGGGATCATTCCTATCAGTTCAAGACCGAGTTCTTCAGCAGTATTGGTGATCCTCTCACGGTTTGCATCTGTGACCTTGTTCGCAATGACATAGATATTGGAAACATCTGTCTCGAGCTCACCCACAAGTTCACGGATACGTTCGGCAGTCCGAAGACCCCTGCGCGAACCGTCCGTGACAACTACAAGGTCATCGACATTCCTGAAGATCTTCCTGCTGAAATGTTCCAGACCGGCTTCAGCATCGATGATGAGTATGTCGTAGTTATTCACGAGCTTGTCCATGATGCCTCGGAGCAGGTTGTTCACATAACAGTAGCAACCTGATCCTTCGGGCCTTCCCATGACCAGCAGGTCATATCCGGGCATCTCTTCAAGGATCTCGTAGAGCTTTCCTTCCAGTATGGATCCCTTGTTGACGTCCGGCGGAAGGTTGTCCCTTTCCTCATGCATGTACTCTTTGATGTCACCAATGGTCTTGCTGGTCTCGCATCCAAGTGTTTCCGGGAGATTGGTGTCAGGGTCCGCATCAACAGCAAGGACTACCTTGTCACCTCTTGTAAGGTGGCGGATGAGAAGACTGGTAGTTGCAGTCTTCCCTGTTCCGCCTTTACCTGTCACTGCAATTATCTTAGCCACAGAAGACCTCTCTTAGTCCTGCTTCTTGATTATCACTTTTTCGATGCTGACCTTTGCGTTCTTCAAAATGATCTTAACACCGCCGGATCCACCACCGCCCATCATTGGCATGAAGTTTGCAGGCATCTGCATCATCTGCGGAGCGGCAAATCCTCCCTGTGGAGCTGCTGCAGGTGCTTCTTCCTCTTCAGGTGCCTCCTCCTCTTCTTCTACCCACCTTTCAAGGATGGGGTGTTTCTTGTCCTTGAGGAAGGTTCTGAGGCTCTCAACATCTGCTGCTTCCTCTTCGGTTGCGATCATGTCGCGGATATCCTCAGGCATGTCATTAAGTACCTTGTCCTTAAGCATCTTTGGCATCCATACAACCCTGTCCCAGCCACCATCGGACTGGATGAACTTTGGTGAACGGAAGTAGTTGACACCTACTCCAAGGAAACCGACTACCTGCTTACCTCCACCGGTCTGTCCTGCCATGGTCGAGAACTGCAGGCCGTTCGGTGCCGTGCCTGCGAAGTCCCTGTCTACCCATCCGATACCGTCAACTTCGGGGATGTAGAATCCTACTACTTCGAAACATCCACAGGACGTGTGTGGGTACTCGAAGAATGAGTGCAGCTTGATACGGTCGTATTCGCCGCTTGAAAGTCTCTTTGCAGCCTCGTTGACACCGGTGTATTCTCCGGATTCTGCATCAATGACATCTCCCTTCGGGATTGCGAACTGGGGACCTTCAGGATCTACCTTTGCAGCCGCCCTGCCGTCGAACCAGTTGATCGCACCACAGAGTGATATCCTGTCCGGTGTAACAACACAGACATTGGTCGGAGCGAATGATGCACAGAGGGTACATCCGTAGAATGTGTCAACATCCTCGTCGTGAAGGTCACGGGTCCTCTCATCCCTTGCCTTGTAGACTGCCCTTGCGTTCTCGATCTCCTTCTCGATCTCAGCCATATCCGTGATATAGATAGCTTCGACCTTCTCTATGAATGGGAGTTCGTTCTTGAAGAGCATCATGATGGCCTTTGCAACGGACTCAAAGGAAGTCATGCCCTTTGCAACTGCATCCTTGCTGACCCTCATCCAGACATCGTCTCTCTGGTTCAGGTGCATGAAGCCCTGTATGTAGTTCTGGAATTCGTGGTTCCTTCTTTCCACGATGGACTCAAGGTCAGTCTCTACAAGCTCGCCTGCGATCTTATAGACCATTGCAAGAGGATACCTGGAACCTTCTTCCATGTCTGAAAGGTCAGGGCCGATAAGGGTGAACCTGTCATCCTCTACATCATCCATCTCTGCTGCCCTTACAAGTTCGAATCCTTTGGACTTCGGACCTGCGAGTTCTGCATACATACCATCTTTTCTAATCCTCTCTCCTTCAAACATAGGAGATATCTCAAAAGGGAATTCATCTGCCATGATTAGTTCTCCGTGTAGTCACCAGATTATAATTATACTTATAAGTTCTCAATCAATTCGTCAAGTGCCTCAATGTGTACCTCGGGTCTGAGGTTACCAAAGGACAATGTAGCATTCTGCATGAAATGTCTCTCGATAGTTATAGTCTTAAGGTCTGTAAAGTTCTTAAGACCTGAGAGTACCTGGTCAAGATAGTACTTCTTGTGTCCGAGGAAGATAATGGTGTCATATGGTCCCTGTCCGTCAAGACCGCCCCATTTCTCGTCTCCAAGGTAGTGTGCGAGAGCATGTACGTTGATGTACTTTGCACCTATGTCATGACCATTAAAAGCGGTTATGGAGTGCCCGGTTGCTGCAACCGGGACACCTTTCTTTGCAATCGCGATCGTTCTCTCAGTGAGTGCTTCATCACCAACGATCTCGGACCCGACTACCAGAAGGGGCCTCTTTGCCTTTGAGATCATCTTGCCTGCCACAGGGGGGATGACAGGTTTTGCTGTTTTCCTGCCCCAGGTGGTGTAGATCTGTGTGTTCTTAGTTGTGTCTACCATTTAGCATTCCCCCTTGCAGAGTCTCTTGACATTTGTAGGCTGGGCGGAAACATCTGATTTCATCGTCGGTCCTGAAAGGATCTTCTTACGTTTCCAGTCGATCTCCCATCCATGGTCCTTTTCAAGGATCCTGAGCAGTTCTTCACGCTTTGCAAGCGGAAGGTCGGTCTCTGTCCTTACGAACTTGTACCAGTCCTCAGGCATGTGGCCGAGGTACTTCTGGCTGAGTTCCATGTAGTGGGTCAGTTTGATCATCCTGCCCATGTTGTTGTCAGACGGGCGGATACAGTTCTTGGCCAGCATCGGGAACAGTTCTTCAATGGATTCTGCTGTTGTGAGCAGGAACTCCGGTGATGCAGGAATTGGCATCTCAGATCCATCCCTTGCATCATAGACCTTCCAGTCCTCTTCCTGGTATGGTTTTCCAATGAGTGCCCTTCTGTACTTGGAACCGTGCGGTCCGACAATTACAGGGATGCCGAGCCTGTTACATCCTGAGCCGATAGATATGGCCTTCTGGGAATATGCTCCCCATGCAAC
>JAWSUM010000009.1:0-41479 GCA_033549165.1 Methanolobus sp.
GTTGGTACTGACAGAACCCTATATGTAGCGGGGTCCTCATGGAGAAAATCAGCAAAGTCGTTAAAATAGATAGGAACTTCAACAGACTGAGCTGAACTAAGTTCTGCTTGCGAGGATATAAGTGGACCACCAATTAGAAATTGCCATCCAAATATGACAAAAAGAGCAGTAACAGCTACAACTGTCATTATTAAATATTTTTTGGGTTTCCTGGAAGATGTTCGAACTAATTCTCCTATCCCAAGACCAATAAGCAATGAAAAAGCAAAAACCACCAGTATCTCTAAATATGTCGGATTTCTGAATAAACGTGTTACATAGGGGGAAGATAAAAAAACAAATTCTCCTAATGAACTAAAAGGCTCTTTAAGTCCTTTGGTTAAAAATAGGCTTATAATCAGTAGGATTCCGGGGTACATTGCCATTTTTTTTGTATCATGATTTAACAAAGCAAAGATACCAATCATTATTAGACTAAAAACAACGAGGGTGGCGACAGGATGATAATAATATGCAACCCACGGTGATATGTTAGCCTGTTCCGGATAAGGCAACATCCTGAATCCATCAATAATGTTGACACTTAACCCCCGGAGGATGTCTATATCTGAATAGCCCGGTTCAGTTCGTGCTGCATAGGACCCAGATAAATCTAAAAAGAGTGGGCTAAGCCAATAAAGATTGATAAGAAACATTATTACAAGCAAATAAAAAGATTGGCTAAGCGTGGCAACACGAACTTTAAAGGGCTTTAAACTAAACAATTTTAATAATATGTAGGTACATATGAGAATCAGATGGAGAACAAAGAATTGCAAACCAGTGTATCCTGCAGAACCTAAAATAATTGAAAAGATTCCAAAAAGAGCTAGGTCCCTTTTGCCAGGTGAATCAATAGATCGTACACAAAAGTTAAAAAGAATAGGGGTAGCAGCATAAAAGGGCAATAATCTAATATTCGTTATCTCGATAGGCATTCCTGACATTACCATTGGGCTGAATATATAGAATACACCAGCTGCGATGGATGCACTTTTCGAAAAACCCAATGTCTGTGTAAGTACATACATACCACCCATACAAACAACAAATCCCAAATAAAGAAAAAAAGCTTGTCCGACATGACTATTTCCCGCAATACCTATTGCAAGAAAGCTGTAGGTAAAATTGAGAAAAGCAGATGGTTCTGTATTTAAGCTACCCAACCCAATGATGCTTACCCAACTATACAAGTAGGAGTTAGCAAACTCCCACATCATCAAAGAGTTATTCGGCCATGGATAAATAAGGCCATGAGCCAGAACCTCAGCAGATGGAATCCAAAAAAGACTTGAAAGTGGAGCTGAAAATATAGCAATCAAAACTAACAATTTTTCAGTTAGACTTTTCAATTTGATCCCCTAATTTTTGAAATCGATATTGTCTCTACTTCTCTTGAAAGGAACAACATATAATATTCAAATCAGACTACGTTTTTTCAAAACGAAATTGTTGTGGTGTGCAAAGATCTGGAAAGGTGAATGATACAATAAAAAATCAAGACATTTAAAGACGGAATATATTGGATTCGTAATCTTTCCCGGAAATTCGAAAACCATATCAGACTTCCAATTTTCGATTACATCCAGCTGATGTTTTTCAAATAGAGACCTGACTTCATTATCCCCATATAATTTCTCATGACGGCCCAGTCTCAGAAACCCTGCCAGATATTCAGTATATGCTAATTTCCTTGGAGTTTTGAATACGAATAACAAACCATCTGATTTTAACACACGTTTAATTTCGTTCATCACTTTATCCAACTCTGACAGAGGAACATGTTCAATAACTGCATAAGCAGTTATAATATCAAAAGTGTTATCCGGGAAAGGAATATTCACTCCATCATAATGATTGAAATCAATGTTGAACTTCTCATTAAATTCAGACCATATTATTTTTTGTTCGTTGGGAGTGTCTGAAAAATTAGGGTCTTTCTGGCTTTCGTCTTTATTTGCATCAATTGCAAATAATTTTGCATCTGGACTCAAGCCACGCAGTAATATTGCAAATATCCCCGAACCGGTTCCGAAATCTAACATGTTGAAAACACCATCTGGCATATATTGAGCAACTTTCTCACTATCATAACAAAGAGAATCAACGTATAACTTGCTTCCTAACATGTACTCGATTGAAGTCAGGTAAGACCATTGATCCTTCTTTTGATTATGCTCGTTTACTATTTCGAACACTGTTTTGATTTCAGTTTTCATTTTATAACCTTCCTATACCCAATATAGCGAAAAGAATGATATTCCAGATAAAAATATGCAATTTGGACCATATTTATAAAAATTTCAACTCGTATTAAAATTCATGGATTAAATAATAAGCACACCATCGTTACTTCCTGAATTGCAAGTTATTGCAGTATATGGCATTTCTAAGTTTTATCCAGAGCAACAACTCTTGCAAACTTATAAGCACCGGGAATTCTTGGTAGCAAAGTACACCAGATTTCCAATTGTTTTTCAAACCTGAATCTCTTAGATTACTTTCATTTTTACAATCAAAGCAGCCTTATCAATTGTTTTTGCTAGCAGTAGCAATTAAAGCATAAGAATCATTAATGTTTTCTTTAGAGGTATGCAAATCCGAATTTTTAAATGAAATCGAACAACCAGATAATATTTTCCTGATTGAATAGGGTACATATTTTGCACTATTTCTAATGAAATTATTTTTTGATAGCATTACAGTTATTGCATATTTCTTACTTTGCCTGAAATTCTGCTCGGATTCACTGAGATCCTTATTAATAATATGTCTTCCATACAATGATACTTCCTCAAAGTGCTGTTTTAAGAATGTATAGAGTTCATCTGGGTAAAATTCATGAAAATGCTCTACAATAATTGGATTTTCCAAATTCGGTGAAAACACATTTTTATTTGGCGTCGAGAGAATTAGCAAACCACCTTTCTTTAAAACTCGTCGTATTTCTTCAATATAAAGATTATAATCTACTAAATGTTCAATAACCTCAAAAGAAACCACAACATCAAAAGTCTCATCTTTAAAGTTTAAATGTGTTACATCACACATCGCAAATTTTAAATTAGCAGTACTTTCGTAATTTTTTATACACTTGTCGATCGTTTTGCTATCGATATCTACTCCAACAACTAATGACGCACCTGCATCAGCTAAAAACTTGGATCCATACCCAGTTCCACAACCTGCATCTAGACAATTTTTATCTTTTACGAATTTAGATGCAAAAATATAATTTGATGTGAAGAAGGCATCTAAGTTCTCAAATTTGGTATCAAAATTACCTGGTCTTTGTTCAATTCTGGTCCTAATCATCGAAATTTTTTTATCTGATTTCATTTTCTAGACCTCGCTGTTATTACGTTATATATAGTATTCCCAAGTTTATTATCCAAAGCAACGACCCTTGCAAACTTATAAGCACCGGGAATTCTTGTAGCTAAATACGCCAGATTCCCTATTGTTTTGCCAAACCTGAATTTCATAATTGTTTTTTCATAGACATTAAAACCCTTTTCCAGTGCTTTTATTCTTTCTTCTCGGGTGAATTCAGGTGTTTCAAACACCGGGTTTAGGTCCCTACTACCTATGTTCTCTAATATTTCTTTTGTTGAGAATAACCACTTCCCATTCTCATTGACCCAATCATACAGTACCGTACCAGGATACGGAACCAGATTATAGACATTCACGAAGTTTGTTGGCAAACTCTCCGCAAATTTGATAGTCTCCATAGCAGTCTGGTAGGTCTCGCCCGGATGACCTATAATGAAATTCACTGAGTTTTTAATTCCAACCTTATTTGTGAGTTCTGCTGCATTTCTAACCTGTTCTAAGGTTATTCCTTTACCAATACCATTAATTATCTTCTGATTGCCGGATTCACAGCCATATGATATGAAAATGCATCCTGAATCTTTCATCAAATCCAGAAGTTCGCTGTTGACTCTGTCCACTCTGATCCCATTGTAAAGTTGCCATTTTATTTTCAAGTTCCTATTGATGATCAATCTGCAGATTTCTTTTGCTCTTTCCATATCCAGACTAAAACAGTCATCATTGAATTCGAAATTATCAAATCCCTTCCTGTACCAGTATTCCAGTTCATCTACAACGTTTTCAGGAGATCTCGGCCTGAATCCCCTACCCATTGACAACCTTACAGAACAATAATTGCAGCCGTATGGACATCCCCGAGAAGTAATTATTGGCAAAGTTCTTTTATCGTAATAAGTGTATTTTTCGAGGTTAAAATTCTCATAGTCTGGAAAGGGTAACGAATTAAGGTCTTCAATATAAGATTGAAATTTATTTTCTACTATTTCCCCAGATGCATCTTTCCAGATGAGACCGCTTATTTTACTAAATTGTGGATTCTTTTCGTTCAATTCTTTCAGAAAATCTGGAAATGCAATTTCTCCTTCCCCTATCATACCAAAATCTGCCAATGACTCCATTAGTATCTGTTTTTTTACTGCTGAAATATGAGGACCGCCGACAATCAAAGGAATATCTACTGCAGCATTTTTTATATTCGTTATGAGTTCAAACACGTAGCTATAACAATAACTAAAAGCTGTAATTCCAATGACATCCGGCCTGGAATTTTCAATCAACTGAAGAAGTTTCCGATCATCATTTTCAATTCCCTGATCATATATTAGTACATCATGTCCTTCCTTTCTTAAAACAGCTGAAAGATAGGCTATTCCCACATGAGGATGTCCCGGTCTTACATATTCATCTCCAAACAAAGACTTCATCCATGGTATTACAAACAGAACCTTCATATGCTTCCCCTCAGTGATATTTTGACTCCATCCATTATCCCATTCTTCAATGGCCTTATTAGATCGAATCGACGGAATTGTACAAATAAACATAGATAATAAATATTTAACATATGCATGAAAAACATAAAATAAAATATGAAATTAAACTTCGATGCAAATCTTTTCATAAAGATAGTTCGATTTCGAGACATTTGATAGATTCGGTAAGGTGTATCAAAACCTATTACTGCACGTAAACCTTTTTGATCTTTAAGAAGAGGTATTTTATGCCATACTTTCGCAGTCGGACAAAAAACTACCTTAAAGCCTGCCTTTTTTGCCCTCATAGCCCAATCTGACTCTTCATAAGTCATCCTGTAAATAGTATCCAATCCGCCTATTTTATCGATAACCTTTTTTCTGACCATCCATACATTGGGTATGTGTTCGACTTCTTTAATCTCATCATATTGCCCGTGATCTATCTCATTTATTCCTATGTATGTTGTTTTACTTGTCAATAGATTAATTCTGGCACCAGCATACCATATGCGACCAGGATCTGAATGGTAATACATTTTTGGACCTGCAAAACCAATTGTTTCATCTTTTTCCATCAATGATAATAATTCACGAATTAGGTTTGGAGCCACAATATTGTCGCTGTCTACGAAAAGTAAAAAATCTCCTTTTGATGATTCTATTCCGATGTTCCTGGCTTCAACCACTCCCAGAACTTCTTCATATTCAATTAACTTCACTGAAGGATAATCTTCTTTTACGTAATAAGATGTTTCATCTGTTGATCCGGTATCAACCACTATTATTTCAAAATTATCATAATCCAGTTCAAACAAAGAACTCAAACATGAAAGAACATCCTGCCTTCTATTATAAGTAGGAATTATTATTGACACCAACTTATCCATAGATAATCAACTCATAAACGTATTCTGAAAAGATCAGACATTATATGACATTTTTTATCGGGAGTTTTTTTGCCTCTACAAAGATATTCGTGAATCCCGGCCTGTCAAGAAATTCAGCATCTCTTTTTTTATCGAACCATTCTTTAAACGGTATTTCACTTCGAAATAACCATTTAAAAATGTACAATAGTATCATGCTAAACTGTTCGTAATATCCGCCACAAGATTCAATTTTGACAACTTCAAGGTCGGATTTATTTAATTGCGTTCGGAGGTAGTCTTCACTATAGTGCCTGTGACCGACTAACCACCATGCTGGATCAAGAATACACGACCAGAAGGTTCTCTTTGGCGTAGACATGAAAAACGATCCACCTGGTTTCAGCACTCTGGCAATTTCCTTGAACGCCTTTTCTTCTGTATTCTTGGGCAAGTGCTCCAAAACCTCCCATAAGACTACGATATCAAAATAGTCGTTTTCTAACGGAATGCTGAGTGCGGAACCTTGAGCGAAGGTCGCATTGGTTATTGCCCCTTTTGCAGATTCCAGATCAGCTTCTACCGGTTCTATGCCTGTTATTTTTTTACAGGAATTGCTTAATGCCCAATTCTCGAACCAGCCATAAGAACAACCAACATCTAATACCACTTTATCTCTCACACTGTTTACGAACCGGAATGACTTCTTATGACGGCCTGTTAATCTGTGGTCTATAGAATCCGAATATTTCATTCAACTACCCCATCGTGAGTTTTAGCATTTTGCTTTGCTTTAAGTAACTTATTTGTGAGAGTAACGTATGCATACATTGCAGATATCCACATACATAGAATAGGATGCAAAAACCATGCAATGTCCGGCTTTTTCAGAAAACCTTTAGCGGAGTCCAGGAAGGGGATAACAAATGTGAACATGATGATCCCTACTTTTATCATTGTAGGGAGATCTATCTCATACTTAAACCGTCTCACTGCAGCTTGTTTATGGAATAAATTTATATTACGATTCAATTTTCGAACGAACGTACTGACATTCCGAGAATGCAGATGTATCACTGAGTGCTTAAGAAAAATGAATTTGTCATAGCCTTGATCCACTAGTTCTAAATTCGAATCGATATGAAACAAATAGCGTTTATAATTGGTTTTCATCAACAAACTTTTTTTTGTCAAAAAACCTTGTGATCCGATAGTAACCATGTTTTTCACATTATACTGAACTAAAAAATAACTATCCGTTTCTTTCAGAAGATTACCTTTCAAGACCCATTTTTCATCTGTCCATTTCAGCTTATCCTGCCTCTTCAGATAATATACGACAGGATCATTAATTCCAAAGAGTTCACAGTATCTGTCACTAATAGTATGCTGAGGATCGTATTCGAATTTCCAGGCTTGCGCTCCGGCTACGTTTTCATTTTCAAGGAACGCGACCATAGCCGAATGCAACCAGGTATTATGAGGAAGGATATTATCTGCATCAATTAAGAATACAAAATCGTGGCTTGCGTTTTCCAGACCAATGGATTTTCCTCTTTCAATGTTGTGAGAACCATTTCTTACAATCCTACATCCTAATTGTGTGGCTATAATTGTTGTATTGTCTGTGGAATCATCATCAACAATAATAATCTCAAGAGCACCATCGTAATTTTGAGATCTTATGCTTTCAATACAGGAAGAAATCCTTTTTTCTTCATTATAAGCTGGAATAATTACAGATATACTTGGCAAAGTCATAGCATCTCACGTAGTCCCTGTTCTAAAACATATTTAGGTTTCCAATTAAGTTCTCTTTTGATTTTAGATATATCTGCAGTAAACCGGTCTACTTCACCGGCCCTAGGCTGTACGATCGTATATCCAGAGTCAGAATCAAGCAAACTTATAATCTTCTCAGCCAATTCCTTCAAAGTCGTGGACGTACCGGATCCGACATTAAAGATACCATTAGATTGGTAGTTAAGAGATCTTATCAGGATATCAACAACATCATCAATGTAAATAAAATCCATTACTTTGTCGTCACCAAATAATATCAACTGCTCCCCATTCTTTGCTTTTTCAACAAAAATAGGGATTACTCTGCCATGATCCCTGCCCCCGTAAACATTGCTTAACCTAAAAATAAGGTATTGTAAACCATACGTAGTTGAATACGCCTTTAATATCGCTTCTCCGCTGATCTTAGATGCAGCATACGGGTTTTCCGGGTTGAACGAGTGCTCTTCGTTCACAGGAAGATCGCACACAGAACCATAGACTTCACGGGAAGAAGAAAAGATGACTTTCTTGTTATAATGAGAGCACCACCTTGCCACTTTTTCAGTACCTTCTACATTATACTGTAGTGTCACAAAGGGATTCTTGATAGAGGTCATCACTTGTGAGATAGCAGCCAGATGATAGACAAAATCATTCTCTTCAATTAACTTCTTCAACAATTCTTCATTGGTGATGTCATCAATTATTACGTTTAAATTTCTTTGCTCAGGCAGCCTTTCCTTAAAGCCCCTGTAGAGATTGTCGAGTACGGTAATCTCATAACCCATGGACAATAATCTCTTTACAAGATAGCTTCCAATGAAGCCCATTCCACCTGTTACTAATATTTTTGTACTCACGACAATCACATGTTCCAAAATCTTTCCGGGAATCGTGTTTAACCATTTCTTAGTCAGTACTATTAACATCCCGATAACACAATTTTCCTAATTCAAATCCCTTAATCACCCTATAACTCAAAAAATAACTCTGCGGTTTCATCTCATATGCCAGCGTATCCATCAGCATGTGGCCCATAAACCCTGTCGCTGCACCTATGAACAGCAGATCCATATGGGAAACATATGCAATCGCCGCGCCGACAACAATAAGTTCGTAGGAGTGGAACACGACGATGACCTTCCCGAAATCCTGATAGAATCCGCTTATTTCTGAGGGATTCAGGGACAAACGTCCTGAGTACAGGTAATAATCGAAAACATGATCGAGATCTATGGCAGTACCGGCGATGAAACAGGCAACAGCCGCTGCGGTGGAATTCGTGGTCCTGAAAATCACTACCGCAAGGACGGCCGATGCGAGTATATGCCATTTGGGCATCATGTTAGGATCTCCACAGATGTATTATTGCAGTAAAGTTGCAGTAAAATGCAACCCGTTTTATGATAGCTATCGCTTCACAGGCCCTCCATGTTTTTTTCATGGCACCTGCAATACAAGATTATATATGTCCCAATATATAAATATTGGTAGATATATAAGAAGAATATCCGGCGGTGTTACGGTTAAAAGTAGAGCCGCAGATTACACAACCGGAACAGGAGTACTTAACCCGGCTTGTTAAGGGACCTGAAATACTCAACCGTCTTCTCAAGACCCTCGCGCAGCTTCACTTTAGGCTCCCAGCCCAGGAGTTCTTTTGCCTTGGTGATGTCCGGCTGGCGCACCTTCGGGTCGTCCTGGGGGAGGTCACGGAACACGACCTTCGAATCGCTTCCCACAACATCGATTATGGTTTCTGCGAACTCGAGGATCGAGAGTTCCTGGGGGTTCCCGATGTTCACGGGATTGTGATAATCGGACATCATCAGCCTGTAGATCCCTTCCGCTTCATCCGATACGTAGCAGAAAGACCTTGTCTGGGACCCGTCGCCGTACACGGTTATATCTTCGCCTTTGAGTGCCTGGTTGATGAAGTTGGGAACGACACGGCCGTCCCTGCAGCGCATTCTGGGGCCGTAGGTGTTGAAGATGCGTACTATGCGGGTATCCACTCCGTGCTGGCGGTGGTAGGCCATTGTGATAGCCTCAGCATATCTTTTTGCCTCGTCGTACACGCCCCTGGGACCGATGGGGTTCACGTTGCCCCAGTACTCTTCAGGCTGCGGGTTGACCAGGGGGTCCCCGTACACCTCCGAAGTGGAGGCAAGGAGTATGCGGGCCTTTTTCTCCTTGGCAAGGCCAAGCATATTATAAGTTCCTAATGCGCCCACTTTAAGCGTCTGGATGGGAAGCTCAAGGTAGTCTACCGGGCTCGCGGGACTTGCCATATGGAAAATATAATCGACATTTCCCTTGATGTACAGGGGCTTCGAGATATCATGGTTGATATAGGTGAAATTGCCGTTGCCCTTTTCCATCAGTTCCTCGATATTGGCCGTATTGCCTGTCACCAGGTTGTCCACGCATATCACTTCATGGCCCTTCGAGAAAAGCAGTTCACACAGGTGCGAGCCCAGAAAGCCGGCTCCTCCGGTAACCACGGTCCTCATTTCAAACCGCCTGCCCTTATATCTATAAGGTTGCACTTGCAGGCAACTTCGGCCATTACCTGGTGGACGATGCTCAGATCATCATAACCCTGCTGTTTCATTTTTTTGATCTCTTCAGTGTGTTTGCGGATGGAACTGCGCGGTATTCCGTTCTCCTCGAACAGTTCCTTGATAAGAGCAATAAGTTTTCCGGTCTTCATCTGGTTGTCACCGGGGAGATTGTTAATGAGACCGCAACCCTTGCATGCGTGATGTTTTTTGATCGATTCGATTATAGGGAGATATTCATTTTTAGTATAATCCCATTTATGCTGGCAGTCATCCATTTTCATTCTCGCATCCCCTCACCTTTCTGTTAGAGAAATCCGTAAGATGTCCTATCACGGACCTTACTCCTCTCTTGATGAATTTCAAATCTTCAACACTGCGTATGGAAACAAGCCTCCGGAGAACATAGTCAGGAGTCAGGAAAAGCTTATACAGCTGTCTGGTAAATTCCTTGATGTCCTCGTCGCTGATCTCCGACTTCATGACCTGGCTGCGCATATCATACATATCCCAGTCCTCGGTCATGAGCCACCCGTTTTCCCTGCACTCTTCGAACAGGGGAGTGCCCGGATAGGGGATCATGATCGTCGCCTGCAAGGTATCGGCCCAGCCGTTCCTGAAGATCTTCTTTGCATAATCCACTGTTTTCTGCGCATCTTCCCTGGTTTCCCACGGATAGCCCATCATTATGGTCAGGTGTGGTTCAAGACCTGCTTTTTTAGCCATCCTGCAGGCTTGCGCCACCTCTTCCGCCTTAATGCCCTTGTCGAGCCTGTCAAGGGTTTTCTGGTTGGCCGACTCCATTCCCACCAGCAGGAACCTGAAGCCTGCCTTGCCCATAAGAGCGTAGTCCTCCTCTTTAAGCGCATTCACGCGCATATTGCAGTGTATCTCGACTTTCCTGTTGTACCCTCTGTCGATCATGCCCTTGCAGAAGGTCCTGAGCCACTCGCCCGCAGGGAACGTACCCGTATCATCCATGATACTCTTGACCTTATATTTTTCAATAAGGATTCCTATCTCGTCAAGCAGGCTTTCGGGAGTACGGCACCTGAAACTGGGATAAGTGGTTGTCCATGAGCAGAAGCGGCACTTATGGTACCAGCAGTCCCTTCCGACCATCGTGTAGGTTCCGGGTACCGATTTATAATTACCGTTATGCTCGCTGTAAAGGTCCCACCGTGTGAGATCACGATCTATTAAAGGCAGCACATTAAGATCATGGTTTAAAACAAACTTCCCGGTGTTCTTTACTGAAGAGCCTTCCCTGTACCATATGCCCGGCTCAAGGATTTCTCCTCTGGACAGATAGTTTACAATACTGAGAAGAAGGAAATCGTAATCACCACCTGTAATTATAAAATCGACAGGGCAGTTCTGCATGGATTCCTCGGGCATTGCAGTCACATGGTCTCCCATCAGGACAACGGCCATTTCCGGATACCTGGATTTCAGATCACGGACGATCTCCCAGTGCTTCTTGACGACCGGCGTCTTCGTCTCAAGGGCGATGATATCGGCGCCGTTGCACCGAGCCGCCCACTCTTCATAGGACAGTTGTTCTGCAATACCGTCCTCCCACATGACATCATATCCCTTCTCCTTCAACAGGGTGGCCGCATATGCAGGCACCATTGGGTAGATGAACGTAGGGGCGTTAAACCATTGGAACTGCCGGTTCTGGCTGAGCAGGGGAGTACCTTTTTCGCTCTTGATTGGCGGATAGCCTATACATATCTTCATTGTTTGAGCCCTCCTGAAAACAGGCCTCTTAAAAAGTGGAAACCATAGAACACATGGGTAAGGAAAATGGCCGTACCCGTAAGAAGCCCCAGGGTGAGATTACCGTACCTGTAAACCACATCTCCCATCGTGAGACCCAGGATCACGGCATATATCACCAGCGGAACCATGACAACCGGATACTGGTAGGAAGAAAGCAGAGATATGATCAGGTATACAAAGAACATGCTGGGTATGAAATAACCTATTTTCAATGATGTCTGGGGATATTTCTTGACAAAGAATCCCCGATGCACGGCATAGTTGCTGATCTGCTTAAGATGGGGCTTAAAAACCGTACGTCTGTGATGATAAACGACTGCATTCGGGTCATACAGGATCTTCTTGCCAAGCCCGTGAACGATATCAAGACACAACTTGGTATCTTCCCCCGGCCAGTATGCCGTATCAAATCCTCCCACCTGCTCGAAGACATCCCTGCGTATAATGAGGTTCACGGTGGGGAAATCGTCGACAAAGAACTTTTCCTTGCCGGGTATATAACGGTACCTGCAACTGCCGCCACCCATCAGGCTCTCGAAGACAAGACCCGAGGCCTTCTGGAAAATCGAATCGTGGGAAGGAGTCACCGCAGGCCCGCCCACTGCAGCTACGTCGGGATCCTGAAGGTCATCCACTACATGACTGAGCCAGTCCGGTTCGGGATAGGCATCATCATCAAGAAATGCAAGGATCTCGCCTTTTGCATGGATTAATGCCAGATCCCTTTTTTCCGCCGGACCCATTTTTCCTGTGGGAATGATCCGGGTTTTCTCAAAGCTTTCACCGGAAGGCACGTCCGGAAAAATAATAATTTCATAATTCACGTAGTCCATTTTAAGGATGTGAGGGATTGATTCCCGGATGTAATCATTGATCTCCCTCACAGGAATAATTATCGAGACTAGTGTGTTATCGCCCATTGTTGTACCACCACCGTTTTACTTGTCACCTAGAATTCAATCGATGACGAATCACCGATATTCAGGGAGTTATGCTTTCCTCCCACGTTTACATCATCACCGATTATAGATGAACGCAAATTCACATCCCTTATCATCGAATTTGAACCTATGATAGTGTTGGAGATAACAGAGCATTCGATTCTCGTGTTGTCCGCCACGGATACATAAGGACCTACCACGGAGTTTTTCAGTACGACATTGTTTCCAATGAAGACCGGTTCGATAACAACGGTATCGCTGATCTGGTAATTCGAAAGCGGAGTTTTATTCTGCGCTGCAGTGCCTTCTTTCAGCTCCGAGAGCAAAACCTTGTTGGTTTCCAGTAAAGATGCGGAATGCCCGCAGTCATACCAGCTGGAAACATAAAATGACTTGAGATGATGACCGGAATCAACCATTTTCTGCAGAGCGTCGGTTAACTGTATTTCGCCGTCGGCTCTCATGGCAAGCATTTCTTCCAGGATGTCGAACAGGACACCGGCCTCCTTCACGAAATACACACCTGCTATCCCCAGGTTGGAGATTGGCTCTTTCGGCTTTTCCACAAGCCTGATAATACGGTCTCCGTCGTTTACCACGATGCCGTATTTTTCAGGCTCGTCGACTTCCCATACACCGATCGAACCCGAGCAATCCCCGTTGCCGAAGTGCCTTTTGTAGAAATCCAGGTATCCGGCCTTGAAGATCATATCTCCCAGGGTAATCATCACAGGTGAGTCACCGACAAGATCCCTGGTTACATAGATGGCATGCCCAAGGCCTAGCTGATCATCCTGGGTAACGAATTTTACATTGAAAATATCCGAATAATTATCATTCACATAGGAAATGATCTGTTCTTTCCGGTAGCCGACAACGAAAATTACTTCTTCGGGACAAAGATCGATCATCCGGTCAAGTATATGGCCGATGACAGGCTTTCCCGCAATTTGCACCATGGGTTTTGGTTTGGTGAATGTATGCGGGTAAAGGCGTTTTCCGGCACCTGCTACAGGAATGATCACTTTCAAGTCAGGTCCTCAGCGTGGTAAACTTTTCTTTCGTCATGTACCGGCCTGCCCACCGATTCTCCCTGATCGTAATAATTCAGTATATTCAGCCGGTAGAATATGGCAGCAGTGTCAACGGCTATTTTGGCAATGTCCTTTAACTTCATAGTATCGCCTTCTGGCTTGAAGTCAATATGTACCGGACACTCAGCTATCCTGAAATTGTATTTGTGAGCCAGAACGAGTTGCTCCACATCAAAGGCGTATCGCTTGACCAGCATCTTGGGCATTATTTTTTCCAGTACCTCACGCCTGAACAGTTTTATGCCTACCTGCGTGTCGGACACCGGCAACCCATACAGGATTTTTATCAGAGATGAATAGGACCTGCTCAGGATCTGCCTTTTCAGGGGAAAACCACTCACCTGACTTCCGGGATGATGCTTTGACTGGATCACTACGTCGGCATAGGTCTCATGGAATACATTCAGCAATAATTTTAATTGAGCAGGAGGAATATCAAGGTCACCATCTATAAAGGTAACCAGACCCTTTGTCGCATGTGTGAAACCAAGCCGGATCGCATTTCCTTTCCCCATGTTCACGCCAGACGAAACTACCTTTATTTTGCTGATTTCCGATGCCGCCCTCCGGGACTCAGCTAGCGTGGAATCCTTACTGCCATCGTCTACCACAATGATCTCATGATCTGCGCAAAAGGTGCTCAGTTCTTCGTGGATACGTAAAAGATTCTGGTAGATGTGATGTCCTTCCTCGTATGCCGGGACAATTACCGAAAGCATTTTTCTGTCCATCTCCTGCATTATATTTTTGATGCAATATTCGTATTTAAGAAAGCACAGCCGTTTTTATATATTAATCCTTTATCTACGTCTAAAAATGACATGATAGTATATATATTTATTTATCTTTAAAAATAAAAGATACTGAGCAATTATTGAACAGGCAAACCGATCGGCAAAAACAGATTGCAGAATTGAATTCCGGATTGCAAAAAAAACAAAAAAATGAATTACACGACTGAAATGAGAACGAAATGATAAGATCCATAATTAGAGATCATCTTTGAGAATCGAGAAAAAATCCAGGAGTTGATGGGTATATGGCTGTGGGTATATGACAGATGTACTGGTTTGTCGACTATCGGACGCATTGCGAACTATAATATAATATCTCGATAATATATCTCTGACCTGCACGAGTTGTAATTGGAAAAGAGTGAACATGAAAAAATACTTCCTGCTAAAAACAAAGCTGACAGATACTGATGCAATAATCCCTTTCACATACTATTTTTTACTTGCGCTATTGGTATTTCATCCTCTTTTCAGCCCGGGTTACATTTTGACATTAGACCTTATATGGACATCTGACACACATAGCATATTTGATTATGTTCTTAATTACGGAATTGGAGGGCAACTTCCATTTATACTGATCATTCAACTGATAGGGTCCGTTGTTCCTGCACAGATTGTGCAAAAAACGATACTTTTCCTGATATTGCTGATTTCGGGATTTGCAATGCACAGGTCGGTCCCGGTGCACTCACCTCATGCTAAATATTTTGCAGGGACACTCTATATGGTAAATCCGTTTATATACGTGCGATTCCTGGCAGGACATTTCTACCTGCTGGCAGCATATGCATTTGTGCCCGTGGCAATACAAACGTATGTCGCCTTTTTGAAAGACAATGCCCGGTGGAAGAAAAACCTGGTATGGACTACTTTTATAGGCATATTGGACCCTCATGCACTCCTGCTGGTTGCTGTTATCCAGATCTGTATACTCGGATTCTATCTTCAGGAACATAAAACCGAAAGTAAAACCCTCATCAAACATCATGTTAAACTGTTTTTAGCCTACGTGATGCTGAACATGTTCTGGATACTGCCCTTGCTGGTCCCCGTGTCATCAAACTCCAGAATACTGGAACAGATATCCTATCAGGATCTTTCCGCCTTCACCGGCATCGGAACCATTTCCGGGAATATTCTGATATCTATTGCCATGATGTATGGGTTCTGGAGAGGAGGATATGAGTACCCATTCCATATGTACCCCCTGTGGGTTTTTGTCATAATGTTTGCAATTATCCTGTTCTTTTCAGTCTATGGTTTCTTCTCGGGAAGGCTTTCAAACGACACTTTCTTAAAAAGAGGGCTTGCACTTTCTGCCGTTATCTCCCTGGTACTTGGAAGCGGGGTCACCTACCCTTATTTTGCTTCGGCATTCCAGTTTCTTTTTGATAACTTCTTCTTTTTTAAAGGAATGAGGGATTCCCAGAAATTTGTGGGCATCCTGATCCTTACATACTCATTTCTGGGAAGTATGGGCATCGATGAAATAATTCGGGAAATAAAGGACCGCAAACCGAAAAACACAATCGTGGGCAACTATAAAGCCATCTCGTCAGTCCTGTTATTGGTCGTGCTTCTGGTACCGGCTACCTATTCTTTTACAATGTTCAATGGTTTTCACGGACAACTAAAACCAACGGATTACCCGGAAGAATGGTATGCTGCCAACAGCTATCTTATGAACGATTCCGAAGATTTTGACATCCTTTTCTTCCCATGGCACCAGTATATGACCTTTAGCTGGACCGGAAGAAGAATTGCAAATCCTGCCAGTATATTCTTTGATAGGAATACAATCACAGGAGAGAATATGGAAGTCGGGGGAATTTATTCGCATAGTACTACTCCAACTCAACACTATGTACAATATCTACTGGAGCATAAACACAACATAACAAATTTCGGGGAACTTGTCACACCCCTGAACGTTAAGTATGTAGTACTTGCAAAAGAGGTGGATTTCCGCGAGTACGATTTTCTTTACGACCAGGAAGACATGACCCTGGTAATGGAAAATGATATAATAGCCATTTTCAGAAACAAAAACGATGTTTCCAGGATAAGAACTGTCAATAATTTAAAAGTAGTATCTGGGTGGGATGACATTATCCGGCTTAGCAGAGAATCTGATATCAACAACTATGGATTTATCATGGAAAGTGCGGCATTGAACAACGAAAACACCGTACCTGAGCCTCATGAAAAAATTAACTATACATCATTCACGCCTTTTGACTACAATTTTGAAACCGATTCAAATTACATAGTTTATACGCCTCTTAACCATGAAGTGAGTGGCTGGACAATGAGCAACTCCGATACCATAGAAACTCCCGGGCTTACGGTATTGTTTGAGAGGGAGGAGGATGTTTCGACTGGCAGCATTTATTACTGGCCTGTCCTCTTACATTTGGGAGGAATATTGATATCTTTACAAACATTGCTAGTACTTTTAAAAGATACTTTCAAACAAAATTGATTTTTTAGTCTAAATAAATAAGGTTAAATAGTGTAAGTGCATAGCATAAGTTTACTATATAAATAAATAATTAGATGCAAATATAAATCGATAAGGGATTTGGCTCTCGAGAGGTACTGATGGTTATGGCTGATAGTGAATTATTTAAAACGAAATATGCAAGTATTGCAGTGACCGTAGCAATTGTGCTAATGCTGGTTCTGTCCGCACCTGCGACTGCAATAAGAATGGGGATAGACATAGATAATACCACACCCGCACAGGGCGAGGAAATAACTTTTACCGTCACTGCAAACATTTCAAGCACTGACAGATATGTGCCAATGGAAAATTTTTCATTAGTATTATCTAAAGACGGATCCACTGTCCGTAATGTCGTGTTCGCTCCCGACGGAACGATCCTGACAGGCGGTTCGGGAATAAGCATTGGCGTGATAAACAGTCCCGATGCTTCGGAGTACGATTACGGGTACGGGGAAGCGATGGATGACATGTACGGCTATGGTTACGGAACGAACTATTCATTTGGTTACGGTTATGGATACGGCTACGGATATGGAGCCGGCGGAAGCTCACTCACTTATTCGTATAACGTAACTATCAACACTTCCAGTTTCGATATCGGAGACTACGACGCGCAGGTGCTGCTGAATACGGGCAATACCGCGAAATCAAGTTTCGAGTCTCTGGAAACAAGCTTTACTATCTCGAGCATGGAAGCCGATATTTCCGGCTATGTCGAGCCAAATGGAACAGTCAACAGCACCATTAGTATCACATCAGCCTCAGGGAACGTAACCCTGACAGTACCAAGCGGCACCATTGCGAAAGACTCAAGTGGAAATGCACTGAACACCAGCATCACAGTAGGTACTACAACTGCCAACTCAACCATGGATCTGGCACTATCAAGCTCGGAATCTGTAGTCGGCAAGGTTGTTGAGCTCGGACCTGCAGGAGCAACATTCGATCCCTACATCCAGGTAAGGTTCGACTATGATGATGCGGATATCTCAGGCCTTGACGAGAGCACCCTGGGAGTCAAATTCTATAACACTTCAAGCGGCCTGTGGGAAGCACAGACCGTGGTTGAACGCAATACAAGCGAGAACTACATAATCGCAAATATCGAGCACTTCAGTGACTTCGCAGTGGTCGGAACTGCATCTTCAAGCACCCCATCAGGCAGTTCGTCCTCCGGCGGCAGCAGTGGAGGCGGCGGAGGCGGTGGTGCTTCCGGCGAGAAGTACGAGAACATCCAAGTAAAGGAAGTGCAGAATGCTTATGTCTATAAGGATTCACAAATAGTTTATGAATTCTCAGAAACCGATAACCCAATCACTTCCGTACAGTTCTATGCACTCACCAACTCCGGAAGAGTTGCTGCAAGTATAGAAGTACTTCGCGGAAGATCCTCATATGCAGACTCCAACGCCCCGGGAAGCGTTTACCAGCAGATGAATATCTGGGTGGGAAAATCGGGTGTGATCGATTCCGGTACTGCAAAGGACTTCGTGATAGATTTCAAGGTTGAGAAGTCATGGCTTGAAGAGAATGACATCGATGCAGCCAAGATCAGGCTGTATAGATATGCAGGCGACATGTGGAATGAACTTCCAACCTCCCAGGTCAGCGACGACGGAGAATATCTGCACTTCGAAAGTCTGACCCCCGGATTCTCGCCCTTTGCAATAGCAGCTGTGGACGACTCTACCGGAGTCGATGAAACGATATCACTAAGCGAATCTGATGAAGATCATGACAGCGGAGTAGAGTTCGGTAATGAGACCCGTGAGTCCGGCGACAGAGGACTGCCTGGTTTCGGAACGGTGATCCTGATAGTCATTATCGGAATCATTGTGGCCGCCATCTACATGTACAAGAAAAAAGGAGAGGAATGATCCTCTCTTAAATCTTTTTTTGGTCTCTTTTTAATCTATCCCGGATTTAACGTATCCGACGACTGTTTTTGTGTGGACGGGAAATCCTGCTATTTTGCGTCTTAGCATCCCTGCGCCCTTGCGTTTCTGCCAGTTCTACTAAAAACCGTTGACAAACAAAGGACAACGCGACCATCTGCCGAAGCGGCACATTCCTTCGCCGCCGTACCAAAAGCTTTACCGAAGACTATTGCATTTATTCAATTGAAAATCGCAGACTTCAGAGTTGCAATCACGGATTTCCACAGAACCAAAAAACACTTGTGTTCTCAATCAAGGGAACACTTGAATCCCTTTCCTGAAGTAATAACCAGATAATACGTGACCGCAAGAGCCACAATAAGCACACCCATTCCCACAAGGAACATCGGCTCGGTCTCCTTTATATCAATTATCAGTATCTTGCGCACTACTGCGGTAAGACCGACCAGTATGATAACATCAACATTCATCATCGATTCCTCAAGGATCATCTTGATGGTCTCAAGCAATTCTATACCTATGATCACAATGAAGAAAAGACTGAAGATATCCAGTATCTGGTTCACGTCAAGTAAAAACACAGGAGGTGTGATCAGATCATAAAGGATGATCCACCCTATCTCAATAGTTGCACTCAGAATTGTCACTACCATCATCAGTATTATGATCCAGACGATCAGACGCTGGAAACTATTGATGTGTTTCATCAGTGACATGGCAAAGACACCCTATTTTTGAAGTAGATGCTTAACTTCATTCTCCCTTTGAAGAAATCTGTAAGAATAAACAGAGTTGTTCTTATTTAAAAAATTGTGGGTCCGAAAATTCCAGTAATTGTATAACTAATATATTTTCATTATTCTGTGATGATAATTTATATAGAATGATAAAGTATAAAGGAGACAATGGAAAGCTTCAGTAAAATGTCACAGGCACTCCTTATCCTTGCTGTGCTGACAGCAGTGCTTGCATATGCACTATATCCCTACATCAATGCATTTTTCGGAGCTTTCATATTGTATGCTTTGTTCAGGCCAATGTATGTTTACCTTACATCCCGCCGGAAGATCAAGCCAGGCATAGCGGCAATAACAATAATCATTACATCAATAGTCATCATACTCATCCCACTTTATGTTCTTCTGACGATCGTCATAATTGAGGCACAGAATGTCCTCCTGAACATCGATGAGATAACATCCTACATGGGATACGTTAACACATACCTGATCTATGTGAACCGTCTTTTGCCCGTTGAGATGAATGTTCAGGGGAAGCTGGTAGAATTTCTCGCCAGTGGTGCGAACTACTTCAGTGTTATGGTACTAGCTGCCATCCAGAGTCTTGGAAAAAGAGTCATCGAGTTCGTCATCATGTACTTTTTGCTCTTTTACCTGTTAGTTGGCGAAAATTCGAACTTCGCCAGGGATCTGCAAAGAGCAGTTCCCTTCAATGAGAAGAATACCACGAAACTCCTGAACGAATTCAAATCCCTTGTAAAGACAACGCTGATAAGCTCAGGGATCATCGCAATTCTACAGGGAGCACTGCTTGCGATCACATTTACGATCCTTAACATTGAAGGTGCGATCCTGTGGGGCTTCATCACTGCTGTCCTCTCTTTCCTGCCCGTTGTAGGACCACCTCTTATATGGATACCTGCAGCCATATTCCAGTTGTTACAGCAGGATTACCTGGGTGCAGTCGGAGTGCTTATCGGAGGATTTATACTGAGTTCCGTGGATAACTTCATTCGCCCGGCGATACAGGAAAAAGTTGGAAAGATACATCCATTGGTGTCTCTTATTGGAGTGATCATCGGCCTGAACATTTTCGGACTCCTGGGAATCATCATAGGACCCCTGTTGTTGTCATATGTTGTGCTGATGGCAAGAATGTTCCACGAAGAGTACATCGCTCCAAAGCTTTACGCACCTATGATACCCACTGATGGTAAAGTCGAGGAAAAGTGAACTATCTGATTATAGTTATTTTGTTTATTTCTCTTTCCTGATTTAAAGACAGCAGTTATATGGTTATCAATGTATATTGCATTAGGCAATGCTATCTGAAGACAGGACCAATGAAACAGGCAATTCGGAAAAATCCGTCAATTTCTGTATACAGACAGATCATGCAGTTTCTTCCAGAAAAAGGGATATTGCGATCTTAACAATACTGGTAATATTCATTGTTGCATGGTCAGTTTTCCTGATATACTATCCACCGGAAAAGATCGTTGGATTCTTAGGGGTGCAAAACACTTACCTGATAGTTTTCCTGCTAGCTGCCATCGGTGGCGTGTCTGCTTTCACTTCAACCTCCTTCTACGCCGCACTGGTAACCATCTCCCTGGGAGGAGCCAACCCCGTATTCCTTGCACTTTTCGCAAGTGTGGGACTTACATTGGGAGATATTGTATTCTACACTATCGGGAAAAAAGGGAAGAATTGTGTTACCTCGAATTACGGGAAATATATAGACAGATCACTCCGATTAGTAGAAGATGTCAGTGACACAACAATTATAATACTGATATTCTTTTACTCATTGACCCCGCTCCCAAGTGACATACTGGCAATTGTACTTGCAATCCTTGGATTTCCCCTCAAGAAAATGGTCCCCCCATTGATCATAGGAAATTTCGTACTCACCCTGATACTTGCAGAGCTCGCAATATATGGCTATCAATTGTTCTGAAACTAACTTACCTTCATTAGGAAGTGTTGAAATGGATATTTTGTCAATGCTCCCGGGACTACTTGTACTGATATCGGTGATCTGGGTCATCTATGATGTGCTTACACAGAACAAAGGGCTCAGTATAGTTATGAAAATAGTGTGGATATTTGTCGCACTCATATTTGGAATATTGGGAGCAATAGTATATTATTTAATTAGAAGGAAAAAATAAAAATAGAATGCAGAATCCCTATTGATTATTATAGATTTATGCCACAAACAGCTTTAATTATATTTTTTAACCGGAATCCAAAAAGAGAAGTTGCTTCCCTTTCCGGGTTCACTCCCCACAGTGATATTACCGCCGTGGAGTTCAACGAACTGCTTCACAAGCGAAAGACCAAGACCCGTTCCGTCATGCTGCCGGGATAGTTCCGAATCGATCTGCCTGAAAGGAGTGAACAGGGTTTTCTGGTCCTCTGAGGATATGCCGATACCCGTATCGATTACAGAAACCTCCAGCATGTTATCCTTTTCGCATACCAGGATCTTCACAACACCCTTATCAGGAGTGAATTTAATTGCGTTACTGACAAGGTTGTAAAGTATTTGTTTGAAGCGCACCTCATCAGCACATATGGATATATCCTTCTGCTCAATGGAAACTTGCAGAGTTATGTTCTTCTTTTTTGCGAGGGGCGAGGCGATACTACCAACATTCCCAAGAACCTCACTCACAGTAAAGTTCTCATAATTTAATTCCATCTTTCCGGATTCCACTTTGGAAAGGTCCAGTATATCATTGATAAGTTCCAGAAGGTGTTTTCCACTCGTAGAGATATGACCAAGGGACCTGTTCTGCTTATCAGTTAATTCTCCGAAGATACCTTCCAGCAACATGTCGGAATAGCCGATAACAGCATTCAGGGGCGTTCTGATCTCATGACTCATGCTGGCAAGGAACTCGCTCTTCGTCCTGCTTTCCATCTCAGCCGTCATCTTTGCACTGAGCAGCGCTTCTTCTGCTTCTTTTTGACCGGAGATATCCTGGAAATTCTCAAGGATATACAGCTTTCCATCGATAGTTATCCTTTTAGCATTCTTCAGGATAGGGCTCTTCCTGCCATCCTTGCACTTGATGAACGTATCCATGCCCTGGAAGCCTTCCAGGCCTTCCACCCATATGGGACACATCTTTGAAAGTGATCCCTTTGGACACAGGAGGTCACATGGCTGCCCCACAAGTTCTTTCCGCGTGAATCCCGTTATCTCACAGGTACGCTGGTTAACATCCTCGATAATGTAATCCGTTCCGATTATCAATGTTCCGCCGGGCATATTGTCATAAAGGGTCTGCAAGCGCCCCTCACTTTCCTTTAGTGTCATCTCCGCTTTTTTGCTCTCCGTGATGTCATGTATACTGTATATCACATGGGAACCTTCACCTGTATCAATACAAGAACTTGAGACCAGGATATTTCGTGACACTTCTGAACCATCAGGCAGGATCAGCGTGTATTCACCTTCCCTTTTAGCGATACCAGCACCGTTAATGAGGGTTTCTTTCGCAATATTTCTGAAAATACACCTAACGCATTCCTCATTGGTACCACATCCATTTTCTTTGAAGGAATTAGAACAGGAAAATGCTTCTCCTGCCCTCAGACCAATCATGTCGGCCTTATTTTTTCCCGTAACGTCAGCACATGCACTGTTTATGTTTTCAATTATCCCATTCTCTTTTACCAATAACATTGGTGTGGGTGCAAGGTCAAAAATTGAATCCAATATGTTCTTTTGTTTTTTCAGTTCAATTTCAGTCTTTTTGCGTTCATCGATATTGCGGGAAATTCCCAGGAAGAATTTGAAATCCCCTCCTTCATCAAGAACCGGAGTTATATTCATTTCCGTCCAAACCGTAGAACCATCCTTGCATGGCTGTTCGACCTCATAGACTCTTTCCATATCTGGCACTACACCTTTCCCGAAATTCTCAAAAAAAGTCTCAAGCAGGTCAGTTATCAGTTCTAATGAGCCGGGCATAAGCCTCTTTTCCAGGGGCACGCCAATCAGTTCTTCCGGAGTATAACCTCTCAGTCTTTCAACTGACGGGCTAAGGTAAATGAATTCTCCTTTTTCATTCAGTAACCAGATGACATCATTTGCATTCTCGGCTATAAGACGGAATTTCTCTTCACTTTCCCGTAGAGCCTTTTCCACGTCCTTCATCTCGGTTATATCAATGAAGACAGTGACAAACTGCTCTTTCCCAGGAGAATACGCATGAATATCATAATGGCAACCAAGCTCGGGAACATATTCTGAAAAACGCATCGTTATGCCTTCAAGAGCTACCTTTCCGTATGATTCTATGAGAGTGGTATCCTTCCCGATGCCCGGAAGAACTTCTGTGACTTTCTTTCCAATCACTTCGTCCCTATCAAGTCCGGTTAGTTTCTCAAAAACTTCATTTGCTTCAAGGAATCTATAGTCTACCGGCCTGTGATTATCGTCCATTATTATCTCGTGTCGGGCAAATCCACAAAAGGGACTATTGATAAAGCTATAATATCCGGTTTCCAGACCATGGAGGTCATCAAGAGCTTTCTTTGCTCCAATAAGCTTTCTTATTGCATAGTCGAGTTCAGCGTCACTGAATGGCTCTTTTATATATTCGGCAAGCTTTAGATCATTTAAGGTATCAAACAACATTTCATCAGGATCTGATGCCTTAACTAACAAAGGGATTCGACATTCCTCACTAAATGCAGTTATCCGATTGAAGGTCCCGTTGTAACATTTGCTTAGAGAGCAGCAGATCAGGTCTGGCTTCTGACCGACGGACAATTCAGAGATAGAAACTCCAGACAGGAGCATTACGGATACAGAATGTCCCATACATTCAAGCTTTTCCCGGAAAACACTGCCGTTTTCACTGCATTCAAGAGCTAATATCTTTAACATGTATGTTTTTTCCAACCAGACCCGGAATCTACTAAAATTTCATTTTGTACAGGGAATATACACTAATACATATAATAATATTGTCATATATAAATGATAGACAACTTTTTCTAAAGAGGAAGGAATGCTGCTGAAATGCAAAGCTAATATCAGCTATATGATAACAACGAACCCATCTTCTTAATTCCACCGGATTGCAGCTCAAATAAGGCAAAATTGAAAAAAGAAGTATTCAATAAACGATAAGAAAAGGAAGTTTCTCAAATGATGGAGGATATGGTAGAGCGATTACAACCCGTCCACGAATGCCCCGATCCTCGCAAGAGCTTCCTCTATCTCTTCCCTTGAAGTGGCATAGGAGCATCTCAAAAATCCGTCACCGGCTTTCCCGAATACATTGCCGGGGATCGTGACGACCTTCTGCTCGAAGAGCAGGCGCTCGGCGAACTCCTCGGAGCTCAGGCCCGTGCTCTGTATGGACGGGAATGCGTAGAATGCACCTTTAGGTTCGAAGCAGTCCAGACCGACCTTGTTCAGCCCGCTGACAATAAGGTGGCGGCGACGGTCGTAGTCACGCACCATACGCTCCATTTCTGAGTCGCCGTTGCGCAGGGCTTCGATGGCACCTATCTGGGCGATTATAGGTGCACAGAGCATGCAGTACTGGTGGATGAGCATCATGGAAGAGATCACCTCCCGGGGGGCCATTGCAAAAGCCAGTCTGAAACCGGTCATTGCATATGCCTTGGAAAAACCGTTCAGTAGTATTGTCCTGTCGTGCATTCCTTCAAGAGAGGCAAAACAGGTATGTCCACCATTATAAGTGAGACAGTCATAGACCTCATCTGAGATAACCATGATGTCATGCTCCGCGACCACATCAGCTATGGCCTCGAGATCCTTCCGGCCCATTGTGGCACCCGTGGGATTATTAGGATAGTTGAGGATCAAAGCTTTGGTCTTGTCCGTGATGACAGCCTCAAGATCCTCAGGCAGCAGCCTGAAATTGTTCTCAATACTTGTCATGACCGGAACAGGCACCCCTCCTGCAAACATCACCGACGGCACATAGGCAACATAGGATGGCTGGGGGACTATGATCTCATCACCGGGGTTTGTGATAGCACGGATAGCAACATCAAGGGCTTCACTGACACCGGACGTCACAAGAATTTCAGAACCGGGATTATAAGATACATTATATTTGTTAGAGAATGCCCTTGAGATCTCCTCACGAAGCTCAATAAGGCCGTAATTGGAAGTATAGGATGTCTCGCCACATTCAAGAGAATGGATACATGCCTCGCGGATATGCCACGGGGTGACAAAGTCCGGCTCGCCCACACCAAGTGATATCGCATCATCTATTTCAGAAGCAAGATCGAAATAGCGGCGAATACCCGAAGGGGGCACCTGTTTCATTACATCCGCAATGAATCTGGAGGGACGGCATGTTTTTCTCATACATCATTCTTCCTTTGTTCACAGATATCTAATATGGAGTTAACGAGCATGAACTTAAGGAGTAACAGGCAAACGTGCAACATGATCCTGCTCGTGAAGGATCACTCCATCCTCCTTATAGGTCTTGAGGACAAAATGCGTCGTTGTATGCTGCACCTGATCAAGGGTGGATATCTTCTCCGCAACAAAGAAGGCAACTTCCTTCATGGACCTTCCTGATACTGTGAGTGAGAGATCATACTGCCCTGAGAGCAGCCTTACCGACCGAACCTCGGGAAACTTATAGAGGCGTTCAACAAGAGCCTGATATCCGAGCCTGCGCTCGAGACTGACCTTCAGTTCAATGATGGCATATACATTCTCATCGCCTGCAAGGTCCCAGTCGATCACGGTCTTGTATTTACGGATGATACCGTTATCCTCCATTTCCCCGATGATCCCGCTAACCTCTTCGACAGGAATACCTGTCAGGGTTGCAACTTTTTCATGTGTGATCCTCGCATCTGCCTCGAGACATTCCAGGATATGACGCGTTCTTTCATCCATATTCTGCAACCCCATCATCGTAAAACAAAAAAATATAGAGATTTAAAATCATTCCAGCAATACTGCGTTCACCACACCATCCTGACCTGGACGGCTCGTGATCCTGGCATTGCCAAGAGTGGTCTTTACAACTGAACCCTTGGTAAGAATGTTACGCCTGACGTAGTGCTCATTTGCAGTGTTCCCTACAACAGTCTCGATGGTTGCTTTCTGGGCCTTTCCCTGTGAGTCGGTGACATTTGCAACATTACACTGCAAAAGTCTGACCTTCCTGTTACCGCCGGTTGTGGAAATGTTCTTTCTCTTGGCCTCGTTTATGTGTGTGTCAGCAGACTCACGACCTAATTCGTATTTCCTCTTACCGCGTGCTGCCTTTATCTTGGCGCCTGTATATGTCCTTCTGGATCTGCCTTGCCATTTCATGATATATCCTCTTAATCAGTGTGAAAAGTGAATTTAATTTTTCCTTAAATCAAATATGACTTGTGGACGTACCATTAATAATAAGATTGTATATGAACTTTTCGAATGGCTTCAAGACTACCCCTTACAAAATAGTGTTATAGGAGTAAAATGAAGGGATCAGAGTTAGTGCAAACTCAGATGTCTAAAGCAATTGATAAATATCCCAATCGCTAAATAGAACCCATGCTTCGTGTAATTTTTCTCGGGACAGCCGGATCCCTCCCAACAACCACCCGCAACACCTCAGCCACAATGATCAACCTTGAAGGCGAGCTAATGCTCTTTGACTGCGGTGAGGGAACACAGCAGCAGATGATGCGGGCAAAAACAGGAATGAAGGCACTGTCCTCCATATTCATTTCACATTTCCATGCCGACCATATACTTGGTATACCCGGACTGATACAGACAATGTCATTCCACGGCAGGACAGAAGCCCTTCGGATATACGGGCCGCACTGGGTACACGAGTTCGTAAGGATACTGAGCGCGCTTGGATATTACAAATTACGCTTTGACATCGAAGGAATCGACCTTGAACCGGGAGATATTGTCAAACGGGACGGATACTCGATACACGCCATCGGGACGGAACATAGTGTACCAAGTCTCGGATATGCACTTGTAGAGGAAAAGCGTACAGGGCGATTCAACCGTGAGAAAGCGATAGAGCTTGGTGTACCCCCCGGACCGTTGTTCTCCAAACTACACAACGGTGAGGCCGTAGAGGTCGATGGCAGAACGATCCTGTCTGAAGAAGTTGTAGGACAGGCACGTCCCGGAAGGAAGATCGTATACAGCGGAGATACGCGCCCATGCAGCGGCATACTTGAAGCAAGCAGGGATGCTGACCTGCTCATCCATGACGGTACCCTGGCAAAGGACCAGCAGGAATGGGCCATAGAATCAATGCACACGACCGCTGAGGAGGCTGCACAGCTTGCAAAGGAAGCAAACGTCAGGCACCTCATACTGACCCACATCAGCTCCAGGTACTCAGATGATGTAACGCCGCTGCTCGAAGAGGCAAAAGCGGTCTTTGAGAATGTCAGCGTTGCCGAGGATATGATGGAGATCGAAGTCCCATACCTGGATAAAAAATGAGTTTTAGGAAAAATACAGGACAGGGAGATCAAAGGAAGGTCCAGTCGAGCTTCCTGTCGTCACTGTCGTAAAGAGAAACTTCCATTTTCATATCCTCAATTCCATAGGGAAGTTCTCTCACACCTATGTACAGGATGTCACCGGGAGCATAGTCAAAGCCTTCCGGCCTGACCTTTCCGAAATATACGCGCCCTCCTGATCTGGTCTCTTCGACAACAACTCCCTTCCACATAAGGGAGTCGATCACATTGATGACAACACACTCAAACCTGTCAGATACGTTTATTCCAGACATAGCTCACCGATATATTCGTCAGATTTAAAAAGATGATCCTTAAATGTACAGCCTGTCAGGATTTGATGCTGCCGGACCTTTCTTCAGCTTTTTGACAGAAGCATTCAGGTCTTCCTGGGACACACTTTCCCTGTCCTCAATGATCACATTGTGAAGTGCGGTTTTGAGTACCTTACCAACAAGATCCCTTCCGGAAAGTCCTTCGGTCATCTTTGCGATCACCTTGAGATCAACATCTTTCACCGGGATCGGGAAGGTCTTTATGTTCGACTCGAGGATTGCAAGACGTTCCTTTTCGTCCGGCAGGGTGAACTCGATCTCTTCCTCGAACCTGCTGCGTACAGCCAGGTCGATCGTATCATTGCGATTGGTAGCCCCTATCGTGCATACGCCCGGACGCTCGACGATCCCGTCCATCTCCGTAAGTAATGCATTGACTATCTCGGCCACATCGCCACGCAGTTCCTGATGCCTTCGGTCCAGGGCAATAGCGTCCAGTTCATCAATGAAGATAATACAAGGAGCCATTTCCTGTGCACGCTCATATAGCTGGTGTATCTGCCGGGCGCCCTCACCCACGAATTCCCCTATCAGTTCAGTAGCCTTGACAGGAAGTATAGGTACATGGGCCTTGTTCGCAAGAGCTTTGGCAAACATGGTCTTGCCGGTCCCCGAAGGTCCGAAGAAGAGCACATTCCTTGGTGCCCAGCGTCCGAACATTTCAGGCTGTTCAAGGAAACGCTCGATAAGCCTGCATTTTTGTCTTGCACTATGCTGCCCGATCACATCATCGAAAGAGACATCACTTGTGAACTCAACGGCAGGCATACTGCTGACTACAATGTCCTTCACTATTATCCTGGTCCTGAGTCCGATAACGGATTCCGGAGGCTCCACTTCCTTGATCCGGTAAGCAAAATCCGGATACATCCGCCTGTCAAACAGATATTCACCCTTGCGGGCAATGAACCCGGTCCACTGTTCCCGCGCATAATGCTCGAACACACCCGGATTCTCTATCTCCGGATATTCTTCCAGGACAGTGATCATAGGGTACCCTGCTGGCTCAAGAACAAGGAACTCGGCGGTACTCTCAACAGGGCTTTTAGTCAGATCCCTGCTTACTTTTGTATTTACTTTTTGGACAGTCCTTACGATGAATATCATCCCTTTAAGGTGTATTATGTCTAAAATGAATTAAAGCAATATTAAACTTAACCCTTAATCAGTAGATTCCATATTTATAAAAAGTACATTTCCCAACAATATATAAATATATTAACTAATAATATATTTATAGCACTATGAACAATTCTGAAACCAAGCGCCCGGAAAAGGACACGCATACGAGAATCCCAAACCTTGCCAATAGTGTATTCCTTCTCATCGTATGCGTTTTCGGGATAATCATAATATCGCCGTTCATCGTCACCGACCAGACGGACATGATCGTCCTGAGTTCTGTCCTGATAGCCGTGACCTTTGGAGCTATCATATATGCAAGTTCCCGCATCGACAGGATGAACCTGGAACTTGGGGAGAAAATACGCGAGTTTAACCATGAAAAGGTAAATGTGGAGTATCTGGTAGAGCAGAACTCAAAGATCGAGAACACGCTCACGTCACTGATCTCATTGTTCATTGCCCCGAAGGACGTTGACAGGGCCATAGAAGAGACGCTGCAGAGAACGGGCCATTTCTGCAATTGTGAATGCAATTACTTAATATTACTTGACAAGGACGAAAACTCACTTCACAAGGCATGCTACTGGAGCAAGGAAAACTCGAAAAACAGGAAGACGATGTTCGAGAACCTGAATATGTCCAGTTTTCCCTGGCTGGCCGATAGAATAAATGAAAAACAGATACTGTCCATAGCAGAACTTAGCTCCATGCCTGGCCCGGCCTCACGGGAAAAAGAACTCATGAAGACCCGTAGCGTCAATTCCCTTATCATTATCCCGGTAGAGGTTGATGAGAAGATAATAGGGTTCATAGGCATCGAGAATCCGGAAATTCCGGAAGACTGCAGTGAAGAGTGGAAACAAACATTGAAGATACTGTCAGAGCTCGTCGGAATGGCCATGCAGCACAAGTTCTTCCTGAATGACCTTAGTCTTTTCAAGAACCTCATCAATGAGTCGAACGACTTTATCTTTGTGATCGACTCTGAAAAGGGCACTATTATCGATGTGAATGAAACGGCCTGCAATCTACTGGGATATGCCAGGGATGAGTTCCTGAAGATGTCTGCGGATGAGACAGAGAGCACATTTGGAAGCCGATTCTGGGAAAAGGACATACAGGATATTTGCGGTAAGAGGTTCCTTGACCTTGATAAAACGATCATCACAAAGGAAGGCAGATCCATCCCTGTTGAGATAAACGTCACCTTCACAAACCACGATAACAACAGCTATGCACTGGCAATTGTACGCGATGTGACAAAACGCAGGGAAGTAGAAGAAATACTCAAAAAGACACAGGAGAGGGTCGAGCTTGCACTCAAAGGTGCAGACCTTGGCATGTGGGACTGGAACATCCAGACAAATGAGCTGATCTACAATGAGAGGTGGGCGGAGATGCTGGGTTACGAGGCACGTGAGATCAAACATAACTTCGAGTCATGGATGAATATGATACACGCCGATGACCTGCCGTCGGTAAAGGACAATATAGACCTGCATCTTAAGAGGGAGACACTTTTCTTTGAGTCCGAGTTCAGGATGCAGAACAAAAGTAAGAGCTGGCAGTGGATACTCAGTCGTGGTAAAGTGGTAGAGTGGACCAGCGACAGTGAACCTTCCAGGCTTGCAGGAACTACGATGGACACCAGTGAAAGGAAGAAGTTCGAGGAAGAACTTCGCCATTCCAATGAGCTCAAGGACCTATTCACGGACATTATGAGGCACGACCTGCTAAATCCTGCAGGAAATATAAAAGGATTTACTGACTTGCTTATGGATATCGAGGACAACGAGCAAAAGATGAAACTTGCGAACAGTATCAAACGCAATAATGACAAGCTTATAGAGATGATCGAGATAGCTGCCAAGTTCGCCAAACTTGAATCTGTTGAAGACATCCAGCTTGAAAGAATGGACATCGGTGCAATACTCAGGAATGTCATCGAGCAGTTCGAACACAAACTCGAGGACAAGCAGATGACACTGGAACTGAGGGCAAAGGGAACCTATTATTCCATGCTCAATCCGATCATCGAGGAAATTTTCGCTAACTTCATCTCCAACGCGATCAAATACAGCCCGGAAGGCACACCAATAACCATCGATGTAGTTGATACCAATTACTATTGGAAGGTAGAGGTTACTGATTCTGGTGAAGGCATATCTGATGATGTTAAGGCCCTTGTATTCGACCGCTTTAAACGGGTCAACAAAAAAGGCGTCAAAGGAACAGGACTGGGACTTGCCATTGTGAAGAGAATAGCAGAGATAGTCGAGGGAGAGGTTGGAGTTGAGGACAACCCGGAAGGCCAGGGAAGCAGGTTCTGGATAAAATTGAAGAAATGCTATGACCATACTGGCAACAGAATTCCTGAAAACGTATTGCCGGAAGAGATTTTGCCTCCAACATCTTTAAGGCAGATGCCTCCCATCAGACCATAGTTCTGACAACAATAAGAGGCGTTTGAATGGAATTAGATGAACTCGTTATTACAAGGGCTATAGTCGAGGAATATTCCAAAGTCTTCCTTGAATATACAGATGTTGATGTCGCACTTGTCGGCGGTGGACCGGCGAATCTGGTTGCTGCCAGATACCTGGCCGATGCCGGAGTAAAGACTGTGATCTTTGAGAGGAAGCTCTCCGTAGGAGGAGGGATGTGGGCCGGAGGGATGATGTTCCCACGCATTGTGGTGCAAGAAGAGGCCAGGCACATCCTCGATGATTTTAACATCAGATATCATGAATATGAGAAAGGTTACTACGTAGCAAGTTCCATAGAGTCTGTGGGAAGGCTCATCACCGGCGCTACGGCGGCAGGAGCGGAGATCTTCAACCTGATAGATGTGGAAGATGTAATGATCCGTGAGAACGATGCGGTCTGCGGACTGGTCATAAACTGGGGACCCGTATCCATGAACCGTCTCCACGTTGACCCACTTGCGATCCGTGCTAAAATTGTCATTGACGGCACGGGACATGATGCAGCCATCTGCAGTACAATCCAGCGAAAGGTACCCGGTGCACAACTTGGAGAGCTTGGAGTTATAGGTGAGAAGCCTATGTGGGCCGATGTAGGCGAGCGCATCCTTATGGAGACTACAAAAGAGGTTTACCCCGGACTCATTGTCACCGGCATGGCCGCAAATGCCGTTGCCGGCGCTCCCAGGATGGGACCAATATTCGGCGGCATGATGCTTTCAGGAAAAAAGGCTGCTGAAATTGCTATTGAAAAGCTTGGAAAATGAAGATCATACAGGAATCTTCCTTCCATGGCACTTTTTGCCTTTCCCGAAGGAAAACTTTATGTAAGAAACGGACATCTATAGGGTGCTTTCAAGCAACCCACCTTCTTAAAGCCGGGGTAGGGTAGCGGTTATCCTGTAGCCCTGTGGAGGCTACGATCCGAGTTCGATTCTCGGTCCCGGCCCCATTCTACTCTTTTTGATCCCTTTATTTTCTAACAAAAAAGGATTTTTATTGATACAAAGATAGTGTGCAGTAGTGACGGAAAAAACTAAGAGGAACTTACAAGTCGAATGTCAGAATAGGGGTACCCCACCCCATCATTCACAAGGGGTGGTACAGCCTTGAAAATGAAGAATTCATATTGATAGACAAACAATTTTGTCCGTATGTTACACTATAGTGTTCTACTATTTAGCTGTATATACAACAAAAAGAATTAAAAAAATTATGTGGAGTCGTATGGATCACTGGAATTCATTGATCTTCAGCTGTCTGCGATGGCACATCTTTTCCCCAGGAATATCAACCGGATAGGCACCGGTAAGGCATCCAAGACAGAGATCATCCCTGTCGAGTCCGATGGACTCCACCAGGCCTTCGATGCTCAGATAACCAAGAGAATCTGCATTGATGACAGCTTCAACACCTTTTATGGTCTTGTGGGCTGCGATCAGCTCATCCCTTGAAGCCATGTCTATGCCCAGATAGCACGGAGCAACTATAGGAGGACTGCCAATACGGGCATGAACTTCCTTAGCGCCTGCATTCTTGATCATGTCGATGATGCGCCTTGAGGTAGTCCCCCTTACAACACTGTCATCGATGAGGATTATACTCCTGCCTTTGATGTTCTCGGCAATGGTATTCATCTTGAGGCGAACTGCAGTCTCGCGCATAGCCTGCCCGGGCAAAATGAAAGTTCGCCCGATATAACGGTTCTTCATGAGACTTTCTTCATAATTGATATTAGATTCGCGGGAATAACCTATCGCGGAAGTGATTCCGGAGTCAGGGACAGGAGATACCATATCAGCTTCAACAGGATGCTCCCTGGCAAGCCTTTCACCTATGCGCTCCCTCACCTTATAGACAAGGTTGCCGTCAATGATGGAGTCAGGGCGTGCAAAATAGACATACTCAAAAACACAATGTGCACAGTTCACTTCACGGGAAAGCTGGTGTGATTCTATCTCACCGTCACGGAAGATAACAAGTTCACCGGGTTGGACGTCCCTGAGCAGTTTACCGTTCAAAGTATCAATGGCCACACTTTCCGAAGCAACCACATACCCCGAATCGATCGTTCCTATACACAGAGGTTTGAACCCGAACGGATCCCTCACGGCCATCAGTGTATCATCGATAAGAATAGCCAGTGAATACGAGCCGTTCAACTGCTTCATCACATGGCTCATCGCTTCTACAGGACCATACCTGAGAAGCTCTTTTACCAGAAGATGTGCTATGACCTCGGTATCCGAACTTGCAACAAAAAGATGACCTTCTGATTCCAGCTTCTTTCGAAGATCAGGGCCATTCACAAGATTGCCGTTATGGGCTATCGCAACACTGCCGCTCTTGTATTTCACGATGAAGGGCTGGCAGTTCTCGATCCTTGAATCACCCGTAGTTGAATAGCGTACATGACCTACACCGACATTGCCTTTCAGCTCGATGAGGTCGTTCTTTTTGTAGACCTCAGGCACAAGTCCCATACCTTTGATGGTATGAGGTTCCTTGCCGTCATGGACTGTTATACCCGAGGATTCCTGCCCACGATGCTGCAAAGCATACAGGGCATAATACATCTGAAGTGCAGCGGGCACAGGATGTGGTTCATCACCATGCTTCACCACACCCACAACACCGCATTCTTCACGCATTTTAATCCCGGGCGTGTAAAAAAGAGGGGGCAGTTAGTACTTGCACTTTGCCTGCCACTGGTAACTTCTCATGCGAGATGTCTTCCCAAAACCGCAGGAAGTACACTGTTTTGTATGAATGTTAAGTGAGACACTACCACAGCGCCTGCATTTAACATGCGTGCGCTTTTGTCTTTTACCCATTGAGGGAGTACCTTTTGACATTTATTAATCACCTTTTGAATTGAATTGATAAGTATGATCGCATACCGGTTGGAATGACACCTGATATGGCTATTAGTTCTTATATGTTACGTTCGTTTCAGGGGGACACGTATACTATGTTATCTCCTCTGATAACAACACTACCCAATTTCCTCATGATGTCTCCTTCTTTCAGTTCTTCCGCTTCGTCAAGTACAAGGTTCATGTGAACATCGTAACCCTGAAGTTTGCCTCTAAATTCCCTTGCACCTTTCAATCTCACGATCACAGGAGTGTTCAAAGCATTGTTCAATATATCAAGAGGTCTATTTCCCATATTAATTGCCTCAGTAAATAAATCTGAATAACTGTAATTCCACGTATCTAAATTTGTCTGCGTACATATACGTCTTGTGATGCACCAATGGTGCGAAGACAGTATATAAAACTATCGTAAAGAGATGTTTTTAAGAAATGGTCATAACTTACTTACCATCCTGTACAACCAACTACTATTTAACTTACAAACCTTTAAGCCTGCACCATTATAAAGAAAGCATGTACCAATCACAAGGAGAATCCACATGACAAAGGCAACTGTTGTAATGACTATCGCAGGATCGGATTCCGGTGGTGGCGCCGGAATAGAAGCGGATATCAAGACCATTTCAGCCCTGGGATTGCACGGAGCATGTGCCATTACTTCAGTTACGTCACAGAACACACAGGGAGTCCTGAGTGCCTTCGACCTTCCCCGGGAGGTCATCAGGGATCAGATAGATGCGGTATGCAGTGACATGCACATCGGATGGGCAAAGTCAGGAATGTTGTCCTCCCGGGACATTACAGCAACTGTGGCTGAAATGATCGGCAAGTACGGCATAAGACTTGTAGTGGACCCTGTGATGGCTGCAGAGGCGGGAGGAGACCTGCTCAGAAAAGAAGCCATAGCAACACTGAAAGAGAAACTCCTCCCCAAAAGTTACGTTGTCACACCCAATATCAATGAAGCTGCGACACTATCCGGGATAACGATCACAAATGTCGAAGAAGCAAAACAGGCGGCCAGATCAATAGCCAGAACGGGGGTCAAAGCAGTCATTGTCACCGGCGGGCATCTTGACGCATCGGACGTCATCTATGAAAGTGAGACTGAAGAGTATACTGTGATCCCCGGAGAATTCGTCAAAGGAGGAACTCACGGTTCCGGATGCACGTATTCGTCTGCACTCACTTGTTTCCTCGCGAAAGGAATGAGCCTGCCTGAAGCTGCCAGGAATGCAAAGGATTTCGTGGTCAGGGCCATTCAGGGAAGCCAGGAGGCAGGGAAAGGAGTCGGACCCGTAAATCCACTTGCAGGAGTATTAACGGATGCCAGGAAGTATGAAATACTGGAGGACCTCAAGCATGCAGTCAGAACCATTCGCTCCTCGAAAAGTTTCGCAAATCTGATTCCTGAAGTCGGAACAAACATTGCGATGGCTTTGCCGGATGCTACGGATGTGACCGATGTTGCTGCGGTCGAGGGAAGGATAGTCCGACTGAGAGGCTTGCCTGAAGTTGTCGGAAATATCGAGTTTGGGGCAAGCAGTCACGTTGCCCGCATAATCCTCACAGCAATGAAAAACAACCCGTCGACCAGGGCTGCTGTAAATGTGAGATATTCAGAAGACATTGTAGAGATATGCAGGGATATGGGCCTGAGCATATCATCATTTGACAGGGCGGAAGAACCTGAAAAAGCCCACACGATGGACTGGGGAACTTCGTATGCGATAGGACAGCACCGAAGTGTTCCCGACATAATATATGATAAAGGCGGACCTGGCAAGGAACCCATGATAAGGATTCTCGGAAAAAGCGCGAGAGACGTCGCCAGGATTGCCATTGACATATCAGAGAGATATGACATTGAGAGATAGATGGAACATAGCAAAAATCCACAGATAATTGAAGAACAAGATCATCTGTTAATACCTGTTACACCAAAGAGTGAAAGATAATGGAAAACAAGACATTCGATGACCTCAACCTGTCCAGAGAGACATTAAGAAGCATCAAAGAGATAGGATATCTGGAACCGACTGAAGTCCAGAGCCAGGCCATACCGTTGATAATGGAAGGCAAGGACATAATAGCCCAGGCAAAGACCGGCACCGGCAAGACGGCTGCCTTTGGGATCCCACTTGCAGAGCTAATCGACCACAATACAAAGCTGACACAGGCAATGGTACTCTGCCCGACAAGAGAACTGGCAAACCAGGTCGCAGACGAACTTGCAAGCATCGCAAAGTACAAGAAAGGATTGAGCATAGCGGCGGTCTACGGAGGACGCGCCATGGGACAACAGACACAGGATCTTGAAAGTGGTGTCCAGATAGTTGTCGGCACTCCCGGAAGGATAATTGACCACATAGAACGCCAGCATATAAAGATGGACAATGTTGAGATGATGATCCTTGATGAAGCTGATGAGATGCTCAGGATGGGATTCAGGGAGTCCATCGAGAAGATACTTGACATGTCCCCGCAGGAAAGGCAGACCCTGCTCTTTTCGGCAACAATGCCAAAGCCAATACTTCGCATCACTGATGAATACATGCAGGATCCGGAGCACATAAAGATCACCGGGAAAGAAATGACAGTGCCCGAAGTGACGCAATACTACTTTGAAATGAAGGAGAATGTAAAGCTTGAGGCACTGCACCGCCTGATAGAAGTAGAGAATATCAGATCAGCCCTTATTTTCTGTAACACGATCAAACATGTTGACAGATTATACATAAAACTGAGATCACGCGGACATGCCGTAGAAACCCTTCACGGAGACATTAAGCAGAGTCATCGAGAGAAGACCGTTGGTAATCTGCGTGATGAGAATATCAACATCATTATTGCTACGGATGTTGCAGCAAGGGGCCTTGACATAGATAATATCGAAGCGGTTGTGAACTACGACCTGCCACTGGAGATCGAGACATACATTCACAGGATAGGCAGGACTGCAAGGGCAGGAAGGCCAGGAACTGCCTATTCTTTCGTATCGAAGGGTGAGATCGGAAAGATAACAGCCATACAAAGGCATACGAAAACAAAGATCATTCCACGAGAGATACCCTCCATAAAGGATGTAGAGAGGATAAAAGAAGCGCAGATGGCTGACAGGGTCAGAATGAGCATAAGGTCAGGAAACCTCGACAAATACGACGAATGGGTCGAAAAACTTGCAGGCGAAGGGCACAGTTACAGAGAAATAGCTGCATCCCTTGCAAAAATGATACTTAAGGAAGGCAAGAACAGGCCCTGAGAAAAAAGGAGAACATATAAATGAAGGATTTTGTGATAATAGGCCACAAGGCACTGACTACAGGCGATTTTTCCCTGAACGACCTGCCAGGCTCTGCGGGGCGCATGGACATACTTTGCAGGTGCATAAATTCTGCATTGTTCCTCTCGCACGGGATGAGACGGGATATAAACGTACATCTGGTATTGCTCGGGGAACCCGACCCCGGCAAAATTGTCCGTTTCAACGGAGAAGAACTCAGGTATCTCAATCCTGATGAAAGAAGCAGTGGTTCGCTCATAAAAAAAGCACTTGAGAAGGATGCAACAGATTTTGAGACACGTTCGACCCCCGGAGTCTGGATCCGCCGCGGCAATCTGGAAAAACTCATGCAGGAATTCAGTGAGAACAACAGGAAGATATACTACCTCCGAGAGGACGGAGAGGATATCAGAACTGTGACAGAGCTTGCGAATGATGCTGTGTTCATACTCGGAGACCACATGGGAGTAACTGAGGAGGAGGAAGGGATAATCAGCAACGACAGTTCCGGGATATTATCCATCGGGCCCCTGTCACTTCATTCGGACCATTGCATAACGATCATCCTGAACGACCTGGACAGGCTTGAGCAGCCACAGTCCAAAAAGGATTAATTACAGGTCGACCATTTCGTGGCAATCATTCATAGCCAGATAATATAATAAGTGATCATATGACCATACTTGAAACTGCGAAGAAAATAATCGATGAAGGGCCTATCTGCGATAACTGCATGGGAAGGCAGTTCGCGAAGTTATCAACTGGCCTGACGAACGTAGAGAGAGGACGTGCCGTAAAGCTTACCCTGGCAATGGAGGGTGACCTTCTTTTGAAGGAAAAGGGCGAGGACAGCATCCTGAGAGAGCTTGCACCAAGCAGTGCTTTTGCAAGAAAGAGTCTTGGCATTGCAGGAGATGATGATAAATGCTGGGTATGCCTGGGACTATATGACAATCTTGACATCTGGGCAGAGCGTGCAGTTGAAGCCATCGGAGATATCGAATATTCCAGCTTCCTGGTGGGAACTAAGGTCAGCGGACTGCTAGCAGAGAATGAAGAGATACTCTGGAGCGAGTGTGGGATCACACATGCCGAACAGTTCAAAACGGAGATGAACAGGGAGGTCGGCAAGCTTATCGCATCACGTACTGGAAAAGAGGTCGAGTTTGACAGGCCGGATGTTCTTGTGACCCTTGACATTGCTAACGATAAAGTAGAACTTCAGATACGCTCTCTTTACATCCAGGGCAGGTACAGGAAACTTGTAAGAGGTATTCCGCAGACCAGATGGCCCTGCAGGACATGTGGAGGAAAGGGATGTGAAAAATGCGACTTTACAGGCAAGCAATACCCTGAATCGGTCGATGAACTCATCCGCGAGGAGGTCGTGAAGATGTGTGATGCCATCGATACTACATTCCACGGAGCCGGAAGGGAAGACATAGACGCACTTATGCTTGGTACCGGCAGGCCTTTCGTGGTCGAGGCCCTTAACCCGTCCATACGTTCCATCGATGTGGCCGAACTTCAGAAGAAGATCAATGCTTTTGCCGATGGAAAGGTTGAGGTAGAGGACATGAAGATCGTAGGAAAGGAAGTAATTGAGACTTTAAAGACTTCCCAGGCGGATAAAGTTTATAAGTTAAAAGTTACATTCAATGAGCCTGTTTCCAAGGAAAAACTTATATCTGCCATCGACAGTCTGGTCGGAGCTGAAATATCTCAGAGAACGCCACAACGTGTATCTCACAGAAGGGCTGATCTGGTCCGAAAAAGGAGTGTCCATGACATGAAACTTCTGGAATGGACAGATGAGTATGCCACTATACAGGTACACTGTGACGGCGGATTATATGTTAAGGAACTTACGTCCGGCGACGAAGGCAGGACGCAGCCAAGCCTTACAGGGATACTTGGTATACAGGCAAAGGTCACCGAACTTGATGTCATTAATGTTGACATCTGAGGATATGACACTTTCACAAGCAGGTTCCAGACGAATCTTAAACTAACTAACTAACTAACTAACTAACTAATCATCTATAAAGATAAAATTCAATAGAATCTTGTTGATCAACGGAGGAAAAATCATGCCAACATCACACGGAGAAAAATGCTGTACACGTTACAAATTGAAGAAGACTGTAAGAGAAAGAGGACTTTCACCAGTAAGCAAGGCCATTCAGGAGTTCGATGAAGGACAGATGGTACATATCGACATCGACCCAAGTGTACAGAAAGGAATGCCACATGCCAGGTTCCAGGGAAAGACCGGTAAAGTACTTGGCCAGCGTGGCCGCGCCTACCTGCTCCAGATAAGGGATGGTAATGCTACAAAAGAGATCATCTCCCTTCCACAGCACCTGAAATTACAGAAGAATAACTGAGATAGGATATTTCAGGCCTGGACCTGAAATTTTTTATAACGTTAGATATATCTCTATTGCCAGCAATGGAGGTAATATCGGGCATTCTTAACAATGTCAGACGAGAGAACATGAGTTAATTTTCCAAAGAGTGTATACCAATGATTGTGAAGGAAATTCTGAGCGAAGAGATGTTGACCCTTCCTGAAGTGAAGGGAGTTTTGCACGACATTATGGAAGAGCGTATAAATAATGAAGAGGAACTGGGATATGAATTACGTAAGGCCATAAATCATGCTGACATGTTCTCAAAGTCATCGCCGGAAAAATCAAGGGAACTTGTAAACAAGCTTCTTGGACTTGAAAAAATGAAACCTGAGATCGCTATCAGAATAGCAGACATCATGCCACAGACAAGAGATGAGCTCAGGTCCCTCTATGCTAAGGAGAGGTTCACTTTAGCCGACGAGGAACTTGACCAGATGCTTGAAATGGTCGAAGAGGCAATGGATTAAATTTATATCGTATACATCCTTTTTTAACAGCAAGAAGAATTTACCATTAGCAGTGGGTACACCGGAGGGAATATATGACAACTAGGGGAAAGCCACCTGAGAAAGAAGAGTACGCAAGGGTATTGGATTACCTGCCTTATGGAAGTACTGATGATAGGCGGC
>JAWSUM010000010.1:0-26788 GCA_033549165.1 Methanolobus sp.
TCCAGCTCCCTTGCAAGTTCGGATATGTGCATTTCCCCTTCCGTCAGCTTTTCGAGCATCCTCAGGCGAGTTTCACTTCCCAGAGCACTGAACAGCTTTAAACGGTCAAGGTGCTCGGGATCTTCAGTTTCGTTATTATCGGCTACGCTCATAGATATAAGGAATTACGTAGCCCTATATAAATAAATTCCGCACTGCAAGCTTTTCAAGTCCTCAAATATCTTATTTATTCAAGGCAGCACGTTGGATCTTTATCTTGGCATCAATGGACTGCAGATCATGGATTATGAATTCATGGGTCAGATAGTCAGGGGATACATACTCTACGATCTCCGAGCAGCGTCCGTGTGTGAAAGGCATATGCTGGTCCATTTTCTCAACCACCCCCATGACCTTGCCCAGGCGATCGAAAAAAGGCATCTCGTCAAAACCTTCAGGAACAGGAGTATTCGGACCTGACTGCATGATATCCCCGGAAAGACTGTGATGGAAATGCATACCTTCTATGCGGTTCACTATGCCTTCAGGAAGTTTCGAAAGCACTTCCAGTACAGTATCCACCGCGCATTCCTCTTCCCTGCAGACCATGGTTGCATTCATCAGGTGTCCGACATCGAGCACAAAGGCCCAGTTGTCAAAATCAAGCTGCTCGGTAAAATGCCTGATCGCCCCGGCGTCCAGAAACGTCAGTCCGGGCCACCAGAGATTCTCGAAGAACAGACGTACGGGAGGCTCCCCGGACGGGAACACTTCGACAGATTCGTTCAGGAACTCTGCGGTCGTGTCCATCACATCGTAATCGGTACAGTCGAAGGAACGCGTGAAAACATGCTCCAGCTCGACATACGCCACATGGAACACCCCATAAGCGGCATCAAGGGAATGGGCATTCTGCATTGCTTTCCTGAAGTTCAGGAGGACCTCCTCACGGCTTAGACCGCCGAAAAGGTATGTCTTCTCAATATCCTCCACACTTGAGCAAAAGACAGTATCATCAAGCCATGCCCTGTGCCGTCCCATCCAATAGGGAAGATGCACTCCCTCTATAAGATTGACGGGTATCTCCGGCAGTGGGGAGTGATCCACATAGAGCTCGATGCCATCAAGCTGGTGCCGGGTCAGGAAATTCCCGATCTTGCCCCAGTCAGAATCGAATATATCCATCTCCACCTTATAGGTAGAGAGATTCATCAGTTCTTTCATAATTTACCTTTTATCTTTTTCAGCCCTCAGGCATTCCCCTGGATTTGCGTTCTTGACCAGCCATGCGGTGATATTGACCCAGTTGTCGATTATGTCTTTCTTTTCGTCCAGAAGGTCATCGAAAGATACAGCCACCGTGCATCCCAGAAGCGCAGGCAGACCTTTCATGATAGCAATAGCAGTCTTCCTTCCAGCCGTTTCCGGAATAAGTTCCCAGGAGATCTCGTCAAGGAGATGCAGAACGGCAGCCGTGCTTCCCACAAGAGCAGGGTTCTTGGAGAACTCGCGAAGTGTCTTCAGAAAAGCGCCCTTTCGGTTCTGCCCTTCCAGCTTTGATGCCGCCTTCCAGTACATTGCCTCATCCACACCGAATCTCTCAAGGCGTACCATCATATCCCTCTGGTACAGAGGTGTAAGGTCAGACTGTCTTTCAAGGGCCTTGAGGGTCGCCTCCAGCACACATCGACCTATCATCTCCCCGAGTTTTGAGTGTTTTCCGGCATCATTGAGCATGACAGGGCTGCTCCGGTCAGAAACTATCGCTATCATATCGGTTCCCGAACCCGTTGCAATACCCGTAGAATGCCGGCTGGGTGCAACCAGTTGCTGCAGTGCCGCAGTCTTTGCCTCGGTGGCCGTAACAATAGCCCTGGTCATCGAATATGCCGGCAGGTTAGCACCTATCAAAAGTATGGTATTGATGGTACCCTGGATGAACTGATATGTTCCGCCTTCCTGATAGTATGAGGCCGGATCCCCTACCCGCCCTCCATTGATCTCGATACCGCCAGTGACTATCGCAGTTACCTCTACACCCCTGAAAGAGCGTGTTACAATGGCAGCATTCTCCATACAGGCTGCCGTCAGCAGGCCGGATGTCCTTTCAGGATCCAGACCGAGGTTTTTCGATATAAACTCAAGGTAAGCAGGCACGCTGCCCCCTTCAAGGTCCTCTGCAGAGTGCTTTCCCCTCGGGACATGGTGATTGAAGATCGCCTGCAGGTCCTCCCGATATCCGCCGTTGACCCAGGAAGTGGTAAGGGCGCTTCTGCCCTCAGGAAGAACTACTACAATGGAACCAGACTTTCTGTACACCCTTTCACCGCCGGAGGTCTCCAGTAGCAGGACTTCGCTTCTATCCGCTAAAGGTGAACACTTCTCTTCATCAGGGTTTGCCGCGGAAGTATTTTCAGGATCCTTCATCATGAAAGTTTCACCATGATAACTGTGTTATTTGTAAAAACTGCAAGTTCCCTCCATAATAGGAGAGCACTATTAACTTATCCGGCAATGGGCTTATAAGTTTTTGGAAAAGGCACGCTCATGCGAGAAGAAAATTCTATGCGGCCTCAGCTGCAATATGGCTGGCCTCTTTTTTCTGCAAACTTCCCAGATACAGCCTCGCCCACATGAAAGTGATTGTTGCACCCATGATATTTCCTATCACCATACCCCACCAGATGCCGACCAGTCCCTGACCCAGGTTCACTGCAAAAAGGAACGCAAACAGGGGGACAAAGATCAGAGCACGCAGGATCGTTGCCACAAGCGCATTGACACCCTTTCCTATACCCTGGAAAAGAGCAGAGGATAGCATGCCCGGAGCTACCATGGGATAGAAGATACAGATGATCCTGATGAAAACCGTCAGGTCACCGGTAATGTGGGACGCACTTTCCGACATAGTGAAAACATAGGCGATCTGCGGGGCAAGGATAAAGGTCAGTACTGCAATGACAGCCTCGACCAGGAAACCCATCTTTATCGCATACATGTGGGAGGAGGAAACTTTCCCATACGAGCCCTCACCAAAAGCAAAACCGCTCATCGTAACAACGGCAGTCGAAATGCCCATTAGTGGTGCGATGGCTATCGTCGCAACGCGCCAGCCTACAGTGTAGACAGCAACGCCGTTGGTATCGCTTACATAGATGATGATCACATTCATTATCAGCATCATCAGGGCCATTGAGGACTGCAGGACCGATGAAGGGATACCAACCCTGAAGATATCCTTGAGGATGCCTCTGTCGAACCTGAAATCATTGAAGTCAAAGGAAACATATGTGTCCCTGCGGAAAAAGAGCCAGTTAGCCATGAGAACGGAACTGACACCAAGAGAGATGACCGTTGCCCAGGCAGCACCTGCAATGCCCATATCCAGCCAGTAGATCATGATCGGGTCCAGTACGATATTGAGCACCGAACCAAGGATCATTGCATTCATGGCACGTTTCGTATCACCCTCACTGCGCAGGATAGAGCTTGCCACGTTGGGGAAGAACATGAGAATACTGCCGGCGAAGATGACCTTTCCGTAAGAGCTTGCCAGACCTGCCGTATCTCCTGCACCTATAAGGGCGAATATCCTGTCGGCATACAGATAGAGCGGGACAGTGAACAGTACCACCAGTATCAACATCAGTATCATGGTATGAACTGCAACGTTGTCAGCTTCCTGCTTGTTCCCGGCTCCGAGCTTGCGGGATATGGCAGAGCCACCCCCAACACCAAGACCATTGGAAAGAGCTATGGAAGCAAAGAAGAAGGGAAACACGAAACCTACAGCTGCGAGTGCATCGGCCCCAAGACCGGATACCCAGAAAGTATCCACGAGATTGTAGATCGTCTGGATGGACATGGCAAGCATCATCGGCAGTGCCAGCTTTATGATGGCTTTCTTCGGGTCACCGGCAAGCGTTTGCATACCCGAGGTCATATTATTGGTCCCGCCTTCCCGGGCTTGATCCTGTGAGAGGGTAGCGCTCTTCATTTTCCGGCCTTCCTTGCATCGTTCTCGGTCGAAATATTGCCTATGGCCCTGGTGATCATGCCTAGAAAGAGGGCCTTTTCCTCATCCGTGAACCCCTTGAAGATAACTTCATTGATCTGTGATGACATTCTTCTTATCACAGGCTCCAGATGCCTTGATTTTTCCGTGAGGAAAACACAATAGGCACGCTTGTCCCGGGGGTCGGTTTCCCTGCGCACATACCCCTTATCTTCCAATTTGTTCAGGGCCCTGGTGCCGGTAGCCCTGTCACAGTTCAGCGCCCTTGTAAGACTCTCCTGGCTGATGCCATCCTGACGGAGCAGGCGCATAAGAAAAGGAAACTGTGCGCTTCCGATGCCGTAAGGTTCAAGCTCTCTGGATATGAATATGTGAATCTCCCTGGAAAGCAGGACAGATTCTCTTCCAATTGATTCATGTGCCTTTGCCATCAAAATATCTGTGTTTTCTAGTGAAGAAATCAAAATATCCACTCATTGTTGCTATCGCAATAGTTGCATATGCAACAATCTATATTTAAGAAATTCGGACAAAAATACATCTAAGAGGTCAATCTACGAAAAGCTCAATGCCCATGATGCTGAGGAAGACATCCTCCAGCGAGGGAACGATGGTGCGCATCTCAACAATATCCCCACCCTGGGATGCAACCCACTTGGTCGTATCGTTGACCACATTGATATCGTCGGTTATTATCACAAATGCACCATCTGCCTGAGTCGTCTCAGCAAGCTGATAGTCCCCAATATTATCAACCCGGAACTCAAGGCGATACTGTATCTTCCCGTATTCCTCCCGGATATGGGATGCTGTTCCCTGTATGATCTCCTTCCCGTTCTTCATTATCAGGATGTTGTCACACAGGCTCTCCACCTGATAGAGATTATGAGCAGTGAAAATGATGGTCTTGCCTGCTTTTTTAAGGGAACGTACATAATCGGTTATGTATCTGGATGTCATGGGGTCCAGGCCGGATGCAGGCTCATCGTAGATCAGGACATCGGGGTCATTAATAAGAGAGCGGGCAATCGCAACCTTACGCTTCATACCTTTGGAAAGGTCACCTATCTTCTTGCCGTCGGCATTCAGCGAGAGGTCGAAGAGCAGGTTGGATATCCTTTTCCTGGCAACATCCTTGCTGATCCCATAGAGTTCCGCAAAGAACATCAGGTAATCATTCACCGACATTCCCTCGTACAGAGGAGATTCCTCGGGAAGGAAGCCTAAAAAGGACTTTATCCCCACAGGATCCCGGAACATGTCCAGGCCTTTCATGGTGATGTCGCCCCTGCTTGGCATGATAAGACCACCAAGCATCTTCAGTGTGGTTGTTTTGCCGGCGCCGTTGGGGCCCACTATTCCGAATATCTCACCTTTGCCTATGGAAAAGCTCAGGTTCTCGACTGCAACAAAATCTCCGTATTCTTTCCTGAGTCCATTGACTTCAACGATCTTCTGTTCCACAATAAGATAATATTCTTCGCTATATATAAAGGGTTTTATAAAATTCAAAAAGAAGAATGGTTGTCATTGGCAACCGAAAGTTATTACTTATCCAGATGCACATCCAGCTGCGGGAACGGAATCTCAACACCTTCCCTGTTGAAAGCATCGTATATGCCATTGGTCAGGTCGTTCTTGACAGCCCAGAAATCGGATGTCTTTGTCCACGCACGCAGTTGCAGGTTGACCGAAGAATCAGCCAGCTCGGTTGTCACGACTGCCGGAGCAGGGTCACCAAATACAAGTGAATGGACTTTCATGAGGTCCAGGGCAATATTGACCGCTTTGCCGATCTCAGTTCCATAGCTCACACCCACATCAACACTTACCCTGCGTGTTGGCATGCGGGTCGCATTGATAATAGGGCTGCCCCATACCAGTTTGTTCGGCACGGTGATGAACTGGTTGTCAGGAGTAAGAAGCTCTGTTGCCATGATACCGACAGCATCAACCGTACCGGAAAGACCGTTCACGGTTACATACTCCCCTTTGTCTAGGGGACGCAGCGATGCGATCCATACACCTGCTGCTACATTGTTCAGGGAATCCTGCATCCCAAAACCAAGGACCAGCCCTATGACAGCCGACAGGCCCACAACCACCGAACTCACATCAACCCCAAGCGCAGTGACAACAGCCAGCAGCACTGCCACGTAGAGCAATGCACGCAGGAACCTTACAAGGAATTCGATGATAAGTTCGGGAAGCCTGGTCTTCTTCAGACCGTTCCTGAACATTCCGAAAAGGACCCCTGCCACCAGGAGACCCACAACAAGGACTATCAATGCGAACAGCAATTGTGATACTGATATGTCCGTATAGGGTATAGTTTGAGATAGGATATCCGCCATTTTTTACAACTCCACAATTAAGAGACGCTTTATAACGGACTTTGTTTTTATTGCATATAATAGTTAGGAAGTTGACCAGGCAGCCCATTACTTACATACATATTAATATAATAAAATGCTAATAAAATATGATGCCAGGCTGGTTGACAATAGCAAAATGGGAGTTATTCAGGTCCAGACTCAAGTTCGATGCAAGATCGTCTACAATGCTCATTATTTCTCTCATGCTGGTTATAGCCGCCTCTTATGCCGCCGCCCAGACCGAGATGAGCATGAACCAGAAGATCTATAGTATATCGACCACCGAACCGGGACTCGAGCATATTCTGGAAAGCGACCAGAGATTTGACAGCCGCATCGTCAATACATATGAAGCAAGCCAGTTCTACAATTACGGAGACGACCTTACTATCATAGGGAACAATGCATACCTGGGAGATACGAGAAAAGCTGCATCAGCGGGTAGCGCTCTTGAGAACACCATCAAGGAATACCGCGAGATCGTGCTGACATCATACAACGATGTCAACAACAGTCACCCAGTATGGGTAACGGTCCATGATATTGAAAGACCCCAGAATTTCCAGCTACTGAGCGCCGAAGAGACAGCAAGCAGGCTGGAATCAGAGGCCGAGGGCAACAAGGATACAGGAGATCCGGGCGAGTACGGCAGCGGAGAAATAACACCGGGATCGATCAGGCCGGGTTCATTCGTACCTCCCGAAGATATCGAGGAGCTGGACAAGTACCAGGGGAAAACGTTCTTCGAGAGGCAGACCATATCCACACCGACCCATTTCGCCCCACCCATACCGTTTACTGCAATCCTCTATGCTTTCCTGTTCATTTTCCCCATATATTTCGTATCGCAGTTCTATTCAACAAGCATCATGGATGAGCGTACTAATAAAAAGGGCGAGCTGCTACTTGCAGCACCCCTGCGGGCAAAAGATATCGTGACAGGCAAGACCGCACCCTATATATTGATCACTCTTCTCATACAGGCTGTCATTACCCTTTATATCCTGGGAATCCCTTCATCGATCAAAGGATTAGAGAACGTCCTATTGGTCCTTGCCACCATATTCCCGGTGGTACTGCTATTCTTTGCACTTTCCTTCTTCGGGGCCATCCTGTCAAGGAGTTTCAAGGAACTTACATTCGCGAGTGTCTTCCTGTCGGTTATCATCTCAGGCTATCTGTTCTTCCCGGCCATGTTCACTAACATCCATGCGATAAGTTCCATATCCCCGATCACACTGATAGTGCGCCTGATAGAAAATGAAGCGGTACCACTCGAAACATACATGTTCTCAACCCTCCCGTTCTATTTCGTAGGGCTTTCAGCCTTTGCATTCGGAACATTCATTTTCAGGGAAGAAGACCTCTTCACCCAGAAAAGCATTACCGAAAAGGTCGTTGACTCCTTCGAGATCTTCCTTTCGCACAGGTATGGGTCTGTTTTCATGCTCAGCATCGTATTCATTCCCTTTGTATATATGACCCAGTTGATGTTGATAGTCATGCTCTTCAACCTGCCTGCGCCGTATTCTGTCATAACGATGATAGTGCTTTCCGCAATGGCCGAGGAACTGGTAAAATCTGCAGGCATTTACACCCTGTTCAAAAGGAAACTTGCTGATATATCCCTGAAGAATGCTGTCCGCTTTGCGGTCCTTTCGGGAACAGGATTCTTTGTAGGCGAGAAGGCAGTTGCCGTCCTGACACTGGCACCCATAGCCAGTTCGGCCTTTGGTTCTGTTATGACAATGGGAACGCTCCTGTTAATACCACTTCTGCTTCACATTTCCACTACAATGGTAAGTTCATTGGCAATGTATCGCCTGGGAACCGGACGATACATTATCGCAGTAATTCTGGCTACCATGGTTCACAGCGCATACAACATGTTCATCCTGAGGGTGATTCTCTTTGGCTAGATCCGCAAATTCTTACAGGAAGATAAAAGGCATTGCAAAGAAAGAATTACGTGAGCTCATGCATGAGAAGACGTTCATACTTTCCGTGCTTATCCAGCTTTTCATAGCATCCTTTTCTACCTTCCTTGTGATAGGACTTACTTCATTCTATGACCCCACTGCAATGGGTGACATGGAGCTGCAGGGAACGAGGATCGCCGTTGTCGGGACCGAGGATAACGAGCTTTATCAGCTGCTGGAAGAAAGCAAGCTCAATACAGTCCTATACAATGATCTGAAGCTGGCATACACTGACTTCTACGAACGCAGGACAGATGCCATAATAATAACGCCTTCGGGACCTCCGGAAGGAAGAGACATCCTGAACATTGAGATATACCTGCCAAAATCAGAGATCAAAGCCACACTCATATCAATGCAGCTCAAGGAGCCTCTCGAAACGTTCGAGCAGCAGGTCCGCGACATACGGACGCAGCGTTTACCGGGTTACTCCCCGATAGATGTCAACATTCTAAAGAGAGGGATAAAAACCTCTTCCACCTATTTCGAGTTCATCTACGTTGCACTCCTCCCACTGCTGGTGTTCACACCCGCATTCATTTCAGGAGGGCTTGTCATCGATTTCATAACAGAGGAGTATGAGAGGAAGACCATGGAGTTGCTGCTTGCATCTCCTGCTTCCCTGCTGGATATCGTCAGCGGGAAGGTATTGCTGGCGACTGCGATAGTTCCCCTGCAGTCTTTTGTATGGATGCTGCTCCTGAGGCTTAACTGGATAAGAATAGGCAATTTTTTCCAGATATTGCTGGTGGTCACGCTTATAGGACTGGTGCTCGTCCTTCTGAGCAGTATCATAGCCATTTCGTTCAAGGACAGAGGCGTTTCCCAGCTTCTGTATTCCATGATACTTATCTTTCTGTTCATGGCTTCGTACCTCTTTACGAACTCACCCCTGAACCTTGTAACACGCCTCTCCACAGAGAGCATCGGACCACAGGAATCAGGCATATGGATCCTGATCTATTCCATGGTAGCCCTCGTGCTGTATATCCTGATGAGAGCAAACGTTAACAGAAATACAATAACATTTAAAAGATAAAAATACATAGATGGTGATGATGGCTGCAAGGAAGCTGAGAATCCCGAGAAATATGATAATTCTGATATTTTTCCTGTCAATTCTTTCATCATCAGCTCATGCCTACGACTTTCACGATGAGAATATATGGATCTTCAAAGGTATGTACGAACTTGGAGCGGGAGAGAGAGCTGAGATCGAGGGATACACTGTAAAGGTACATACCATTGATACGAACAACAGTGAGCCTACGGCCATACTGCTGGTCTACATCAACAGGGAGTTCAAAGAATCCTTCTACGTCGATACGACTGCAAACAGCGAGCAGGCCTATAATGATGAATTCAAGATAAACGTGCTGGATATCAGTGATGGCATCGTTTCGCTGGAAACATACAAACAGAAGTATGAACGGGTCTGGGTCACAAACGTAGCAAAGACAACACTTGGGATCGGAGACAGTATAAAGGATGGAGGTTACACCTTAAGACTGGACGATGTCACGGAAAACGGAGCGAAGGTCGTTGTTGAAAGTAAAGGAGATTCTGCCGAAGGAACATATCTTTCTGGAGATCATCGGAAATTCTCTGATGAGTTCATGCTACACGTCATTTATGTCAACAAGAACAACCGGGAACTAATCGTAGAAACCCTGCGTCCAGGGGCACCTGAGATCAGGATAGATATCCTGACCGACAAAAGCATCTATGATTCAGGAGAGAACATAGAGTACCGGTTCATGCTCACCAATAACGGTACAATTCCTATTAACGGGCTTGTACTAACCACAAGTTCCAGCGGGGGAAATGTGAACGAACCAAAGATGCAGCATTCGGGACTGGAGCCCACAAAGGCCAAAGTGTTCACGATTCCCGTATCCGCACCTGTTACACCGGTTGCAAAAAAGATCAGCATCCTCTCGGAAGTAACGGGTTATGACTACAGGGGAAACGCATATTCCGGTGAGGGACAGGTCGAAGTTCTGGTCGGACCCTATCTCTCTGTGGAAAAAACAGTGGAAATCATTGAAAAGCCTGCCAATGAAATCGATTTTGGAACTGACGAATACTTTAGTATAAGTATTTCATTGAAGAACACTGCCAGCTTTCCAACCGCAGTGACAGTAAGAGATGAACTGGATCCGTCACTCATTCCCCATGATATGGAGAATACCGAATGGGCAGTACTGGTTGAACCAGGTTCTGTAAAAAGGATCACCTACTATGCAAAACCTACAACTCCTGGGAATTTCACGTTCCCAAACACAGTAGCACAGTGGAAAGACAACGGAGAGACCTATACTACAGAATCGGACCCGATAGATGTAGTATTCCTGATACATGGCTCGAAGATCACCGTCGAAAAATACCTTTCACCAAATTACGCATTGCCCGGCGAGGAAATAGATGTAACCATAAGCGTGGTAAATGCCGGGAACAGGGAAGTCGATGCAATTCTTTCCGACGATATCCCTGAACAGTTCTCACTTGTCTCCGGCAAGAACAACTGGGAAGGAACACTTGATGCTGGAGAGTCGAAAGAGATAAGCTATACACTTGTAACAGAAGAAACAGGACAACTACGGCTTCCGTCAGCAACAGTTGATTTCACTGACGAGAACGGACAGCAAGGCAGTTCGACATCCGAAGAGCCTGTGCTCTATGTCGATGATGACATGACAGTTAACGACCGTCCCGAAGAGTCTTATGAAGAGATAACATACGAAGAGGATGCAGTAACGTATACAGAACCGGCACCCGAGTCTGTGAACCCGCAGCTTGGTCGTGTGGAAGCTGCAGGATTCATGGTATCATCATTTATCACTCTTTTTTGCATACTCGCAATCATACCGACGATAGCATATCTATATATGAATAGAATATATAAATAGTCAATAATTATAAGAGGGTAGAAGAGGATAGCAATGGGATTTCCTGCATTTATCGGTTCTGCACTGCTTTTTGCAGTATTTGCTCTTACAGTCCTTTTCATATTGGTGGCCATCTCATCCAGACTGGCCATGCTGATACTGCTGATGGTCCCGATGCTTGCTGTAATCATTCTCCCCGGCACATCCCTGGCCTTCCTCTCATACCGGCATTTCCTGTTTGCGGACGGACTTGTACCGGTCAATAACTTCCATATCCTGCTGACCGTCTGGTCGACACTCATAGGTATTATAATCTACACCGAATTCCTCACCTGGTACCTTAAAACCGGGAAGAGGAAAAGAGCAGAGGGACAGAAAGCCGAAATGCCTGCAGATGTCCGGAACCTGCTTGACAAAACTGTGATGAGAATAAGAGATGTCCTTGCGAAACGTAGCTGAGCGGGAAATTCTAATATAGTGCCATCCTAAATTTATTGGGGGCATTTACCTGGAGGAAGGAGAGAGTATTGTACCGGATGCTGAAGAGAGTATAGAGGAACGCAAACCGGAGCCGTGGAAATCTGCATTGTTCTCATTGATATTTCCCGGACTGGGCCAGTTGAACAACGGCGAGACTAGTAAAGGGACTTTCTATTTTGCTATTGCGTTCATCCTTATAATAGCAGCATACCTGATAATCCCTATTTTCATATACATAATATTCTGGCTGTACAACATCTATGATGCTTATACGGTTGCCAGGAAAAAGCAATTGGATCAAAGATATGGAATAAAGGAGGAGATTCCTCCTTTCTAAAACAATTGGGACTACGTATCCTTGTATGGAGCTGCAGTTAATGATGAGACTCCGCCGTATCTCATTGAAGAATACACCGCCTGGGTAGGTGCAAGCCATACAGTCCCGGTTCCTTCAAATGTATGCAGACGCCCTTCTCCCGAAGTCATTGATCCCGCAATGCTCTTTGAAGACCTTTCCACACTGAAATTGACCGAGCCGGACCTGAGCAGTGCGAAATTGCCGTCAACCTGCAACCTTTCATTGTTCAGGTTGCACTTCAGTATCTCACTCAATGGAACAGGACTCTCCAGGACACATATACCTGTCCCGCTGATCTTTGTCTGGAACCAGTCCCCGCCGAAAAGACCTGCAGAGACGTTCTTCTGGGTTGCAACGCCGACCTCAAGGGTATCCTCACAACAGTAGAAGATGCCTTTGTCCACGATGATCGAACCGTTGTCAAGCTTCACTATAAGGAAATGACCGAAACTTGGCTCAAGGAATATCTCACCTGTTCCACTGTATTTGGGTTTGAAAGTCGATTCATTTGTAAGCTTATTGTGGAGCATTTTCTTTGCAAGCCCGCCAACGCCCCCGATATTGGATTCACAGCATATGTTCCCTTTATGGAAATGAAGTGCCCCGGGTTCTGTGATCATCCCGCCGTCTTTTACGGTCACTTTGACCTGCCTTAGTTTCATCCCCGATTTCTGGACGTAGTACAGGTCCTTGCCAAGTTGGGGATCGTCACTGCCGTTCAATTCCTTGTATTCAAGTATCTCTACCTTAAATCTGCCATTTTCCGCAGAATCAAGAATGTTTATGTTTTCAGAGAATTGTTTTTCCATATTAGTACCTCTCACTGAATAAAAAAATACTTGAATACACGATTATTAAACACATATATATAATAATATGCTTTTGTGGATCATTCTAAAATAAATACCTGACTTTGAGAGCCTGAATCCGGATAAAGTGCAAAATGGTCTTTTGTTTGAAGGCAAAATGGAGTGAATATAAATCCATGACCCGACCAGGGAACATGAACTATTCAAAAAGGAATAAAAGCGAACCTGACCGGATGAGAGGAACTTATACCCTTCCCCTTCCAAGAGAATATTCAGACATCACTTTCAAATATTCTTTGTCCACCTCCATGAGTACGGTCTGGAACATTGCGACATGGACCTTCTCTTCCCTGGCCACATCCAGCAGGATGGTTGCAAGATCCTCACTTTCCGTGAGGGAAGCCATTGCCTCATAGAGATTGATAGCATCCAGCTCTGCCATCATGGCGGTCCTCATTATCTCTTTATCAAGGTCTTTCTTATCCACTATTTTCAGGTTGACTGGTATCTCTGAGAACATATTATCGACCTTCAGACCTATTTCGTAAGCTCTTTCCTGACCTCTTCTTCCCCGGCCTCGAGTTCTTCTTTCTGTTGCTTGTCTTCCCTGAGTAAAAGGGTCTGGAACTCCCCGATATGGGTCTTCTCTTCCAGCGCAACATCCATAAGTACTCTCTTCACCTCATCATTATCGGTCATCTCTGCCATCTGTTCATACAGGTTGATAGCATCCAGCTCGGCAACTATTGCAGCTCTTAATATCTCTTTATTCAGAAACTCAGGACTGACCTTTTCAATGTCAGCAGGTATCTTTGACAGCATAACTCAAACCCTCCCATTGGCTAAACACATACAGCAGCCGCTAAACGACAATATTGAATATGCCTGGACTGCTGGATTTCACCCCTATGAATTCATGGAAGCCGAACCTATTTATAAATATCGAATTAAGAGACTGATCCAAAGAAGAGACCACAAAAGGAGGACCGCACCTGCAATAAGTTGTCCTGCAAATCATATTAATAATATATTAACTTTGGAATAAACGATATGCATATCTGCATTGAACTGATAAAAGTACAGAGTCCTGGCAATCCGGGCAGAACCTGAAGGCAAAGCATGAATCCAAACATCAGGAAATACGGAACAGCGCCATATGGCACCGCCGTTATCCATGGAGGACCCGGAGCACCGGGAACCGTAGAAGAGATGGCCATGGAGCTTTCAAACAGATCAGACACGGGAGTACTGGAACCGTTGCAGACTTCAATGACCGTTGATGGACAGGTAAATGAGTTGAGAAATATCCTGAAAAAGCACGGCAAACTGCCTGTGTCACTGGTAGGGCACTCCTGGGGTGCATGGCTTGCATTTATGTTCGCTGCACGATACCCAGGCTATGTCAAAAAACTGATCCTGGTTGCCAGCGGGCCATTTGAAGAGAGCTATGCTTCCCGAATCATGCAAAAACGACTGGAACGCATGAGTGAGAGTAAAATGGAAGAGTACCTTCATCTTAGCTTAAAGATGAACGACCCTTCTGTGAAGAATAAGAACTATGTGTTTGCGAAATTCGGAAAACTGGTCACAGATACCGATTCCTTTCACCTTTTACCTTCCACGGAGAACACTGCTGGATTCAGGCATGATGTCAATAAAAGCATCTGGAGTGAAGCCAGTTACCTGAGAAGGAGTGGTAAACTGCTCAACATGGGAAAAGACATCAGATGTCCAGTGGTAGCAATACATGGCGATCACGACCCCCATCCCTTTGAAGGTGTCAGGAAGCCACTGGCAAGAACACTCAGGGATTTCCACTTTGTACTGCTGGAGGACTGCGGGCATTACCCCTGGAGAGAAAAATATGCCAGGGACCGCTTTTATGAATATATCAGAAGCGAACTCTGACCTTTTGTCGAAAAGGAAAGTGGAGAGCTCTACTCCAGATTGTGGTAGTAGTACTCCTTCTTAGCCTTCTGCTCCCTGTCAAGCCTTGAATTGGGCTTGTTGACACGCGGGCGGGAAGTATCCTCGTCGCGCCTGAAGGTGATATCCAGGTTCTCAAGGAACTTGTTCATACCATCCTGCATGCTGGCAGGCCGGTGTGCCTTACCGTAGACTGCAGGTTCACCCTCAAAAACAATGAGACGTTCGCTTAACATGTCGATCAAATAGATGTCATGGTCAACTACCATTGCGGTCTTACCGTTGTTCTCTGCAAATCTCTTGATGACCCTGGTGGTCATGGAGCGCTGTTCCACATCCAGATGTGCGCTGGGCTCGTCGAGGATGTACATGTCCGCGTCCCGGCAAAGACAGGCAGCAATAGCAACCCTTTGCAACTCACCACCACTCAGGTCTGCAAGGGAACGTTCGTACAACTGTTCAAGCTGCATGGGTTTGGCAACTTCTGACTGGAAATAGCTGGTACCGAACTTTGATGATATTCCTCGCAGGAAATACTGCACCTGCATGGGACTGTCACCCTTGATGTACTGGGGCTTATAGGAGATGGTGATATCCAGGTCGAGCTTGCCTTCGTCAGGTTCGATCTCACTGGCTAGCATTTTCACAAATGTAGACTTACCGATACCGTTAGGTCCTACAATTCCGAGCACTTCGCCCTGCTTCAGGGAACCTGCGTCGGTCTCGAGGAAGAAATCCTCACCGTACCTCTTGGAGAAACTGTCATACTCCACAAGGGTTTCCACATCGTGCTCCACCCTTGGAGGATGGACCTCGAATTTGATGGCTTCGGGACGGATACGCACGTTCTCTTCCGGCAGGTAGCCTTTTAGATACTGGTTGATACCTATGCGCACCCCTTTAGGATAGGTGACCACACCATATGCACCCGGCTGGCCGTATGCCACATGCACGACATCGGCGAGCATATCGAGTATCGCAAGGTCGTGCTCAACTACCAGTACCGCTTTTTCCTCAGCGATCTCCTGGATCAGCTGGGCTGAATTGATACGCTGGTAGATATCAAGGTACGGACTGATCTCATCGAAGAAATAGAAATCTGCATCCTTTGCCGCGCAGGCAGCAATGGCGACCCTCTGCAACTCACCGCCACTGAGCTCTGTGATCTTCCTGTCGATGATGTGGGAGAGGTCAAGCCTCTCGATCAGTTCACCAAGAACACCGCGCTCGTCGGTCTTCTCAAGGAGTTCACTTGTCTTGCCCTTGAATGCCTTGGGTATGAGGTCCACATATTGGGGTTTCTGTGACACCTTGATGTTACCATCGACCACGTCGCTGAAGTAATCATATAAGGCTGTACCTGCATAATGCTCCAGCACTTTGTCCCAGCTTCCTGAGTCTTCACCGAAGTTGGGTACAAGGGCTCCCGAGAGTATCTGTACGGCAGTACTTTTACCGATACCGTTGGGTCCCAGTATACCCGTGACCCTCCCTACCTGGGGAACCGGCAACCCGTAAAGTGCAAAGGCATTCGGGCCGTACCTGTGTGTGGGCTCTTTAAGCTCTTCCGGAAGCCCGATGATCATGATGGCATCGAACGGACATTTGTTGATACAGATTCCACAGCCTACACAGAGTTCTTCGGAGATGGCGGGTTTTCCGTCATCAAGGAAAACTATGGTCTCATCGCCTGTCCTCACGCGGGGACAGTATTTTTCACATTCATGACTGCAACGTCTTGGCTGGCATCTGTCTTTGTTAAGTATTGCTATTCGCATGTAAGATCCCTGTCAATGAAAATAAAAATGATATAAAAAGAGATATCAGTTCAGGAGCAATGTCCATGTCACAAGGCAGAAGTCTATGACGATGAACTCCACATAGAACCAGTCCTTGAAACCGAATTCTTTTGTGCTTATCTTGATGAGCGGGAAGATCACCCTCTGTATATAGTAAGCAAAGCCGGCAACTATGATGAGTACAGCGTACCATATGGTGTCGGTACCCATACCATAGACCATGCTGGCCAGTATGCCTGCTACGATACCGAGTATAGCTGCTACTGCAGTCTTGAGGATACCTTCTACATGCGCCTTTTTCCTCTCCTCGGGAGTCTTTGGCTTATAAGCAACCTTTCCGGCAGACTCGGCCTTTTGAGGCTGTGTCACTTCGGCAGGCTCCTTCACAGATGCAGCCGGAGGTTGTTTTTTCTTGGACGGTTTTGGCAATTGATAATCTCCTGAATAACTTGGATATCCGGGTACTATAAAAAACTGTTAGTTATATAAACTTTTATCCTGCACAGGTACAAAGCACTACTAGATAAACTCGTTGCTCAGCACATTGCTTATCCTGTCGATTGAGATAGCGTTGAATCCCAGGGAATTCAGGTGACCGGCAAATCTTCCGGGACGGTGGCCACCAGGATGATACACCACTGTTAATTCAGGATCCAGGCCCTCGACCATCCGGGTCAGTCCCCTGGCATCCAGGTGATCACTTATCTGGATAGCAGGATAACGATAATCAGCCCGCCCGGTCATAACATATTTGGGCATATCCGAAGGCAACTTGTCAAGGTCCCAGGGCGGTACGATGCATACCGGACCACCACATGACCCGCCAAGGCATGCAAGGTCACCTGCATCGTCAAGCAGGCAACGTGTCAGTTGCAGGGATTTCTCTTCCATCTCCACGGCTCCGTTGTAGCCGCAGCTGCGCATCAGCTCCACAGCCCTCTGTGCCTTGCCGAAAGCATAAGCACCAAAGGCAACGCAACTATTTTCCTGTAGTGCACTGTTGAAACCCTGGATGTCATCATCAAAATAGCATGTGGTATCTCCGGGGTCCCCGTAATTGGCTTCGGTTATGAGAACATCGCACTCAGGAAGCTGCGAGGCATCCTTTACATCACCTGTTACGAGTATGCGAGTGCCCACGTCGTTTTCCCAGTAAAAGGCGGTTGAACCCACGGTATGGAAATTAGGATAGGTGGTGACATTGACGCCATTCACATCGATAGAAGCACCGACTTCCATGGTTCTGCCCTTGTAGCTTTTGTCGTGCCTTATTTCAAGTGCAAGGGCAGTCTTATCCGAACATACGGCACGTTCTGACAGCATTGCTGACTTGCCGTTATGGTCGGAATGCGCATGAGTGATAAGATAGGCATCTGGTTGCGGATATTTTGCAGGGGTCCTTGTTGTGTCTATGGAGAATGTAACAAGTTTTCCTTCATCGGAGCGGAACTTGACAGAAAGATGTGGCTTGAAAGAACCATTAGCGTTCTTCTGCCTGAAAACCATGATGCCAAGGTCTATCATTTCCTGTAATATCCTTATCCCTCGGACAGGGATTAATCTCAAAGTATTTACATGTTTTTCAGCAGCGCCACAAAAATAAGAAAATATGGAAGAAAAAAAGAAGATGAAAATGCTCAAAGTACTTTCTTGAGCTCTTCAATAAGGATACCGGCAGTGGTTACGCCTGTAAAGCGCTTGACAGCTTCCCCGTCCTTCAGGATAATGAGAGTAGGAACGGCCTGGATACCATATTTTGCAGCCATTGCCTGATTCTGGTCAACATCGATAACCTTTACATCCACCTGATCCCCGAATTCATCCTTTACCTTATCAAGGAAAGGCTTCTGCATCTTACAGGGTCCGCACCACGTTGCACTGAAATCCAATAATTCCGGTTTGCTCATATTAACACCTAACATCTTTTCATTTTGAAATAGCAAATGACCTATTGACTTAATTATCTTTTCGACGCCCGTTGAGCAGGAAGCATACTTCCGTTACCCTCCCCCGAGGATGTGGGCTGTTTACAACGGTAATGCACGTCTTGTACACAACCTTTGTGTTTATGGTATAAATTGATTTCCCCTTGTACTTAATATGGGAAAGTCTAGATTTTCCGTATCTTTGTAGTAAGATCCAGAGGCTTCGAATAATAAAGAGAACTGGTTACGATAAAGTCCACATGCTTTGCGTATTCGGAGACCATTTTCAGTTCGATCCCACCAACACCGATCTCCAGGTGCGGATTTATGGAACGAAGTTCAGGTACAAGGGTTTCCAGCTCCTCGGGACTGTAGTGGTCCAGCAGAAGCACATCTGCAAGGGGTGCGTATTTGAAAGCCTCTTCCCGGTTCCTTGGCTCTATCTCTACCTTCTTCATTGCCCTCAGCTTGCCGAAATCCCCGGCAACATTGAAATGGTTCTGGGTGACAAGAATGGAATCGCTCAGGGAATTGCGGTGGTGCTGACCTCCTCCCGCCTTCACGGCCTTGAGCTCATACCTGCGAAATCCGGGGTGGGTCTTCCTGCTGGTTGCGATTTGCACACCAGGATTGACCTTATGTGCAATCTCCACGGCAATGCGGGTATTGGAAGCGATAGCACAGACAAGGGAGAGGAAGGTCTGGGAAACCCGCCATAGCTTGAAAAGCATGGGCAGGTCACCCTGGGCTTCGAATATGACATCATTGGGATTGAACTCCGCACCATCGTCAAGGCATGTGACCATTTCCAGGCCCTTGCTTGTGTAAAAGGCAGCAAGGTCATCCATACACGCCGCAACACCATGTTCTCTGGAAACGATACGCAGCCTGCCCTTGCCCTGAATACCGAGAAGTTCCGTAGTCTCATCGCCGTATGGACAGTCCTCTAAAAGATAAAGTTCGAAAAAGTCGATCATATTTTTCACCCTGCTGTGAATAATAGTTATGGAACATACTTCATAACTATTACTATTGTTTTCAAGGGAAGGACAAAAAAGAGAAGGTGGGCTCAATCCTCCAGCGTGGAAACATCCCCGGGATCAGTACCAAGCTCTTTTGCTTTGAGCAGCCTCCGCATGATCTTCCCACTGCGGGTCTTTGGAAGAGAGTCCACGAACTCGATCTCCGAGGGTATCGCAATGGGCCCGAGGTTCATCCTCACATGGTACACCAGGTCCAGCTTCAGCTTGTCACTAGGAATGTGACCCATGCGAAGTATGATAAAGGCCTTGATGGAATCACCTTTGAGAGGATCGGGCTTTCCTATGACCGCAGCCTCAGCAACAGCTTCATGGGATACCAGGGCACTTTCCACTTCAGCGCTGCCGATGTTGTGACCCGCAACGATCAAAACATCATCCGAGCGGCCGAGTATCATGATATAACCGTCCTCATCCTTAACTGCAAGATCACCGGCGGCGTAATAATTGCCGATTGTGCTCCAGTACTGGCGGTACCTCTCATCATTGTTGTAGACAGTCCTCATCATGGACGGCCAGGGCTCCTTTATGACCAGGAAACCGCCGGTTCCGGGAGGGACCGGTTCACCCTTCTCGTCCACCACGTCGGCAACGATGCCGGGCACCGGCCTGCCCGCAAATCCGGGCTTCATTGGTTCGCCAACTGCAGTGGTAATCATGTGCATGCCTGTTTCGGTCTGCCACCAGGTATCCAGGATCGGGCACTTCTCCTTTCCAATCACACGGTAATACCATTCAAAGGCCTCGGGGTTGAGAGGCTCACCAACAGAACCAAGAATCCTCAGGGAACTGAGGTTGTACTTCCCGGGCCACTGCTCACCCATCTTCATGAACATGCGGATAGCCGTGGGTGCGGTGTAGAATATCGTCACATCGAATTCCTCAATCATGTTCCACCAGACACCAGGATCCGGATAGTCCGGAGTAGTTTCGGATATCAGGATGGTAGCACCCATTGCGAGGGGACCGTAGACTATATAGCTGTGACCGGTTATCCATCCGGGGTCTGCCGTGCACCACATGACATCGCCCTCTTTCAGGTCGAACATGGCCTTCGTGGTATAGTAGGCGCCTACCATGTAGCCGCCGCATGCGTGGACAATACCCTTTGCAGGACCTGTGGTACCGCTGGTGTAGAGGATGAACAGCGGGTCCTCGGCATCCATGACCTCGGGTTCGCATTCTTTCTCCACGCCTTCCATGATCTCATAGAAATCGACCTCTATTTCCGAGAAGAGCTCCATTTGCGGAGTCAGCCTCCTGAGGACCACTATCTTCTCAACACTGGATGCATTTACCACAGCTTCGTCCACGATGGACTTGAGGTCGAGGCGCTTACCACGCCGAAGACTTGCATCTGCCGTGACGACTATCTTTGCCTGTGCATCCTTTATCCTGGAGTGCAGGGCATTGGCACCGAAACCTCCGAAGACAACACTGTGGACCGCCCCCAACCGGGCACATGCAAGCATAGCTATTATCTGTTCGGGAACAAGCGGCATGTAGATACATACCCTGTCGCCTTTACCGACACCCAGGGACTTCAGGCCGTTCGCAAACCTCATCACCTCACGGTAAAGCTGGCGGTATGTGATAACCTGTTCCTCGCCGTCATCCCCAACCCAGATCAGAGCTACTTTGTTCTTTCTGCCATTGAAGACATGCCGGTCCAGGCAGTTGCAGGTGATGTTCAGTCTGGCATTCGTAAACCATTTTGCATAGGGGTGTTCCCATTCCCTGACACGGTCCCATTTCTTGAACCAGTCAAGTTCCTCCGCAACCTTCCCCCAGTGTGCCTCCGGGTCTTTTACGGATTTCGCATAGACCGTTTCGTAATCCCTAATCCAGGAATTCTCCTTTACAGAAGAATCCGGGAGGTAACTCTTACCATCCATCTTGACATCAAAGTTCTCAGACATTTACACTCCGTCCCTAACTATTAATGATTATATATCTCACATGACCTGACTTCGTTTCAGGTCAATGGAACTAAGCCTGGAACCACACAATAAAATCTGCAGTACTATTTATTCCGCTGATTGATACCGATATTGGTGGAACCTGATAAGGAAGAGATAATGAAACCAGAGGTTAATAGTTCCCATCCATCATGTATAATCATGATATTAGTATAAACCTATTTTGGTTTGAAGGTCCAGAAATCTAAAAAATAATTGCCAAACTGATCAGGTCTAAGTCAGTTTACAAGAAAATTATTGACAATTGAATTCAGCATATCCATGCGATATTAAAAGAGAACTGAAATAAGAAATACCTGAGACCGGATTTCGGACCCTAGTAGACCAACCCAAGTACGTGTATGCCGTCCTTTTGCACCACGATCTGGTGTTTTTCCATGCTGTGGTGTGCACCCCTCATTTTCCTTATCTGGATATATCTTTTTACATGTTCCCTGCCCTCGATTATCCCAAGTTCTATTACGCCGTCCGCAAGGAAAAACTCAGGACGTTCCAAACAATCACCGACAAGTACATGCTTTTCAGGTGAGTATGTCTCCAGGATAAGAAATGAGGTCAGGTTTTTATCCCGGAGCATTGTAAAGAAGTGATACATGGTTTTTCTCAGATTAGTCTGGGAAGAAATCGAATAAAGTGCATTGAGCGCATCGAATACTAAAACCTTCAGATCGGGATATTTGTCCTTATAAAAATTTATCATCTCTTCCGTGATCCTGACCATGTCAGGTTCTTCGTTCACCCATTCATGCCTCATATCCCTGTAATCGAAGACATGCATGTTATCTGTTTTTTTGAATCCGAGACTTGCCATATTCCGAAGATGACTTTCTTCGGTTTCGTCCATGGTTGCATATAAGGCGTGTTCGCCGCTGCCTGCAAGGTAGTTCGAGATCATATTGAACAGAATACTCGATTTAAGAGATCCTTCCGCCCCTGTTACAAGTACCACGGAACCCACAGGTATATCGCTGTCTTCCTTAAACAAATCATCCAGACCTATCAGACATTCTTTGAACATACTTTTAAGCAAACCTTCCTTTTTTGATTATTTCCAGAAAATATTCCATCACATCTACAAATTCGTCTATTTTTTCGTTAGTAACCTGCTTCCCTTCCGGCGTATAGAAATATCTTTTCGTCCTCATGTCCCCTTTTATAAACATTGACTGTATGATGCCGTCCTCTTTCATAGAATGTAAAAGCGGATAAACTGTCCCCTGACTTAACAGGACATTATACTTTATAGCGATTTCTTTTATGATATCATAGCCGCTTACCGATCTGCCAGACAACATTGAAAGCACAATGATTTCCAAATGACTTTTAACGACATTACTCATGGCACCATTGTCTATCATTTTACTGGAACTCCCAGTCATTTCTCTTACCACCATTATCGGAAAAGTATTTATGAACATTTATCTGTGTTTTTATCTGTATTTATATAATTTGGATACTTGTATAAATATCTTTTTAGACACATGTGCAAATGTTGCCATAAATCTCAGTATAGCAATTATTTAACTGTTATTAGATTCTATTATAAATATATTTTCCCCCAGGGAATATTAATCATTGTGTTCCCGAATCAGACGCCAAAATACCTGTTCAAATTTTACAATAATCTTTCAGGCATAATCAGAAGATTCTTTCATCATGAAAAATGTCGAAATCCACTTTATCAAAAATCTTTTTAAGAAGTGCATTCTCCCTTTCTTCAAAGGCTGCGGAACTAACAGGTAAAATGAGTATTGCATTGTCCAGAATAACCAACTCCCTCATATCATATAAGAATTTCAAACAAGTAATGAACCCGTTCATAGTGACAAGGTACTCTATGCCATCAAGCAACACAACCGGATTTTTACTCCTTTTGAGAAAGTCTTTTATCGTACCGGCCATTATCTCAAGATCAACCGGGCTGATGCTTCCGTTCCCATGTTTGCTTATCCAGAAAACAGGGGTTATTTGCAAAAGATATCTCTGTCTGATATCTTCAGGTGAGTTTATCGTCAAACACAACCCCTGTGCCCGGGATTGCGTGCAATATTTGCAGGGGCATGTAAGGGTGCATTGTTCACATCCTATACTTTCGCAGGGAAAAGTTCTGGGTTGCCCGCATTCTGTACATGCGCCCCTTATAATGGAGGCAAAAACATCGAAGGCCACCTCGGATCTATGCTCTTGTATCAGATAACCCCTTCCCCGTTTTAGCTTTGCACTGTCAAAGTTTGTTACGGGCTCGGTGGCAGGAATCACCTGTAGATTTCGTTTGAAGAACTTGAACACTTCAATCACCTTTTGGAAGTGTGAAATAGAAAATGCTCCCTTTTCCTTCCCCTTCACTTTCCACCCATATCCTGCCGCCGTGTGCTTCCACTATCCCTTTGGCGATCGTAAGCCCGAGTCCCATTCTCTCAGACTCCCGCGTCAGGAATTTACTGCCCACCGTATAGAATTTCCCAAATATCCTTTCGTGCTCTTTTTCAGGTATCCCTATACCACTGTCGGAAATCGAAACAAGGATGTGCTTTTTTTCTTCTTCCATCTCAATCTCAATCCGTCCCTCGTTGGGAGTATATTTGACGGCATTGGTGAGCAGGTTGTTGAATACCTGCTTTATACGCTGCGCATCTCCTTCTATCTCAGGCAGCCTTCCATGAACCTTTAAAGACATTGTATGTTCCTTGAGGTCCGCCTGCTTGCTTAATTCCTCTACCGCACTTTTTGCAATCGTTTCAAGCTTTAAAGGATACTTTTGTATCTTGAATTTCCTCGATTCCAGCCTTAACGAATCAAGCATGTCCTCTACCAGCCGTACCATATGGTCCGTCTGGGAACGCATAACAGCAAGCTTTTCACACTGGTTTTCATCCAGTTCACCCAGCATGCCGTCTTCGAACATCTCAAGGTAGCTGTTTATCACGGTAAGGGGAGTACGAAGCTCGTGCGAGGCCGTCGAGATAAAATCCGTTTTTGTCTCATCTTCCTCCTTCAGCTCCGCATAAGCATTCTCAAGTTTCACGTATGAATCCCTGAGTTCTTCCTCAAGGCGTGTATGTTCGGTGATGTCTTCCATCAAAAGCATTACCCGCCTCAGGCCCATATCCGCTTCTTTCAACGGATGTATCTTATAAAAAAAGAACAGCCCTCCCGGATATCTTAGCTGTTCGCCGCTGAAAGGAACGCCCGTATCGAATACCAGTCTGATTTTTTCATCGATACTGGTCCTTTCGATGAGCAGTGAGGAAAAAACCCGTTGAAGCTTCTCGCCAACCACTTCCCACTCCCTTTTACCTGATTTCACATAGTAGTTCCTGTTTGCATACAGGATCTTCAATCCCCTGTCAAGGATAATGATAGAACTCGGAATCGACTCTATAATCTCTTCCTGGTATGCCCTGACAGCTTCAATTCCCTTCATCGTCACCCAGCGAATTAATTGCATTTAGCAGATCCTTTGTCTTAAAAGGCTTCATGACAAAGACGCTTGCTCCGGCCTCGGCACATTCGTCCTCAAGCCCGCGCTTTCCAACAGCCGTTACTGCGATTATCTTCGCATCAGAATCGTAGTCCAAAATACTTCTGGTAGCACTGATACCGTCCATTTTCGGCATCAGTATGTCCATAAGTACTACGTCGGGACTTACTTCCATGTACCTTGCCACTGCTTCCTCTCCGTTTACAGCCTCATGCACTTCGTACCCGTGTACTTCTAAGGTATCCCGAAGCGCTTTGAGCACATGAGGAGCATCATCTACCACAAGAAGTTTCAACATAATTTAATCATATAACTGCTCGGGTTTATGTATTACTAAATCTTAATTTTTGAAACAGGATTTGTTTCAATTTTTGAGACATTATTTGAAACATATTTTAAAATATATTTTGAGAGATGAGAATATATTTTAAGCATTGAATATTAATTACAGGTTGTGAGCCGATGGATGTGAACAGAGATAAATTTCACACCTCATGTACAATCGGATTTACTCCAATATATGCAGTCAATGTCAGCCTTGTTCCGTGTGGTAACATACAGAGAACAGGGCGGATTTTGCTCATAGGGTGAAAACAATGAGACGATCTATAAGACCGCGTCCGGGAAAAAGACCCGAACCACCGTATAAAGGAATAGGTGTTGGCGAGATATTCAATGGATTCGGGAGTTTCATCGACACTGTTTCCGAAATGGCAGAAAAGGGACAGGGAAGAACAGAGCGGACCGGTGAGATCGAAACTCCTGCAGGCAAGGCAATGTACGGTTTTTCGGTGAAAATGGGAGGCAAAGGACTGCAGGTTGAGCGTTTTGGGAACATCGTGCGGGAAACAGAAAAAGGTACCGTGATTGAAGAAACGCGGGAACCCTACGTGGACGTCTTTGAGGAAGCGGATGGCCTTGAGGTTATTGCCGAGCTTCCGGGAATTGAGGAGAAGGACATCTCATACGAGGTAAAAGATGACGTGCTCATCATTAATGCAAGCGGTGACAGCAGAAAATACGCCAGGGAAGTATTGCTGCCATGCAGGGCTGCTGTTCTCAAGACTGTATACAGAAACGGAGTATTCAAACTGACCCTTAAAAAGGAAGAGAGATGAGATCAACATTCCCACCAATAATTGTGCGGTATACGCAATTATTGAATGTTCTAATGAGAAATACAAATGCGATTATGGTGCCTCCGGCACATGTATAAAAACTTCACGCTCTTCGATATATCTATCGGGAGAAATAAACATAGGAGGAAATGAAATGGCACATGGACCTGAATCATCCAGTCTGGCAGAAGTGCTTGACAGGATTCTGGACAAAGGAGTAGTTGTTGATGTATGGGCAAGGGTATCCCTTGTCGGGATAGAGATCCTGACAGTCGAGGCAAGAGTTGTTGTGGCTTCGGTTGATACATTCCTGCACTACGCTGAAGAGATTACGAAAGTAGAACAGGCTGCAATAGGCGCAGCCCCCGGAGTTCCCGCTTAAGGATGAGAAATACAGATGCGATTATGGTGCCTTCGGCACATATATAAAAACTTCACGCTCTTCGATATTATCTATCGGGAGAAATAAACAAAGGAGGAAATGAAATGGCACACGGACCTGAATCATCCAGTCTTGCAGAAGTGCTTGACAGGATACTGGACAAAGGAGTAGTTGTTGATGTATGGGCAAGGGTATCCCTGGTCGGGATAGAGATCCTGACAGTCGAGGCAAGAGTTGTTGTGGCTTCGGTTGATA